>NZ_CP031240.1:1277546-1596933 GCF_003351405.1 Haemophilus haemolyticus
TTTTGGTTGGCAAAATTGACGGCATTTTACTTGATCTTGGCGTGTCATCCCCACAGCTTGATGAAGCTGAACGTGGATTTAGTTTTATGAAAGATGGCCCACTTGATATGCGTATGGACACGACTCAAGGTTTATCAGCGGAAGAATGGTTAAAACAAGTATCGGTTGAGGATTTAACTTGGGTTTTGAAAACTTTTGGCGAAGAGCGTTTCGCTAAACGTATTGCCACCGCTATTGTTGATTACAACAAAAGTGCGGCTAAAAATGGCACCGAATTTTTATCGCGTACTAGTCAATTAGCTGAACTTATTTCACAAGCGGTACCTTTCAAAGATAAACATAAACATCCTGCGACTCGCAGTTTCCAAGCTATTCGTATTTTCATCAATGCAGAATTAGATGAATTGGAAAGTGTACTCAATTCTGCTTTAGACATGTTAGCACCAGAAGGGCGTTTATCAATTATTAGTTTCCATTCTTTAGAAGATAGAATGGTAAAACATTTTATGAAAAAACAAAGTAAAGGTGAGGATATCCCTAAAGGTTTGCCATTGCGAGAAGACCAAATTCAACGTAATCAAAAATTAAAAACTATTGGTAAAGCAATTCAACCAAGTGATGCAGAAATTCAAGCAAATCCTCGTTCAAGAAGTGCAGTATTGCGTGTGGCGGAGAGAATTTAGTGATGTCTGAAAATAATAAACCTCGTTATCCGTTACAGCAGATTTTAGTTGAAGATTTGTTTTCTTCAAATAAGCTAATTGTTTTCTTATTAATAGCAATTTTGGTATCAGCAATGGGCGCTATTTGGGTGACGCATAAAACACGTCAGTTAATTTCTGAAAATGGTGCACTTATTTTACAAAGGCAAGCGCTTGAAAATGAATATCGAAATTTACAGGTGCAGGAAGCGACTGAAGGGGATAGTACAAGAGTAGAATCTATTGCTGTAGGTACTTTAAAAATGAAACCTTTAACGACAGAACAAGAAGTTGAGATTAGAGAATAATAGGTAAAAAGATGGTTAAATTCAATTCTTCTCGTAAATCAAATAAGTCTAAAAAAACAATTAGAAAATTAACCGCACCTGAAGCCGTGAAACATAACAAACCGAAAATGGTGTTTGATAAATGTTTTATGCGTGTTCGTTATTGGGTTTCTGCTTTTTGTATTTTGGCCGGTTTATGTGCTTTAGTCGCTCGTGCGGCTTATGTGCAGTCTGTTGATTCGAGTACCTTATCTGGAGAGGCTGATAAACGTTCTTTGCGTAAAGATGAAGTGTTATCTGTGCGTGGTTCAATTTTAGATCGTAATGGTCAGCTTTTATCTGTAAGTGTACCGATGAATGCGGTGGTTGCAGATCCGAAAACCATGTTAAAAGAAAATGCACTTGAGGATAAAGAGCGGATTACTGCTTTGGCCCAAGAATTGGGTATGAGCGAAAATGATTTGGTGAAAAAAATCGAGAAGAACTCCAAATCCGGTTATTTATATTTGGCCCGTCAAGTAGAATCTAATAAAGCAGACTATATTCGTAAACTTAAGATTAAAGGTATTAATTTAGAAACTGAACATCGTCGTTTTTATCCTCGCGTAGAAGAAGCTGCGCATGTGGTGGGTTATACCGATATTGATGGAAATGGTATTGAGGGCATTGAGAAAAGCTTTAATTCTATGCTTGTGGGTAAAGATGGTTCACGTACTGTTCGTAAAGATAAACGCGGAAATATCGTTGAACATATTGCGGATGAGAAAAAATATGATGCGCAAGATGTCACTTTAAGTATCGATGAAAAATTGCAATCCATGGTATATCGTGAGATTAAAAAGGCAGTGTCTGACAATAATGCTGAGTCTGGTACTGCTGTGTTAGTTGATGTTCGAACTGGTGAAGTATTGGCTATGGCTACTGCACCATCTTACAATCCAAACAACCGTGTTGGTGTGAAATCCGAGTTAATGCGTAACCGAGCAATCACCGATACGTTTGAGCCTGGTTCTACTGTAAAACCTTTCGTAGTTTTAACCGCACTTCAACGTGGAGTAGTGCGCCGTGATGAAATCATCAACACGGGATCATTCACAGTGAGTGGCAAAGAAATTGTGGACGTTGCACCTCGCGCACAACAAACTTTAGATGAGATTTTAATTAATTCTAGTAACCGTGGTGTGAGTCGCCTTGCATTGCGTATGCCACCTAGTGCATTGATGGAAACTTATCAAAATGCAGGTTTAAGTAAACCGACAGATTTAGGCTTGATTGGTGAACAAGTTGGGATTTTGAATGCAAACCGTAAACGCTGGGCAGATATTGAACGTGCAACAGTCGCTTATGGTTATGGTATTACTGCGACACCTTTACAAATCGCTAGAGCATATGCAACCCTTGGTAGTTTTGGGGTGTATCGCCCGCTTTCTATCACTAAAGTTGATCCGCCAGTCATTGGAAAACGTGTTTTCTCTGAAAAAATAACTAAAGATATCGTAGGGATTTTAGAGAAAGTAGCAATCAAAAATAAACGCGCAATGGTGGAAGGCTACCGTGTTGGTGTGAAAACTGGTACGGCACGTAAGATTGAAAATGGACATTATGTAAATAAATATGTGGCATTTACTGCGGGTATTGCACCGATTAGTGACCCTCGTTATGCATTAGTGATTTTGATTAATGATCCAAAAGCCGGTGAATATTATGGTGGTGCAGTCTCTGCGCCAGTATTCTCTAGCATTATGGGCTATGCTTTGCGTGCAAATGCTATTCCACAAGATGCTGAACCCGTTGAAAAAACAGCAACTAAAAGCGCAAAACGTATCGTATATGTTAGTGATCACAAGAATCAAAAAGTGAATTAAGGAAAAATTATGAAAAAACTCACCGCACTTTTTAATTTGCCTGAATTAATGAATGATATAGAACTCCATAATATGGTGTTGGATAGCCGTAAAGTTAAAGCTGGAGATCTTTTTGTGGCGATAAAAGGTCATCAGGTCGATGGAAATCAATTTATTGATTCTGCTATTCATTCTGGTGCGAGTGCGGTGGTGTCTGAGACAGAATTATCTAGCGAGCATTTAACTGTAACGTTTATCGGGAATGTGCCAGTAGTTAAATATTATCAACTTGCACGTCATCTTTCGTCTTTGGCGGATATTTTCTATGATTCGCCTTCTAAAAAATTAACGCTTGTTGGCGTAACAGGGACAAATGGCAAAACCACTATTTCTCAATTATTAGCGCAATGGGCGGAATTATTAGGTCATCGTGCTGCTGTGATGGGAACTATAGGTAATGGACTTTTAGGTCAAGTTGTAGAAGCTAAAAATACAACTGGCTCAGCAGTGGAAATTCAATCATCACTTTTTAGTTTTAAGCAAGCAGGTGCAGATTTTGCCTCTATTGAAGTTTCATCGCATGGTTTGGCACAACATCGCGTGGAGGCGCTGCGTTTTAAAGCTGGAATTTTTACGAACTTAACGCGTGATCATCTAGATTATCACCAGACTATGGAAAATTATGCTTCCGCCAAAAAACGCTTGTTCACCGAATTAGATACGCAAATTAAAGTGATTAACGCTGATGATGAGATTGGATGCCAATGGTTAAGTGAATTGCCTGATGCTATTGCGGTAAGTACGAGGGCTGATTTTCAACCAAACTCACATCAATGGATGAAGGCAACAAATATCCACTATCATGCTAAAGGCGCAGATATTACTTTTGAATCTAGCTGGGGTAATGGCGTATTGCATAGTCCGTTAATCGGTGCTTTCAATGTAAGCAATTTGTTATTAGTGATGACTACGTTATTATCATTTGGTTACCCATTAGGAAATTTACTTGCTACGGCGAAATCTTTGAAAGGAGTATGTGGAAGAATGGAAATGATTCAATATCCAAATAAACCAACAGTTATTGTAGATTATGCGCATACACCTGACGCATTAGAAAAAGCCTTGATGGCAGCGCGTGAACATTGCCAAGGTGAGTTATGGTGTATTTTTGGCTGTGGTGGAGACCGCGATAGAGGTAAACGCCCATTGATGGCACAAGTCGCAGAGCAGTTTGCAGAAAAGGTTATCGTAACAAAAGATAATCCTAGAACAGAATCACAAAGCCAAATTGAATCAGATATTGTTGCCGGCTTTAAAAATATGGATAAAGTAGGCATTATTCCTGATCGCGAACAGGCCATTCAGTTTGCGATTGAAAGTGCGGTTGAAAATGATGTGATTTTAATTGCTGGTAAAGGCCATGAAAATTATCAAATTATTGGCACTGAAATCGTGCATTTTTCAGACCAAGAAATTGCACATGATTTTTTAAAATAATAACAATTAAATTATGATTAAACTCTCTACTGAACAATTGGCACAGATTCTTCAAGCTAAATTAATTGGCGGTAAAAATGTGCAAGTTGAAGAAATTAATACAGATACCCGAAAAAGCGTATCAAATAGTTTATTTTTTGCGTTGAAAGGTGAAAAGTTTGATGCTCACCAATATCTTGAGCAAGCGGTAGCACAAGGTGTGGTAGCCGTTGTTGTTCAGCAAGAAAATTCTTCCATTTCTGTTCCACAACTTGTGGTTAAGGATACTCGAATTGCTTTGGGCGAACTTGCAAAATGGTTACGCGAGAAAATTAATCCACGTACTGTTGCTATGACAGGGTCTTCTGGTAAAACCACGGTAAAAGAAATGACGGCGAGTATTTTGCAACATACTGCTGGCGATTCAGACGCGGTACTTTTTACCAATGGTAATTTTAATAACGATATTGGTGTGCCTTTAACCCTTCTTCGCTTAACAGAAAAACATCGTTTCGCCGTAATCGAACTTGGTGCAAATCATCAAGGTGAAATTGATTACACCACAAAATTAGCTCAACCTGATGCCGCATTGATTAATAATATTGCGCCCGCGCATTTAGAGGGCTTTGGTTCTTTAGAGGGCGTTGCACAAGCTAAAGGTGAGATTTATAGTGGTTTAACATCGAATGGTGTGGCGATTATTAATGCAGAACATAACCATTTAGATTGTTGGCAAAAAGAAATCGGTGAACATGAAATTCAATATTTCAACGGTAAAGATTATTCTGCAAAAGATATTCATCATACTGATCAAGGTTCCACTTTTACGCTTATTTCCCCACAAGGTGAAATTGAAATTAACTTGCCTTATCTTGGTAAACATAATGTAAAAAATGCCTTGGCTGCCACCGCACTTGCCATGAATGTTGGCGCCACTCTTACGGATGTAAAAGCTGGATTAGAACAATGTTCACAAGTGAAAGGACGTTTATTCCCAATTCAAGTAACGCCTAATTTATTGTTGTTAGATGATACTTATAACGCAAATAAAGATTCTCTCTGTGCTGCCATTGATGTCCTAAAAAGTTATGATGCTTTCCGTATTTTGTGTATCGGTGATATGAAAGAGTTAGGCAAAAACTCTCTCTCTATTCACCGTGAAGTAGGACAACATGCCAACTCGGCAAATTTAGATTTAGTTTGTTCTTATGGCAACGAAAGTGCGGTTATTTCTGAGGCTGTTTCGGGTAAGCATTTTACTGATAAGGTGGAGATGGTTGATTTTCTTGTGCCATTAATTGAAACCCAATTACAACAAAACAAAAAAGTCGTGGTGCTAGGAAAAGGCTCGCGCTCAATGAAAATGGAAGATGTGATTTATTCATTAAAGGATAAAATTAAATGTTAGTCTGGCTTGCTGAATATCTTGTTCGTTATGAAACCGCGTTTAATGCGATTTCTTATATTACCGTCCGTGCAATTCTTGCATTATTAACCGCACTTTTTATCTCACTTTGGATTGGTCCAAAAGTGATCAAACGTTTACAGATCTTAAAATTTGGCCAAGAAGTGCGAAATGATGGTCCTGAAAGTCACTTTGCAAAAAAAGGCACCCCTACTATGGGCGGTGTGATGATTTTATTCTCTATTGGCGTAAGTACGTTATTATGGGCAAATCTCGCGAATCCTTATATTTGGGTTTGCTTATTTGTATTATTTGGGTATGGTGCAATTGGTTTTGTGGATGATTTCCGTAAAATTACCCGTAAAAATACAGATGGTTTAATTGCTCGTTGGAAATATTTTTGGATGTCTGTTGTGGCATTAGTGGCAATCCTTTGGCTTTATTGGCTTGGCCACGATACCGATGCAACCCGTTTAGTGATTCCATTCTTTAAAGACATTATGCCTCAATTAGGTTTGTTCTATATTGTGTTGTCTTACTTTGTGATTGTTGGAACGGGTAATGCGGTGAATTTAACAGATGGTTTGGATGGATTGGCGATTATGCCAACAGCGCTTGTTGCAGGCGCATTTGCATTAATTGCTTGGGCAACAGGTAACGTGAATTTTGCAGAATACTTACACATCCCATACATTAAATATAGTTCTGAGGTGGTTGTATTTTGTACCGCCATCGTTGGTGCAGGGTTAGGATTCTTGTGGTTCAATACTTATCCCGCACAAGTCTTTATGGGCGATGTAGGTTCCCTTGCGTTAGGCGGAGCACTTGGTGTAGTAGCGATTCTTGTTCGTCAGGAATTTTTGCTTGTGATAATGGGCGGGGTATTTGTTGTTGAAGCGCTCTCTGTTATTTTGCAAGTGGGCTCTTATAAGTTACGCAAGCAACGCATTTTTAGAATGGCACCGATTCACCACCATTTTGAATTGAAGGGATGGCCAGAGCCAAGAGTGATTATTCGGTTTTGGATTATTTCCTTAATGTTAGTGTTGATGGGATTGGTAACCTTGAAGTTGCGTTAATGAATATAGCTAGGCTCGCTCTTTCAGTTTTTGAAAGGGCGACCTTTTTTACGTTAGTAAAGGAAATTTATATTTCCATCGATAATATAATTTTAAAATTTATAGCAATTAAGAAGAAAGAAAATGAACACCTATCAAAACAAAAATATTACTATCATCGGGCTTGGCAAAACAGGTCTTTCTTGCGTGGATTATCTCTTATCCCAACAGGCTAATATTCGTGTGATTGATACCCGAAAAAATCCTACTGGTGTTGATAAACTTCCTCAAAATATCCCTCTTCATACTGGTAGTTTAAATCAGGAATGGTTACTTGAAAGCGATATGATTGTTATTAGCCCAGGGCTTGCGGTAAAAACAACTGAAATTCAAACCGCACTTAAAGCTGGCGTAGAAGTAATCGGTGATATTGAATTATTCTGCAGAGCGGTGACGAAGCCAATTGTTGGGATTACCGGTTCAAATGGAAAAAGTACCGTGACTACTTTAGTTTATGAAATGGCGAAAGCTGCTGGCGTGAAAGTTGGTATGGGCGGTAATATTGGAATTCCAGCTTTGTCATTGTTGAATGAAGATTGTGAACTTTATGTACTAGAGCTGTCTAGTTTTCAGCTTGAAACAATTTACAGCTTAAAAGCTGCGGTTGCAACGGTCTTGAACGTGACTGAAGATCATATGGATCGCTATGTGGATTTAGACGATTATCGCCAAGCAAAATTACGCATTTATCATAATGCTGAGGTCGGAGTTTTAAATAATGAGGATAAGCTGACTTTTGGTGAAGGTGAAAATCAAGCGAAACAAACCGTTTCTTTTGCGGAAAATACAGCAGATTATTGGCTGAAAACGGAAAACGGCAAGCAATACTTAATGGCAAAAGATGAAGTGATTTTGCCTTGTGAAGAAGCAACATTAGTCGGTCGCCATAATTATATGAATATTTTGGCGGCAACGGCATTGGCACAAGCTGTCGGTATTAATTTAGATTCAATTCGTACCGCACTTCGTCATTTCAAAGGGTTAGATCATCGTTTTCAATTAGCACATCAAGCTAATGGCATTCGTTGGATTAATGACTCTAAAGCAACAAATGTAGGGAGTACAGTTGCCGCATTAGCAGGCCTTTATGTTGAGGGTAAATTACATTTGTTGTTAGGTGGTGATGGAAAAGGGGCTGATTTTTCAGAATTAGCTGACTTAATTAATCAACCACACATTATTTGTTATTGTTTTGGTCGAGATTGTGCACAACTCGCTAAGCTTTCATCGCAAAGTTATTTGTTCGATACAATGGAGCAAGCGATAGAATTTTTACGCCCAACATTGCAAATCGGAGATATGGTATTATTGTCGCCAGCTTGTGCAAGCCTCGATCAGTTTGCCTCTTTTGAAAAGCGCGGTGAAGAATTTACTCGTTTAGCTCAATATTCAGCCTAATTTAGTCATTAATAAAAATAAGATGGAATTTTTACAAAACATCAAAAAAAATTACGATGAATGGACACGCATCACACCTCAAGGTTTGTTGTATGATCGTGCGCTATTTTGGTTATTTGTTATTTTGCTTTTAATTGGTTTAGTTTCAGTTACATCTGCATCTATTCCCTATAGCTCTCGTTTATTTAATGATCCTTTTTACTTTGCAAAACGAGATGCTTTTTATGTATTTCTTTCTTTAGCGACTTGTTATGCCATGTTGTATATTCCAACTGAAAAGTTGGAAAAATGGAATGTAAATATTTTCTGGGCAGCCGTAGCTTTATTGATAGCCGTATTATTTATCGGTACATCAGTAAATGGTGCTAAGCGTTGGATTTCATTGGGTATTTTGAATTTTCAGCCAGCTGAATTTGCGAAGCTGGCACTGACTTGTTTCTTGGCTAGCTATTTTACTCGTCGTTATGATGAGGTAAGAGGTAGAAAATTTAGTGCGATAAAACCCTTTATTGTGATGGGCGTAATGGGGATGTTCCTATTAGTTCAGCCTGATATGGGAAGTACAGTTGTACTGTTTGTTATTACTTTCGGTATGCTATTTATCGTTGGTGCGCACTTTTTCCAATTTATTTTGCTTGGTGCAACAGGTGTAATTCTTGGTGCTTGGTTAATCATCTCTGCTTCTTATCGTTTAAAACGTTTCACTGGTTTTTTAGATCCATTTAAAGACCCTTATGGTACAGGCTTCCAATTAACGAATTCTCTTATGGCATTTGGTCGTGGTGAAATAACGGGTGAAGGGTTAGGTAATTCAATTCAAAAACTAGATTATTTACCTGAAGCGCATACTGACTTTATTATGGCGATTATTGGTGAAGAGTTTGGTTTTATAGGCATTTTAATTGTTGTTATTTTGCTCGGTTTGCTTGTGTTTAGAGCGTTGAAGATCGGAAAAGAATCTTTAATGTTAGAACAGCGTTTTAGAGGATTTTTAGCTTTAGGCATTGGCTTTTGGATTTTCTTCCAAGGCTTTGTTAATTTAGGTATGGCTCTAGGAATGTTGCCGACTAAAGGTTTAACCTTTCCACTCGTCAGTTATGGTGGTTCGAGTATTATCATTATGTCGGCGACTATTGGCATTTTATTACGTATTGATCACGAAAACCGTTTACTTCGCGCAGGTCAAGCACGCCTACGCGATGATTAGAGATAAAGAAGATGAAAAATAAAAAATTATTAGTGATGGCTGGTGGAACTGGCGGTCATGTTTTTCCCGCGATAGCGGTGGCCCAATTTTTACAAAAACAAGGATGGGATATTTGCTGGTTGGGTACCAAAGATCGAATGGAGGCTCACCTTGTACCAAAACATGGAATCCCAATTAGATTTATCCAAATTTCGGGTTTGCGTGGCAAAGGTATAAAAGCTTTATTAAGCGCTCCTTTTGCGATTTTCCGTGCTGTGTTGCAGGCAAAAAAAATTATTCAAGAAGAAAAGCCTGACGCTGTACTTGGAATGGGGGGGTATGTTTCAGGTCCTGGCGGTATTGCTGCAAAACTTTGTGGTGTACCGATAATTTTGCATGAACAAAATGCGATAGCGGGTTTAACGAATAAATGGTTAGCTAAAATTGCTACTCGCGTATTGCAAGCATTTCCAACTGCTTTTCCTAATGCAGAAGTTGTTGGTAATCCAGTTCGAGAAGATTTATTTAAGATGCCATATCCTGAAGTTCGTTTTGCGGAGCGTGAGGAAAAATTACGTGTTTTAGTGGTTGGTGGTAGCCAAGGCGCTAGAGTGCTTAATCATACTTTACCTAAAGTAGTAGCTCAGCTTACAGATAAATTAGACATTCGTCATCAAGTAGGTAAAGGTGCTGTAGAAGAAGTTACCAAACTTTATGGCGAGAATTCAGAACAAGTTAAAATAACAGAATTTATTGATAATATGGCTGAGGCTTATGCTTGGGCTGATGTGATACTTTGCCGTTCTGGTGCATTAACTGTATGTGAAATTGCGGCAGTTGGCGCTGCAGCTATTTTTGTACCTTTCCAACATAAAGATCGTCAACAATATTTAAATGCGAAATATTTGGCTGATGTGGGAGCAGCAAAGATTATAGAACAGGCAGATTTAACGCCTGAAATTCTAGTGAATTATTTAAAAAACTTCACTCGTGAAAATTTATTACAAATGGCTGAGAAAGCGAAAGCAATGTCGACACCTTTCTCTGCACAGCGAGTTGCTGAGGTTATTATAGAAAATTCAAACTAATTGATATTCCAAAGAATAAGAAAAACATTGCGATTTTCAACCGCACTTTTAGAATAGGCACCAATATTTTGCCAATGTGTCAAAAAGGAAAAATAAATGAAACATTCCCACGAAGAAATTAGAAAAATTATTCCTGAAATGCGTCGAGTTCAACAAATTCATTTTATTGGAATTGGTGGCGCGGGAATGAGTGGTATTGCTGAGATTTTATTGAATGAAGGCTATCAAATCTCTGGATCAGATATTGCTGATGGCTTAGTAACTCAACGTTTAACTCAAGCTGGAGCAAAAATCTACATCGGCCATGCAGAAGAACATATTGAAGGTGCAAGTGTTGTTGTCGTATCTAGTGCGATAAAAGATGATAACCCCGAATTAGTTGCAGCGAAACAAAAACGCATTCCAGTGATTCAACGAGCACAAATGTTGGCTGAAATTATGCGTTTCCGTCATGGTATTGCTGTTGCAGGAACTCACGGGAAGACGACGACAACTGCTATGATTTCCATGATTTACACCCAAGCAAAACTCGATCCAACGTTTGTTAACGGTGGTTTGGTGAAATCTGCAGGTAAAAATGCACATTTAGGTGCTAGTCGTTATTTAATTGCCGAAGCGGATGAAAGTGACGCCTCGTTTTTACATTTGCAGCCAATGGTATCTGTTGTGACTAACATGGAACCAGACCATATGGATACCTACGAAGGTGATTTTGAAAAAATGAAAGCCACCTATGTGAAATTCCTGCATAATTTGCCATTCTATGGTTTAGCTGTGATGTGTGCAGATGATCCAGTATTAATGGAACTTGTGCCAAAAGTTGGTCGTCAAGTGATTACATATGGTTTTAGTGAACATGCAGATTATCGCATTGAAGATTATGAACAAACAGGTTTTCAAGGTCATTACACAGTGATTTGCCCAGATAATGAGCGTATTAATGTGCTGTTAAATGTGCCAGGAAAACATAATGCGTTAAATGCAACGGCTGCACTTGCTGTAGCCAAAGAAGAAGGTATTAGCAATGAGGCCATTTTAGAAGCCCTTGCTGATTTTCAAGGTGCAGGTCGTCGTTTTGATCAGTTAGGTGAGTTTATTCGTCCAAATGGTAAAGTGCGTTTAGTTGATGATTATGGTCATCACCCAACAGAAGTGGGCGTAACGATTAAAGCCGCACGGGAAGGATGGGGAGATAAACGTATTGTTATGATTTTCCAACCGCATCGTTATTCTCGTACTCGTGATTTATTTGATGATTTTGTACAAGTGCTTTCACAAGTGGATGCATTAATTATGCTTGATGTGTACGCAGCAGGAGAAGCGCCGATTGTTGGAGCTGATAGTAAATCTCTTTGTCGTTCCATTAGAAATTTAGGAAAAATCGATCCAATCTTGGTTTCTGACACCTCACAATTAGGCGACGTTCTTGATCAAATTATTCAAGATGGCGATTTGATTTTGGCACAAGGTGCGGGTAGCGTAAGTAAAATCTCTCGTGGCTTAGCTCAATCTTGGAAAAATTAAGATGTTTATAAACAGATTTTAGAAATTTGAGATGCCCTTATCTATTAATTAAGGACATCAGAATAAGATATATAAGTAGGATAAAATGAATTTAAAACAAGAAAAAATTGCAGTGTTATTAGGCGGAACATCCGCTGAGCGTGAGGTTTCTCTTAATTCAGGTAAAGCAGTATTAGAGGCTTTATTAAACCAAGGTTATGATGCTCATCCTATTGATCCTAAAGAATATAATGTTGCTAATCTTAAAAAGGATGGCTTTAATCGAGTGTTTAATATTTTGCATGGTCGAGGTGGTGAAGATGGCACAATGCAAGGTTTATTAGAGCAAATTGGTTTACCTTACACTGGTTGTGGGGTGATGGCTTCTGCATTAACTATGGATAAAATGCGTACAAAAATGTTGTGGAAAGCATTTGGATTACCTGTAGCAGATATGGCGGTCGTTACCCGTGAAACCTTCGCTGATTTAGACCCTCAGGTTGTAGTAGATAAATTGGGTTTGCCGTTAATGGTAAAACCTTCTTTAGAAGGATCTAGTGTTGGATTAACTAAAGTTAAAGCCGTGGATGAGCTAAAAAGTGCGGTGGAATATGCACTTAAATTTGATAATACGATTCTGATTGAAGAATGGTTAGCTGGCGATGAATTAACAGTACCTGTATTGGATAGTCAAGTGCTTCCTGCTATTCGTATTGTTCCTGAAGGTGAGTTCTATGATTACAATGCGAAATATATTTCTGATAATACTCAATATTTCTGTCCTGCAGGCTTAACACCTGAGCGTGAGCAAGAGTTAGCTATATTAGTAAAACGCGCTTATGATGCAGTAGGATGTCGCGGTTGGAGCCGTATTGATGTCATGTGTGATGCGAAAGGTAATTTTCGTTTAGTTGAAGTGAATACGAATCCAGGAATGACTAGTCACAGTTTATTCCCAAAATCTGCCGCAAGCGTGGGTATTTCTTTTGAACAGCTTGTTGTGAAAATTTTGGAGCTAAGTGTGTAATGAACATTCTGAAAAGGAAAACTCCACAGAATATTCGTTTTGGTGAACAAAAGCCTAAATATTATTTTCATATTCGGGCTTTCTTGGCTTTGCTTGGTATACTTTTGGCTCTTGGTATCTATTTTAATTGGCAAACTCTGCTAGAGAAAATGGATGATAAGCCTATTAGCGGTTTTGCATTAGCTGGACAAAAGGTTTTTACTACGGATGCCGATATTAAGGAAAGCTTATTAAAAATGGGTTCTCTTAAAGGCTTTTGGGGGCAAGATGTTGAGCCAATTCAAGCGCAAATAGAAGCTTTACCTTGGGTTAAGAGCTCAATTGTGCGAAAAATATGGCCAAATCGTTTAAGTATTTGGATTACTGAATATCAACCAGTGGCATTTTGGAATCAGAACCAATTTGTTACTCAGGATGGTGTTGTATTCCAACTTCCAATTGAACGCTTAAAAGAAAATACTTTGCCTTACTTAGGGGGGCCTGATTATCAAAGTTTAAAAGTATTGGATGCATGGAATCAGATTTATGCCGATTTTAAATCAAAAAATTTAATTGCAAAAGGGATGAATATTGATGAACGCGGTGCATGGCAAGTAACACTTGATAATGACATTGTGTTAAAGTTAGGTCGTGGAGAATGGAAATCTAAGCTTGAACGATTTGTTACGATTTATCCGCAAGTTGATGTTCCAGAAAATAAAAAAATAGATTATGTAGATTTACGATATGCGGCAGGCGCTGCAGTGGGTATGGCTGATAAATAAAAACTAGGTGCGAAAATGGTTAAAGGTGTGGAAGCTAAAACAATTGTAGGATTAGAAGTCGGTACGTCAAAAGTTGTTGCCGTAGTGGGCGAGGTATTTCCTGATGGCGTAGTGAATGTGTTAGGTGTTGGTAGTTGCCCATCTAAAGGGATTGATCGTGGTAGTATCACAGATCTTGAAGCTGTCGTAAATTCTATTCAAAGAGCCATTGAAGCTGCTGAATCTATGGCTGATTGCCAGATTATGAGTGTCACTTTGGCAATTACTGGTGAACATATTCAAAGTTTAAATGAAAGTGGTTTTGTGCCAATTTCAGATGGCGAGGTAACACAAGATGAAATTGATTCTGCACTGCATACAGCGAGTTCCATTAAGTTGCCTGAAGGCTTATCCTTATTACATGTGATTCCGCAAGAATATGCGGTGGATCGCCAGTTGAATATTAAAAATCCATTGGGTTTGCAAGGTGTCCGTTTAAAAGCACAAGTACATTTAATCGCCTGTCATCAAGATTGGCAAAACAACCTGAAAAAAGCGGTTGAGCGCTGTGGTTTACAAGTGGATAAAGTCGTTTTTTCTGGTTTTGCAGCAACACATTCAGTATTAACCGAAGATGAAAAAGATCTTGGTGTTTGCTTGATTGATTTCGGTGCAGGCACAATGAATGTGATGGTTTATACAAACGGCGCATTACGTTTCAGTAAGGTTATTCCTTATGCAGGAAATATTGTGACTAACGATATTGCTCACGCTTGTACTATTTCGCGTGCAGAAGCTGAACGAATTAAAGTTAATTATGCAAGTGCATTTTACCCAGCTCGTTTGCACGGTGATAAAAAAATTGAAGTTGCAAGTATTGGTGGGCGAGCACCTCGCTCATTAACAAAGAGTGATCTATCCTTAATTACATCAGCTCGCTATACGGAACTTCTAGGTGTGGTGGAAGATGAATTAGATAAATTAAAAGCTGAGCTGGAAACAAAACATGTGAAGTTTGAGCTTATTGCTGGTGTAGTGATTACTGGTGGTGGGGCGCAAATAGAAGATTTGAAAGAATGTGCATCTGACGTATTTAATTGCCAAGTACGTATTGGTAGCCCGCTGAATATTACTGGATTGACAGATTACGTGAATCGCCCTCAATATTCAACGGTGGTGGGGTTGTTGCAGTATAACCATAGTAACAGTGATGATGATTTGATTTCAGGAAATGATGAATCTGATGACGGAATACTAAAATCAATTTTGAATGGAATTAAAAAAATTATGGATAAAGTGCGGTCAGAATTTTGATTATTTTGATTTTTCATCTACAATAGAGAGAATTTAGGTTTTATATTGAGCCAGCTTATCTGGCCTTAACGGAGAACATCGATGTTATACCCAGAGTACCCTGAGTACGATAATTTTAATGAGTCCGGCGCACTGATCAAAGTCGTAGGCGTTGGCGGCGGTGGCGGTAATGCTGTAAATCATATGGTTATGAGTATGGTCAAGCAAGAAATGGGTGGAACTTATTTAGGTGAAAGCTCATTAACTTCGGAAGAACATGGCCGTATTATTTTTTACGCTGTAAATACAGACGCTCAAGCATTACGCAAAAGCCAAGTTCAACAGACAGTACAAATCGGTGGAGAGACAACCAAAGGTTTAGGTGCTGGAGCAAATCCGAATATTGGTCGTAAGGCTGCTGAAGATGATCAGGAAGAAATTCGCAAAATGCTTGAAGGTGCGGATATGGTCTTTATTGCAGCTGGTATGGGCGGTGGTACTGGTACTGGTGCAGCGCCTGTTGTCGCAAAAATAGCTAAAGAATTAGGTATTTTAACTGTTGCTGTTGTGACCAAACCATTTGCTTTTGAAGGCAAGAAGCGTATGCAATTTGCAGAGCTCGGTATTAAAGATTTATCCCAATATGTTGATTCAATGATTATTATTCCGAATCAACAAATCCAAAAAGTTCTCTCTAAAAATGCTAAATTAATTGAGGCTTTTGCTGCTGCAAACGACGTGTTGCGTAATTCCGTGATGGGAATTTCAGATATGATTACCTCTCCTGGTTTAATTAATGTGGACTTCGCTGATGTAAGAACGGTAATGTCCGTTCAAGGGCAAGCTATGATTGGTTTTGGTTCAGCTGTGGGAAAACCTGGTGAGGGTAGAGCAGAAGATGCGGCTCGTCTTGCGGTACGTAACGATCTTCTAGAAAAAATAGATCTTTCTAACGCTCAAGGTATTTTAGTTAATATTACTGCTGGAATGGATTTAGTTTTTGAAGAGTTTAACATTATAGGTGAGACAATAGGTAGTTTTGCTTCTGAAGAAGCGACAGTTGTTGTTGGTACGAGTTTGGTGCCTGAGATGAGTGATGAAATTCGAGTGACTATTGTGGCAACAGGATTGGGGGAAATCGCCCCAACTGAGTCAGTTCAAGTATTGCGTCCTTCTCGTCCAGTTGAGCCAGAAGGTACAGGTCGCGTAAATATTGTGCCTGATATACATACTCGTGAGCCAGTAGAAACTCAAAAAACTCCAGCAGAAGAATATCATCGCCCGCTGGATAAACCGATCACAGATCGTTTAGAAGCATTTAAGAAAAACAGTTTCTTTAATCCTGCGCAACGTGAAGAAAATTAATTTAATTGGTTTTGAGAAATACCTGGAATATTAAGGTAGTAGAATGATTAAACAAAGAACATTAAAACAAAGTATTAAAGTAACAGGTGTTGGTTTACATAGCGGTAAGAAAGTGACTTTAACGTTACGTCCAGCTATGCCAAATACTGGTGTTGTTTACTATCGTACAGATTTAAATCCAGCTGTGGCATTCCCTGCTGATCCTAATTCCGTACGTGATACAATGCTTTGTACTGCATTAATTAATGAGCAAGGTGTACGCATTTCTACCGTTGAACATTTGAATGCAGCACTATCAGGTCTTGGGATTGATAATATTATTATTGAGGTTGATGCACCTGAAATTCCTATTATGGATGGTAGCGCGAGTCCATTTATCTATTTGTTGTTAGATGCAGGAATTGAAGAACAAAATGCACCTAAGAAATTTATTCGTATTAAAGAATATGTTCGAGTTGAAGATGGTGATAAATGGGCTGAATTTAAACCTTATAATGGTTTTCGTTTAGATTTCACTATTGATTTTGATCATCCTGCTATTGGCAAAAATGTTCGTAATTATGTCATGGATTTCTCTGCTCAAGCATTTGTTCATCAAATTAGTCGAGCAAGAACATTTGGTTTCATGAAAGATATAGAATATCTTCAATCTCAAGGTTTAGCATTAGGTGGTAGTCTTGATAATGCTATTGTTCTTGATGATTATAGAATTTTAAATGAAGATGGCTTACGCTTTAAAGATGAACTTGTTCGTCATAAAATGTTAGACGCAATTGGCGATCTTTATATGGCTGGTTATAACATTATTGGTGATTTTAAAGCTTATAAGTCTGGCCATGGTTTAAATAACAAGTTACTACGTGCTGTATTAGCAAATCAAGAAGCGTGGGAGTTTGTAACTTTCGAAGATAAAGAACAAGTACCGCAAGGATATGTTGCGCCTGTTCAAGTATTTATCTAATCATTTTATTTTTGAAAAAGCTATATTTCTGCTAAGAAGTATAGCTTTTTTATTTTCATCGCACTTTAAATGACTAATGCCTAAAAGTGCGGTTTATTTTTCTCGTTTTTATAAGGGGATGCTATGAAGCTAGAATTATCTGAAATTCGCCAACAAATTACGCAAATAGATCGTAGTTTATTAAAATTGCTTTCTGAGCGTCATCGTTTAGCTTTCGATGTAGTGAGAAGTAAAGAGATCTCGCAAAAAGCTTTACGTGATGTAGAGCGAGAACAGCAACTTTTACAAGAATTAGTTCAATTTTCAGAAAATGAGAATTATCAACTTGAACCACAATATATCACTTCAATTTTCCAAAAAATTATTGAAGACTCGGTACTGACCCAGCAAGTCTATTTGCAGAATAAACTTAATGAACAACGTAATCAAAATTTACATATTGCTTTTTTAGGTAAGAGAGGGTCTTATTCAAATTTAGCTGCGCGTAATTATGCTGCTCGTTATCAAAAACAATTTGTAGAACTAGGATGTCAGTCTTTTGAGCAAGTATTTGAAAAAGTGCAAAATGGTGAAGCAGATTTTGGCGTATTGCCTTTAGAAAATACAACATCAGGCGCTATTAATGAGGTCTATGATTTGCTCCAGCATACTGACTTATCATTGGTAGGCGAGCTAGCTTACCCAATTCAGCATTGTGTTTTGGTAAATGGCTCGACTGAATTAAGTGAAATCGATACTTTATATAGTCATCCTCAAGTGATTCAACAATGTAGTCAATTTATACATAGTCTTGATCGAGTACATATTGAGTATTGTGAAAGTAGCTCCCATGCAATGCAACTTATTGCAAGTTTAAATAAGCCGAATATTGCGGCATTAGGGAATGAAGATGGTGGCAAATTGTATGGACTTAGCGTATTAAAAACTAATATTGCTAATCAAGAGAACAATATTACGCGTTTTATTGTCGTTGCTAAAGAACAGCGAGAGGTTTCACCACAGATACCGGCAAAAACATTATTGTTAATGACAACCTCACAGCAAATTGGCTCATTAGTTGATGCACTTTTAGTTTTCAAAAAACATCAAATTAATATGACGAAATTAGAGTCTCGTCCAATTTATGGTAAACCTTGGGAAGAAATGTTTTATCTCGAAATAGAAGCGAATATCCATCATCCTGATATTCAGCAAGCCTTGGAAGAGTTAAAGAATTGTAGTAATTATCTAAAGATTTTAGGTTGTTATCCTAGCGAGATTGTAAAACCAGTTAATTTATAAGAAGGTGCGGTCAATAAAATTATTTTTGACCGCACTTTTTTATGCTTTTTTATTTCGTTCTAAAGATTTATGCTGAATCTGGACGATTTTCCCTTTAGCTTGAAAATATTCGCCTAACTGCTGGGCAATATAAACGGAGCGGTGTTTTCCCCCTGTACATCCAATGGCAATGGTTAAATAGCTACGATTGTTTTTTTCTAACATTGGCAACCAAGTATCAATATAGTTACGAGTGAGGTAGATAAATTCATTTACTTGCGTGTGGCTATTTAGAAATTCTGCTACTGGCGCATCTAATCCTGTCATTGGGCGTAATGTTGGATCCCAATGTGGGTTAGGTAAGAAACGTACATCGAAAACATAATCAGCATCTAAAGGAATTCCATATTTAAAGCCAAAAGATTCAACAACGATTTTTAGTTCTTTATCACTATTTCCTCGTAAAAATTCGCGTAGGCGTTCAGCAAGGGTATGAGTAGAAAGATGGGTGGTATCAATAATAAAGTTTGCGTGTTGAATTAATGGCTCAAGGTAGCAATATTCTTCATCTATTGCAGCTTCAAGAGATAAATCTTTCAAGGAAAGTGGGTGCAGACGGCGTGAGTCGCTATAACGACGAATCAATGTGCCACGATCTGCTTCAAGGAAAATGATCTTTAATTGATGATATTTTTGTAAGGTATTTAGAGTTTGTTCAAGGGGATTGGCTGAATTAGGAATATTACGAATATCAAGGCTGATTGCGACCGAAGATTGGGATTGAGATAGAATATCAGTCAATTGAGGAAGTAAATCCAGAGGAATATTATCAACACAATAATATCCGGCATCTTCTAATGCTCGTAAGGCTACGGATTTTCCTGCACCAGAACGTCCACTAATAATGATAATTTCCATAATACCCCCTTTAAATTATTCTTGCGTTTCTTCTGGCGAGCTTTCAGCTCTATCTGAAATCTCAAAAACTTGCCAAATTTCATCCGCACTTTTGGCTGAACGTAATTGTTTTAACATATTTTTATCGGTAAGTTTTTCGATTAATGATGCAAATATAGGGATGTATGTTTCGCACTGATTCTCTGGAATGAGTATAGCAAAAATTAAATCTACAGATTTACCATCAAGCGAATCATAATTAATTGGGTTATCCAATTGCATAAACATAGCAATTGCTTTGTCGCATACCTCAATAGGCATTTTTGCCTTAGGCATTGCTATGCCATTACCTAGCCCGGAGTTACCCAGCTTTTCGCGCTCAAAAAGGGATTCAAAGCACGTTTGCTCACCTTTATCACAGTGAAGTTTTTCTTCTACAAAATGTGCGATAGATTCAAATAATCGTTTTTTGCTAGAAAAACTAACGCCCTGACGAATATTCTCAGGGCTTAATAGTTCAGTTATTTTCATTTTTATAATTTGAATTGTTCGCCAAGATAAACGCGTTTAACGTGTTCATCGTTCATAACTTGTTCTGGTGTGCCTGTTGCGATAATTTTACCTTCGCCAACAATATAAGCGCGTTCACATACATCAAGTGTTTCACGTACATTATGATCGGTAATCAAAACGCCTAATCCTCGGTTACGTAAGTCGGTGATAATTTTCTTAATATCGCTCACAGAAATTGGATCTACACCAGCAAATGGCTCATCTAATAGAATAAACTTGGGATTTGCAGCTAATGCTCGTGCAATTTCAACTCGACGGCGTTCACCGCCAGATAATGACTGACCTAAACTATCCCGAATATGGCCAATATTAAATTCCTCAATCAACTCATCAGCTTTTTCTCTACGTTGTTGAGAGGTTAAATCTTTGCGTATTTCTAATACAGCCATTAGATTTTCGTATACAGTCAAACGGCGAAAAATAGAGGCTTCTTGTGGCAAATAACCGATTCCACGTTGCGCACGATTATGCATTGGGAGCAAACTAATGTTTTCTCCGTCAATAATAATTTTGCCTTGATCTTGGCGAACTAACCCGACAAGCATGTAGAAGGTTGTTGTTTTCCCAGCACCGTTTGGTCCGAGCAAACCGACAATTTCATTAGAGTTTACAGTTAAACTTACATCTGAAACAACTTTACGGCTTTTATAGCTCTTAGCTAAATTTTCAGCAGTCAGAATTGACATAAATTACTTCCCTTTAGCTTGTTGTAATTGTGATGGAATAAGGACTGTTGTTACACGTGATTTTCCATTGCCATTAGCTTTAAGTTGCTGTTTTTTCACATCGTAGGTAATTAGTTGTCCATTGATCTTACTATCAAGTTGTTTTAATTCAGCATTGTCAGTTAATGTTAAAAATTCAGTACCAAGATCATAGTGAACTTTGTTTGCTTTCCCATCCACTGGCTTACCATTATCTAGCTGTTGATGGAATGTCACTGGAGTACCAAATGCTTCTACAGTTTCTTTTTTACCTGAATTTTCAGGTGGGCGCGTAATGACAACTTTATTTGCCTTGATTAAAATTGAACCCTGAGTAATTGAAACATTATCAGTAAAAGTGACAACACTTTTTTCCATATCTAATGATTGATTATCAGAAACAATGTTGATCGGTTGATTGGTATCATCTTTCAAAGCTAAAGCAGAGAAAGAGGTCATGATTAATGCAGCGAGTAAAATAATTTTATTGTTTGTTAATTTCATAATATGTTTTTACCTGTTCTTTTAATGTTGCAATTTGTTGGCGTAGATTGCCAATCATTTTTAAGCCCGTTGAGTTAAAATTTTGTCCGTTTATTTTCACCATTGTATCTGATGAAATATCTTGAGTTTTTAAGTTAACCTCTGCAACTTGTGTTTCGATTCGCTGTAACCGAGAAGTTGGTTCTAAACTTTCAGCAACGACATCGCCTTCTAAATAAAGCATTTCATCTTTCGTCAATTTGGCTTTTTTTGCGCTAAGTTTCCAACTTTGTGATTCTAATAATTTTGCTGAATGATTTGATTTTTCAGCATTATTAGATGTAGAGACATCGAATAAGTACACCAAAGGCATTTCAAACTCAGTATGGCCATCAACTGTATAATGTTTCACTTTGTTTGCGGTCGAGAGATATTGTTTCTTACCTTCAGGGGAAAATACCGTAGTTTCCATTTTATTTCCAATATAATCTGGACTATCTGTTTTTTTTACTAAGTTTGACAAATCAGGTTTATCGCTATTTAAAGAATAAAACCATCCCAGCGAACCGAGAGCGATAAGACCCAAAATTACATTCCAACGAATATTCATATTTTTAAATTTGTTACTCGAAAAGTGCGGATAAAAATTTAATATTTTTTAGTCTTCTAACATCAATGTTTTGAGCATTTGATAAATTTCTCGATAGGATTTCGATGGTTTATTTTGCTCACGTTCTTTTTGTGCTGAACGAATAAGATTACGTAGTTGTTGACGATCTACATCAGGATAATCATTGAATAAATCGGTTAGAGCCATGTCACCTTTTTCTACTAATTCATCCCGCACTTTTTCGATTTTGTGCAGCATGGCCTGCTGTTGGTTATGTTTATTTTCGATTTTATCTAATGCTTCACGAATGGGCTCAACATCAATTCCTCGAAATAATTTACCGATATACTGTAATTGACGGCGACGAGCTTCTTTTTCTAAACGCTGTGCAAGTTTAATGGCATCAAGTAAGGATTCATCAAGTGGGATTTTGGCAAGATTAGCTTTGGTTAAATTTACAATCTTTTCACCAAGTTGTTTTAAATCTTCAGCATCGCGTTTGATTTCGCTTTTACTTACCCAAATAATTTCTTCTAGGTCTTCATCTTCCCAATCGAAAGCTTCTTTTTTCTTACGTTTTGCCATAATTTCTCTCAACTAAAATTTGGCGCGTATTTTAGCACAAAGTTTCAAAATAATATAAAATGTGACAAATTTTTAACGGGAAAAAATAATGAAAATAGCCGAAAATCAAACCGCACTTTTGAAAGCTCAAGAACAAGAATTACGTCAAGCAGTTAGCTTTGCTGTTGAATTAGCAACAAAATCAGGCGCGAGTGCAGAAGTCGCTGTCACTAAAGTGAGCGGATTGTCAGTATCCACACGCTTGCAAGAAATTGAAAATGTTGAATTTACTAATGATGGTGCATTGGGGATCTCCGTTTATATGGGACAACAAAAAGGCAATGCATCAACATCAGATTTAAGTGAACGCGCTATTCAAAACGCAGTGGAAGCCGCACTTGCTATTGCAAAATACACTTCACCCGATGATTGCACAGGCCTTGCGGATAAGGATTTAATGGCTTTTGATACGCCTAATTTAGAGCTTTATCATGCTGCTGATGTAGATGTTGATAAAGCAACAGAACTTGCACTTCAGGCTGAAAAGGCGGCTTTAGAGGCGGATGAACGCATTATAAATAGTAATGGCGCAAGTTTTAATTCACATACGGGCGTGAAAGTGTATGGAAATAGTCATGGCATGTTGCAAAGTTATTTATCAAGCCGTTATTCCTTATCTTGTTCGGTTATCGGTGGCGTAGAAGATGCTTTAGAAAATGATTATGAATACACGATCTCTCGTGAATTCGATAAACTCCAATCGCCAATTTGGGTTGGCGAAAATTGTGCAAAGAAAGTTGTTTCTCGTTTAAATCCTCAAAAATTGAGTACACGAGAAGTGCCTGTTATTTTCTTAAATGATGTTGCAACGGGCCTTATTTCTCACTTTGCCGCTGCAATAAGTGGTGGCAGTTTATATAGAAAATCGAGTTTCTTGCTCGATCATTTGGGTAAGCAGGTCTTACCTGATTGGTTCAATATCAGTGAGAGACCACATTTATTACGCCGTTTGGCTTCAACGCCTTTTGATAGTGAAGGTGTTCGTACGCAAGATCGTGAAATTGTTGAAGGTGGGATATTACAAACTTATTTAGTGACAAGTTACAGTGGTAAAAAACTCGGTATGCCAAGCACTGGTCATGCTGGTGGAATTCACAACTGGCTTGTTAAGCCAAATTTAACTGGAGGATTGACTGCACTTTTACGTGAAATGGGAACTGGATTGTTAGTAACGGATGTCATGGGACAAGGTGTCAATATTGTTACGGGCGATTATTCGCGTGGCGCATCAGGTTTTTGGGTGGGAAATGGTCAAATTCAATATCCAGTCGCCGAAATTACCATTGCAGGGCAACTACAAGATATGTTGAAGAATATGGTTGCTGTAGCGGATGATATAGAGCATCGTTCTAACATCCAAACTGGTTCTATTTTGTTAGATAAGATGAAAATTTCAGGAAATTAAAAAATATTTTTAAAATTGAGAATTATTCTTATTGACAATAATTAAATGTCTGCTACTATACGCACATCTGTTAAGCGATTGCAGGTTGCTCCAACAGGTAGAGTAGAAAGTAAATTCGTTAGGGTTCAAAAAGGCTGAAGGTTTAAACTTCAGCCTTTTTTTTGTAAAATAGCAAACGATTTTATCCCCTGTCATTTCATAAGGAAACACAATGAAAAAACACCACGTTGACGTTTTAATTTCAGAGAACGATGTTCATGCTCGTATTGCTGAGTTAGGTTCTCAAATTACAAAATTTTATCAAGAAAAACAGATCGATAGCCTTGTTGTTGTAGGTCTTTTACGTGGTTCCTTTATGTTTATGGCGGATATTGTTCGTCAGATAAATTTACCTGTGGAAATTGAATTTATGACTACTTCAAGTTATGGCGCAGGTATGACCACGAATCACGACGTTCGTATTACCAAAGATTTAGATGGCGATATAAAGGGTAAACACGTTTTAATTGTGGAAGATATTATTGATACGGGCTATACGTTGGAAAAAGTGCGTGATATTTTGAATTTGCGTGAGCCTGCGAGCCTTGCAATTTGTACGTTACTTGATAAACCTTCTCGTCGCGAAGTGGAAGTACCTGTTGAATGGGTTGGTTTTGAAATTCCTGATGAATTTGTGGTGGGGTATGGTATCGATTACGCGCAACGTCATCGTAATTTAGGCTATATCGGTAAAGTTGTTTTAGAAGAATAATTTGATTTTATTGAAAAGTGCGGTTGAAATTTTTAAATGAATTTTTTACCGCACTTTTTATAACTTAAATCGATGAATAATTTGATTTGCTGAGCCCCGCCAAACTAAACTTGGGTCTGCCTGTTCTTGAATAAATTTCCCATCAATTAACACATCAATATAAGGCAACATAGCACGTTGTTGTTCGTCTAATTCATCTAGCTTATAACCCGTCCAAACCCAAATGTCTTTATCAGGGCATTCTCGTTTTACGCGTTGCACAAATGGCAATAATGTTTCTACGTTGAGGGGATGAAGTGGATCACCACCTGAAAGCGTAAGTCCTTGGCGTTTAATGCGTGTGTCTTTTAAATCATTGATGATTTGTTGTTCCATCGCTTCATCAAATAATACACCCGATGAAAATGACCAACTTTTTTGGTTATAGCAACCTTTGCAAGCATGCGTGCATCCACTGACGAAAAGTGTACATCTTGTACCTTCGCCATTGATCACATCGGTAGGGTAGTATTGGAGGTAGTTCATTTCATAAAAATCCTAAAATGTGGCTTAAATTCTCGCCAAATTCACCGCACTTTTTAATTAATCTTTGCAATACGGCAGTAATTTCTGCATAATAGCGCGCAATCGCATTGCGATATCAATGGAAACCTTCTCGGTCTCTCGCAACGGTATCTGGTTTACTCGGTCAGGTCCGGAAGGAAGCAGCCAAAGTCGGAATTACTGTGTGCCGAGAAGAAGCTGGGAAGGTTTCCGCCCAACTTCCTTTTCTTATACTCGCTCAATCAATCTTTTAAAGAAACCATTTTCTTTGGTGATTAAACTATTGTAATCGCCTTCTTCGATTAATCTTCCGTTATCAATTACACAAATTTTATCGAATTGTTCAATTGAACTTAGACGGTGAGTGACCATAATTAGGGTTTTATTTTCGGCATGTTGCAAAATTAAACGTAAAATTTGACGTTCAGTTTCGCGATCTAAACCTTCTGTTGGTTCATCTAACAATAAAATTGGTGCATTATTGAGTAAAATACGTGCTAAACCTAAACGGCGTTGTTCCCCACCAGAAAGTGGGCGACCGCCATCACCAAGCCAAAGATTTAAACCTTTTCCTTCTTGCTCAAGTAATTTGCTTAAGCCAACTTGATGTAGTACTTCAATCATTTGTTCATCAGAAATTTCATCCGCACTTGCAAATTGTAAATTTTGACGAAGTGTATCGCTGAATACATGAACACGTTGAGTTAAAAAACAAATTTGGCTGCGTAATGTCTCTTCTGAATAGGCGGAAATGGGTTTTTCTGCCAATAAAAGCTCACCTTGATTCGCATCATAATTGCGCACTAAAAGTTGAAGGAGTGAAGATTTCCCACTTCCAGTTTTGCCTAAAATAGCAATTTTTTGGCCTTGTTCTAAATCTAATGTAAGACTTTTTAATACAAGCGTTTCTTGCCCTGGATAGGAAAAACTTAAATCCTTCGCAGAAATTAACCGCACTTTTGTTTCAAATTCCTCGTTACCATTAAACTCAATAAGCGGTTTTTGCTCAATGATTTCGGTTACACGCTCTGCTGCAGCAATCACTTGACCTATATGTAAAAATGCCGCACCCAATGGCATGATGATCTCAAAGGCTGCAAGTGCAGCAAAAGTGAAAAGTGCAATATAAGCCGTGCGATATTCATCTGTGCCAAAATCGGTGTTACTTGCAAACCATAGCATTCCAGAAATCAACAAACCATTAAGAAAGAGAACAAGTGCGATAGAACATCCGCTTAATTTTGCTTCTTTGGCTTGATCTTCCTGCCATGTTTTTTCTGTGACTGACATTTTCTCTTTTAATTTATCTTCTGCATTAAATAATAAAAGCTCGGCTTGTGCTTGGATAAATTCTAAAAACTGGGTTCGATAGGTGGCGCGTGCTTGGATTAAGCGTTCGCCAAATTCCTGACCTAGTCGATAGAAAACAGTTGGGATAATCATTAATAAAATTAACAAAAATAAACCTAAACCAAGAGCGAGTGGAATATTGATAAAGCTAAGTCCAATCGTCATGGCAATGATAACAAATGCAGCAGTGAAAAATGGCGCAAGTAAACGTAAATAGAGGCTATCAAGTGTATCAACATCGGACACTAAACGATTTAACAAATCGCTGTTGCGATAACGATTTAACACTGCTGGACTTAAAGGAATAATTTTTTCAAAAACTTGTACGCGTAATTTGGACAAAATGCGGAATGTTGCATCATGCGTCACTATTTTTTCAAAATAGCGCATGACGGTTCGTCCGATAGCTAAACCTCGCACACTGGCTGATGGATAGAAAAAGTTAAATAGCGTGCCTAGTCCTGCAATGGCTGTAGCAGCTAAAAACCAGCCTGAAACGGTAAGCAAGCCCATGCTGGATCCCAATCCTAAAATCATCAGCACCAAGCCTAAAATAAGAGGAAATTTGGCGAATTTAAATAAACGTATAAACGGAAGTAATGTGCGCATTATTGGATATCCTGTTGTCGTTGAGTGAGTAGTTCAGCAAAGAAACCTTCATGTTGTAATTCGGCAAATTTACCTTGCTGTACTATTTCTCCTCGTTGCATCACAAAAATTTGATCACATTGTTTCAAATCTTCAATTCGGTGGGTAATCATCAGCGTAGTTTGATGCTGACTTGCTTCGTTCAGTGCGTGCAAAACAAGATTTTCTGATTGTGCATCTAAGCTTGCGGTTGGCTCATCGAGCAGAAGTAAATCGCCTTTACGTAACAGTGCACGAGCAATGGCAAGACGTTGCGCTTGTCCCACAGAAACGCCTAATCCACCATCTTTGATTTCGTGATAAAGTCCAAGTTTATCGGTAAATTCTGTCGCTTGAGAGCGTATTAATGCTTGATTAATTTCTTCATCGTTAGCTTGAATATCGCCAAGTAGTAAGTTTTCTTTAATTGTACCTTGTAATAACAATGGATTTTGTCCTACCCAGGCAATATGTTTGCGCCAGTAAGCTAGATTGCTTTCGTGAAGTTCTTGACCATTAATTTTGAGCGAGCCCTCATAAGGTAAAAAGCCTAAAATTACATTCATTAATGAGGTTTTCCCTGCGCCACTTTGTCCTACAAGCGCAACATTGTGATTTGCTGGAATTTGGAAGTTTAACGGCTTGGTTAATGCTAAACCCTGTGTCGAAAGCACCACTAAATTTTCGGCAGAAATTTCAACCGCACTTTCTAAAGAAATTGTTTTTTCGTTTTGATGAACGGTTAAATAATCGGATTCTAAAAAATCAACAATGGCATCTGCTGCACCAATGCCCGCTGCGCGGTCGTGGTAATAAGCGCCTAGATCGCGTAAGGGTTGATAAAATTCAGGTGCAAGAATTAAACAAAAGAAACCTGTGAAAAGTGTAAGCGGTGCATTATAGGTGCCAAATTCAATTTGACCTAAGTAGCTAAAACCAAAATAGACCGCCATGAGGGCAATGGAAATAGAGGTAAAAAATTCCAATACGGCAGAAGAGAGAAAAGCGAGTTTTAGCACATCCATTGTGGTTTCACGGAAATCTTCAGTGGCATTTTCAATATGCGCTGTTTGTTCAGAAGTGCGGTTAAAAAGACGCAAGGTTTCCAAGCCGCGTAAGCGATCTAAAAATTGGGCACTGAGGCGAGAAAGGGTATCCATATTTTTTTGGTTGTTGTCAGCCGCAGCAATACCGACAATGATCATAAACAGAGGAACAAGCGGGGCGGTAATCATTAAGATTAAGCCTGCAGCCCAGTTCAACGGAAATACAGCAATTAAAATAACGACTGGAACAATAGCGGAAAGGCTTTGTTGAGGCAGAAAACGGGCATAGAAATTATGTAAGTTTTCAACTTGTTCCAACATAATGCTTGCCCAACTTCCAGCTGGTTTTTGATTGATTGTCGCAGGGCCAACAAGATGTATTTTATCCAGAATTTTTTGACGAATATGATTGCGTAATAACTGTCCGCTTTGGAAACCAATTTTTTCGCGTGCCCATAAAATAATAGCACGCATCCCGAAGCCGATAATTAGTCCGATAAAATAAGGAATGAGTTCATCACGAGGATCATTTTGCATAATCAGTTTATCGAGCAAAGTCGCAAGAAAATAAGTTTGCGCGACTAAAATGAGTGCAGAAAGCGTAGCTAGGACAATGTTTGCGCGCATTAATTTTTTGATAGGTTCTTGTTGTGCGCGAAGCCATTTTTGTAAATATTTTTGGCGAAGTTTGTTCATAGTTTTATCGTGATATAGAAAAAGTTCCCCTCTTTTAAAAAGAGGGGAATCAGTTAGAGAATTTATGCTTCTTGAGCGTCTAAATAGCGTTCTGCATCCAATGCTGCCATACAACCAGTTCCCGCAGAGGTAATGGCTTGGCGATAATTATGATCCATTACATCGCCTGCTGCGAACACGCCTTCCACAGAAGTGGCTGTTGCATTTCCTTCAAGACCAGATTTTACAACGATATAGCCATTATTTAATTCTAGTTGCCCTTGGAAAATTTCCGTATTTGGCGAGTGACCAATTGCTACGAATAAGCCATCTAATTTGAGTTCTTCTTTCTCCCCAGTTTTTGTGTTGGCTAAACGTAATCCGGTTACGCCCATGTTGTCACCCAACACTTCATCTAAAGTGCGGTCAGTATGCAGAACTATTTTTCCTTCTTCTACTTTTTTGTATAAACGCTCGATAAGAATTTTTTCCGCACGGAAGCTATCGCGACGGTGGATTAAATGCACTGTACTTGCAATATTGGCTAAGTAAAGCGCTTCTTCTACCGCAGTATTTCCACCACCAATGACACCAACCGGCTTATTACGATAAAAGAAACCATCACAGGTTGCACAAGCAGAAACCCCACGACCTTTGTAGTTTTCTTCTGAAGGTAAGCCAATATAGCGTGCAGAGGCACCTGTTGCGATAATTAACGCATCACAAGTGAAATTTTGTACATCGCCAAAAAGTTTGAATGGACGAGAAGATAAATCTACGCGATTGATATGATCGAAGACGATTTCTGTCTCAAATTTTTCTGCATGTTGCAACATACGTTGCATTAAACCTGAACCAGTAGTCATCTCAAAATCACCTGGCCAGTTTTCGATTTCATCTGTGGTGGTAAGCTGGCCGCCTTGTTGCAAACCAGTCACTAATATAGGTTTTAAGTTTGCACGTGCCGCATAAATGGCTGCTGTATAACCAGCAGGGCCAGAGCCTAAAATTAAAAGTTTTGCGTGTTTGATATCTGACATAAAGAATCCTTGTTTTTCGTAAAGAGAGAATTAATTAAATTCAAGTCTATTCTAATGATTGCAATGCATGGAATTGTTCCATAGACCTTATCAATTATAAACCTTTCGATTAATAGAGCAGTGAATAAAGCAATCGGCGAAACTTATTTGTTAACGGATCAGCATTGCCCATTGCACTTAAAATGGATAAAAATTGTTGTTTAACTTCACCATTCTGCGCGCCTAAGTCGGTTTTTAAAATACCGAAAAGTAGTGTCAGTGCTTCTTCATTTCGTCCAGCTTGATGAAGTTGTACAGCAAGTTTTATTGCAATTTCAGCTGTTGGGTTTTTAGCATAATTAGCCTGTAATTGTTGGATTTCAGGTGTATCTGCTGCTTGAATTTGTAGCTTAATTTGTGCTTGTAATCCGTGCCAACGACTATCACGATCTTGCAATGGAATTTGTTTTAGAATTTCTTGTGCCGGCTCCGTTTTCTTCATTGCAATATAGGTTTCAGCGTAGAGCAGGGCGACATCACTATTTTTCTTATCAGAAAGCTCCCATGCATCTTTCAATAATGGCAATGCTGCCTCATAGTTTTCTACTTGCAAGAAATCTAATGCTTGTTGGAATTTTAAATCTTCTTCTTTTGGTAAAATAATGCTTAATCGTTGGATTAATGATGCTTTATCAAGCGCGCCTGGAAATGCATCTAATGCCTGTGCTTCTTTAAACAAATAGGTGGTTGGCAATGCTTGGATGCGGAATTGTGCGGCAATCATTTGCTCTTTTTCACAATTTACTTTTCCAAGAACAAATTGTCCTTGATATTGTTCTGCAACTTGCTCAAGTTGTGCCAAAAAATCCGCGGATTCTTTATGTGTTGGCGCGTAAAAATTGATGACAAGTGGTTTTTCTAAGGATTGTTGCAGTATTTCAGTAAGATTTTGTTCGTTGATGTCAACGATAAAAGGAAAATCAGCCATGTTTTATCCTTGTGAAAAAATAATGGCTGATTTTAGCAAAGTGCGGAAGATTTTAGAAACGTTTTACCATTTCTATTATTAAGCAAGTTTTTCTAGAATCAATTTTCCCATCATTTCAATATGTATATGCTCTACATTAAGTGCGGGAATATATTGATAAGATTGCCCGCCATTGGTTAAGAAATTTTCTCGATTTTCTTTGTCAATTTCTTCAATGGTTTCTAAACAATCTACGGAAAAACCAGGGCAAATAACGGCAATTTTTTGAATATTCTGTGTTGCAGCAGATTCTAAAAATTTGTCGGTATAAGGTTGTAGCCATTCTTCACGCCCAAAGCGAGATTGAAACGTCATTCCCCATTGGTTTTCTGTTAAGCCCAGCTTATTAACAACTGCAATAGTCGTTTGTTTACAATGTTCACGATAATAATCACCCATTTTTTCATAACGCAAAGGAATACCATGATAAGAAAATAACAAAAACTCATCGGGTTTTAACCGCGCTTTTATGGAATTGACTAACGCATCAATGTAATTCTCATCGACATGATAAGAATGGATAAAATCAAAGGGCACTAATCCTCGTTCTTCTTTAAGGGCGTTAGCGAAAGCATCAAATACTGCGCCCGTGGTTGAGCTAGAGTATTGCGGATAAAGTGGCAAAACAATAATTCGATCAACTTGATTTTCAAGCAAGTTTTTTACCGCACTTTGCATTGATGGATTGCCGTACGTCATGGCAATTTCTACTTGAGTATCGATATTTTGATTATCTAAATAGGCTTGTAATGCATCTTTTTGTTGTCGTGAAATGGCAAGTAAAGGCGAGCCTTGCGCTGTCCAAATTGATTGATAATTTTTGGCAATACGTTTAGAACGTAATGGCAAAATAATGGCTTTGAGCAGTGGATACCATTTACAACGCGGTAAATCGACCACGCGAGGATCCGTTAAAAATTGCCATAAATAACGGCTAATTGACTTCGGTGTCGGGCTATCTGGCGTGCCTAGATTGGCAAGTAATACGCCGATTTTTGCTGGTTTTGTCATAAATTGATTACGGAAAGGGTTAATCTAGAAACACAACAAAGTTTATTCTCTTCTGTGCGGATGTCAATTTGCCAAACTTGGATATTTCTGCCCAAATTAATTGGCGTGGCTCTCGCAGTCACTTTACCTGAACGAACTGGGCGAAGATGATTGGTGTGAATATCCAATCCAACCGCAGTTTTGCCTTCTTCTAAACAAAGTGAACCCGCAAGAGAACCAATTGTTTCAGCTAAAGCAACCGAAACCCCGCCATGCAACACACCAAACGGCTGCATAGTACGATGATCCACTGGCATTGTCGCTTCAATCCAGTCCTCGCCAAAAGCAGAAATTTCAATGCCAAGATAGCTAACTGCACTATTGGAGCAAAGTTGATTTAAGTTTTCGAGCGTGAAGTTTTTTTGCCAAATCATGATGTTCCTTTCATTTACGCTAAAATTTCTAATAATGCCTGCACAGGGTGTTTTAGCACCACATGTTCATAACGTTTTACCTGACTGCGGCAAGAATAACCGGTTGCTAAACAAAAGTGCGGATCTTTTCCATGCAGTTTTTTATGCCACGATACATCGTAGATTTCTCGGCTCATTTTTTGATTTTTCACTTCATGTCCAAATACACCAGCCATACCGCAACATCCTACTTTTTCTACATTAAGTTGTTGTCCAAATCTTCCAAAAATTTCTTGCCATTCTTTTGGGCTGTTCGGCATAAAAGTAGATTCCGTACAATGCGGGAATAAATACCAATCAGAAGTGCGGTCAGTTTTGGCGATGTTTTTCAGTTTATCTTGTAACACTGTATTTTGTAATCTTTGTTTTAACCATTCGTGTGCGGTGAGAACGTGAAAATTGCCACGTTTTTCTTGTAGTGCTTCTTTGTATTCATCTCGATAAGACAGCACGATGGCTGGATCTACTCCTACAAGTGGAATGCCTAATTTTGCCATTCGATTTAAAAACTCGGCTTGGTTTTGTGCTGTTTTGCTAAAGCGTTTTAAGAAACCTTTAATGTGCATTGCTTTGCCGTTTGGTTTAAATGGCAACAGAATTGGTGTGAAGCCTAATTTTTGCGTAAGCATAACAAAGTCACGTACCACTTTAGCATCATAGTAAGAGGTATAAGGATCTTGCACAATAAATAAAATATCGTTTTTTTCTACCGCACTTAGGTCTTCCAATTCTTCTAAGGAGTTGCCTTGATAATGAATTTCTACTAGCTGTTGTTGCAAATTGGGTTCAGAAAGCAAGGGCAAATCGGTCATGCCTAGCGTTTTTTCCACTAATGTTTGCGTGACTTTTAGCTTGGTAAAATAATTAAAGAATTTTGCCTGTTTTGCCATATAAGGCGCAGCGATTTCTAAATTTGCGACAATGTGATCTTTTGCCGGTCGTAAGTAGCGGCTGTGATAAAAATGAAAGAATTTCGCACGGAAACTTGGTACATCGATTTTAATCGGGCATTGGCTCGCACAGGCTTTACAAGCAAGGCAAGTATCCATTGCAGCTTTCACTTCGTGAGAAAAATCATAATCGCCTCGCCATTTTTGAACCGTATTGCTCAGTCTTTTCACAAGTGCGGTTAGCTTTATTTCTGTTTTACGGAAGTCTAATTGTGCGGGCGAAACATTTTCATTTGCCATCAATCGAAGCCATTCTCGAACCATAGCTGCGCGACCTTTCGGCGAAAATACACGGTTTTTACTGACTTTCATCGAGGGGCACATAATGCTGTGTTCATCAAAATTGAAACATAATCCGTTTCCATTGCAGTTCATCGCACCCTTAAATTCATCGCGTATTTGGATAGGAATTTGGCGATCGTTATCAGCCCGCATTGGCGAAAGGATAGAATAAAGTTCCTCTTTGGAATCTAAAGGCGTACAGATTTTGCCAGGATTTAACCGATTGTTTGGATCGAATAAGGTTTTTATATAACGAAGTTCGTGCCAGAGTTCTGGGGTAAAGAATTTTTCGCCGTAATGGGATCGCACGCCTTTTCCATGTTCTCCCCAGAGTAATCCACCATATTTAATCGTAAGTTCTGCCACTTCATCTGAAATTTGTTTAAATAATTTCACTTGTTCTTTATCGCATAAATCAAGCGCAGGGCGAACGTGTAACACGCCCGCATCGACGTGCCCAAACATGCCATATTGTAAATTGTGCTTGTCTAATAAAGCGCGAAATTCACTAATGTAATCTGCAAGATTTTCTGGAGGGACACAAGTATCTTCTACAAAAGGAATCGGTTTGGCTGCACCTTTTGCATTACCAAGTAAGCCCACTGCTTTTTTTCGCATCGCATAAATACGCTCGATAGACGGTAAATCAGAACAGACTTGATAGCCAATAATGTGATCTTGATTGTGTTCGATTTTTTCATCAAGTGAGAGACAAAGTGCGGTGACTTGGCGGTCTATTTTTTCTTTATTATTACCAGCAAATTCCACAATATTTAAACCGAGAATTGGATCTTCTTCATCTTCTGTAAGAAGTTCATTCACAGAGTGCCAAATAATATCTTGTTTAGCGAGATTTAAGACTTTGGAATCAACGGTTTCCACAGAAAGCGCATTAGCTTTGACCATAAAAGGGGCATTGCGTAATGCCGCATCAAAAGAACGATATTTAATATTGATGAGCGTGCGATACTGAGGAATTGGCAGAAGATTGAGTTTAGCTTCACAAATAAATGCAAGAGAACCTTCAGAACCAGTGAGAATTCTCGTGAGATTAAATTCACTTTCATCTTCATTGAATACATTTTTCAGATCGTATCCCGTTAAAAAACGGTTAAGTTGTGGCAGATCTTTAATGATTGCCGCTCTTTTTTCTTTACAGTGTTGCGCAATGGATTGATGGAGTCTTTTGCTACTATCACTTAATTCAAGCGCATCGATGTTTTCTAAAACATCAACAGAATTGACCGCACTTGTATCTAAAATTTCACCGTTCATTAGTACTGCGCGTAATGCCAAAACGTGATTAGAGGTTTTACCATATTGCAATGAGCCTTGCCCCGAGGCATCCGTATTAATCATTCCACCTAAAGTCGCTCGATTGCTGGTGGATAGCTCTGGGGCAAAGAATAAACCATGTGGTTTTAAAAATTGATTAAGTTGATCTTTTACTACGCCTGCTTGTACTCGAACCCAGCGTTCTTTTACATTGAGTTCTAAAATGGCAGTCATATGGCGAGAGAGATCCACTATTATATTGTTATTGATGGATTGTCCATTAGTGCCAGTGCCTCCACCGCGAGGTGTAAAGGTGAGCAATTGATATTCAGGTAAATTTGCCAATTTGGTTATACGCACTATATCAGCGACAGTTTTCGGAAAAAGAATCGCCTGAGGAAGCTGTTGGTAAACGCTGTTATCCGTAGCAAGACTTAATCTATCTGCATAATTTGTAGCGATATCTCCTTCAAAATGTTGTTTTTTAAGTACTTGGAGATAGTTAAGGACATCTTGTTCGATTTGTGGAGTGAGATTTAGACTTGGCAACATAGCATTTAACTCATTTAAAGGTATAAATAGCTGGATGCTCTCGATAATATCTTAAGGTGCGAACAATGTCGAATTAGATTTTGAACATTTTTAAGGAGTATTTTTTGGAGTAAATGAGTCAAGAATAGAGTGTTTCTGGATAAAAAATAAACAAAAAGTTCAAAAGAATTTGATCTTTTCAATTTTTATAGGATAATAGGTGCACTTTTGAACGTTCCTTTGGCGTAAACAAAGGAATTGAATTTGTCAAAAGGTAAAAAGTAGGGCAAATTCAAAACCCTAGTTAAGCGACTGTTTAGAATGTAACTTTAATTAAAAGTTCAGTATAAACAAGGACACTTTTTTATTACTATTCGATGACTAAATAGAGGACATCAAAATGAAAAAAACTGCAATCGCATTAGTAGTTGCTGGTTTAGCAGCTGCTTCAGTAGCTCAAGCAGCTCCACAAGAAAACACTTTCTATGCAGGTGTTAAAGCTGGTCAAGCATCTTTCCACGATGGCGTTCGTGCTCTAGCTCGTGAAAATAATGATGGTTATCACCGTAATTCTTTCACTTACGGTGTATTTGGTGGTTACCAAATCTTAAATCGTGATAACTTAGGTTTAGCGGTTGAATTAGGTTACGATGATTTCGGTCGTGTTAAATTCAAAGATGCTGGTAAAGTATCAGTAAAACACACTAACCACGGTACTCACTTAAGCTTAAAAGGTAGCTATGAAGTGTTAAATGGATTAGATGTTTATGGTAAAGCAGGTGTTGCTTTAGTTCGTTCTGATTATAAATCCTACGATCAAAATGGCGTTCGTGAGCATGAAAATGGTCATCACAGCTTACGTACCTCTGGTTTATTCGCTGTAGGTGCAGAATATGCAGTATTACCAGAATTAGCAGTTCGTTTAGAATACCAATGGCTAACTCGCGTAGGTAAACTCCGCACTGAAGATAAACCAAATAGCGCAATTGACTATAACCCTTGGATTGGTTCTATCAATGCAGGTATTTCTTACCGCTTCGGTCAAGGCGCAGCGCCAGTTGTAGCAGCACCTGAAGTTGTAAGCAAAACTTTCAACTTAAATTCTGATGTAACTTTCGCATTCGGTAAAGCAAACTTAAAACCACAAGCTCAAGCGGCTTTAGATGGTATCTACGGCGAAATCGCACAAGTTAACAACGCTAAAGTAGCTGTTGCTGGTTACACTGACCGTATCGGTTCTGACGCTGGTAACTTAAAACTTTCTCAACGTCGTGCTGACACTGTAGCTAACTACTTCGTAGCTAAAGGTGTTTCTGCAGATGCAATCTCTGCAACTGGTTATGGTAAAGCAAACCCAGTGACTGGCGCAACTTGTGATCAAGTTAAAGGTCGTAAAGCGCTTATCGCATGTCTTGCTCCAGACCGTCGTGTAGAAATCGCAGTTAACGGTACTAAATAATTTTAGTGTTCGTTTAACGAAAGATTAAATACAGCAAAAGGCTTAAACTTCGGTTTAGGCCTTTTGTCTTATATGAATCTAAAACCAAGCATTTCAATCAAGTTTTAACTTATGATAGAATGCGGTTCTCATTTATTTATAGGGAACATTATGGAAACCTTAGACAAAATCAAAAAGCAAATTAGTGAAAATCCAATTCTTATTTATATGAAAGGTTCACCAAAATTACCATCTTGTGGCTTTTCTGCTCGTGCATCTGAAGCATTGATGAATTGTAAAGTACCTTTTGGTTATGTAGATATTTTGCAACATCCAGATATTCGTGCTGAATTACCAGCATATGCAAACTGGCCAACTTTTCCGCAATTATGGGTGGAGGGAGAATTAATTGGTGGTTGTGATATCATTTTAGAGATGTATCAATCTGGTGAATTACAAACTTTATTATCTGAAGTTGCAGCAAAACACGCTTAAGATATGAGAAAAATGAAACCCGCTTATAGCGGGTTTTTTATACAAATAAATTTGTTTTTTATTGAACACATAGTCTAGGCAAGTTTTAATACCTTAGAAAGTGCGGTAAAAAATCGATCATTTTCTTCAGGTAAACCAATACTTACGCGCAAATGATTAGGCATGCCATACCCAGTAATTGGGCGAACAATTACGCCTTCATGTAATAATGCATCATAAATTGGGGCTGCAGGTTGTTTGAAACCAATCGTTATAAAATTTCCTTTGGAAGGAATATATTCTAATTGATGACGTTGGCAAAACTCTTCGTAACGTCTCATTTCTACTCGATTATTTTTAGCTACTTTCTCAACAAATTCATCGTCATTCATTACGGCAACAGCAGCGGTTAACGCCAAAGAATTACAGTTAAATGGTTGTCGAACTCGATTTAATAAATCTGCGATTTCTGGATTAGATACAGCATAACCAATACGTAAACCTGCTAAGCCATAGGCTTTAGAAAGAGAGCGTGAAATAATTAAATTTGAATATTTTTTTAATAAACGGAAGGAGTCCACTCGTTCTTCAGATCTGGTAAATTCAGTGTAGGCTTCATCTAATACTACGATTACATTTTGGGGAACTTCTGCTAAAAAATCTTCAATTTCTTGCGATGTTAAAAAATTACCCGTTGGATTATTGGGATTAGCAATGTAAATGAGCTTTGTTTTATCAGAAAGTGCGGTCAAAAATCCTTGTAAATCATGCCCCCAATTTTTAGCTGGAATTTCTTTTGCAATTGCATTAATCGCTTTAGTTACTAAAGGATAAACAATAAAGGCATATTGTGAATAAATGATTTCATCGCTTTCGCTTGAGAAAGTGTGAGCAAAAAGTTCTAATAAATCATTTGAGCCATTTCCGAGCGTAATTTGATTTGGTTGAACACCAAATTTTCTTGCAATAGTTTGTTTTAGTTCAAAGCCATTCGCATCTGGATAACGAGTCAGTTTATCTAATTGTTCGAAAATTGCTTTTTTTGCACTTTCTGGAAAACCAAATGGGTTTTCGTTTGAGGCAAGTTTAACGATATTGGAAATGCCAAGTTCCCGTTCTAATTCTTCAATGGGTTTGCCAGCTTGATAAGGTGATAAGGATTTTACGCCACGATTGGCAATATTTATGTACTGCATAGTGTTATTTGAAAATATTGATGTGGATTAGGATGAATTTTCAAGTAAATTTGGGCGTAGTGAATACGCCCATTGAAAATGTTCTTTAACTATTAAGAAAGATTTTCAGCTTCAAATTTTTTCATAAATGAAATAAGTGCCTCAACGCCTTCTTGTGGCATTGCATTGTAAATAGACGCACGCATTCCACCTAAAACCTTGTGACCTTTCAAGGCTTGTAAGCTCGCAGCAGTGGATTCTGCGACAAATTTGGCATCTAATTCAGCATTGCCTGTAATGAAAGTGACATTCATTGTTGAGCGGTTTTCTTTTGCTACCACATTGCGGTAAAGTTTGCTCGAATCAATATAATCATAAAGGGTTTGTGCTTTTAACGCATTACGTTTTGCGATCACCTCTAAGCCCCCCATCTCTTTAAGATGTTTAAATACGAGGGAGCATAAATACCAAGCAAATGTTGGTGGTGTATTAATCATTGAATCTGCGTCACGTTGAGTTGCATAATTCCAAATAGATGGAGTTTCTTTACGCGCATTACCGATCAAATCATCACGAATAATGACTAATGTAATACCCGCAGGGCCAAGATTTTTTTGCGCACCTGCATAAATTACACCAAATTTACTGATATCGATTTGGCGTGAAAGAATATTTGAAGACATATCAGCGACCAATACGGCATTTCCCACATTTGGTACATCAAAAATTTCTACACCACTGATGGTTTCATTTGGGCAATAATGAACGTAGTCATATTGATCAGCGATATGGCTAAAATCAAGACCGGTAATTCGAGTCTGTTCGCCATTTTCTACAATAGTGATTTCATCAATTTCTGCAGAATTTCTTGCTTCTTTTGCTGCTGTAGCTGACCAATGCCCACTATTTAAATAAAGGGCTTTGCCTTTTTTACCGATTAAGTTCATCGGAATTGCTGCAAATTGACCGCGAGCACCGCCTTGTAAGAAAAGTACGCGATAGTTATCAGGAATATTGTAAACCTCACGTAGATCTTTTTCTGCTTGTGCAATAAGTTCCATGAAATATTTACCGCGATGGCTCACCTCCATTACGGACACTCCTTGATTGAGCCAGTTTGTCAGTTCACTTTGTGCTTTTTGTAGTACTTCTGGAAAAATCATCGCTGGGCCAGCGCTAAAATTAAAGACTTGTGACATTGTGTTTCCTTATTTTTGTAGATAGTTGGATCTGTTTTATCACTACAAAAGCAGAGAATCAAACGCTTTTTCGGTAAATAAAAAATTTTTTCGAGCTGACTCACAAAATTTACTTTCAGCTTTTGACGAATTACCAAAAAGAGGCTACATTACGGCATCAATTTTCTTACTAAAAGAGAGTCATTATGGAAACTGTAAACAAGCAATCTTTTCAAGAAGTGTTGGAATACGTGCGTATGTATCGTTCAAAAAACAAAATTAAGCGCGACATGGAAGACAATAATCGTAAAATCCGTGACAATCAGAAACGCGTATTATTGTTAGATAACTTAAATCAATACATTCGTGATGATATGACCATCGAAGAGGTGCGTGGAATTATTGAAAGTATGCGTGATGACTATGAAGGTCGTGTTGATGATTATACGATTCGCAATGCAGAGCTTTCTACGCAACGTCGTGAGATTAGTGCGAAAATGAAAAGTCAGAAAAAAGCGCATGCGGAATTGTTGAAAAACTCTGAAAAATAATTGTAATAAAATAGCCGGCTGAATCAGTCGGCTTATTTTTTATAGGCTATTCATTGCGTTAATGATTTTAATTTCATCAAAATTGACAATATCTTCTTGATATATAGTGATTTCTTGAATTTTCCCTTCTTGTAATAATTTTTCTCGTTGTGTGCCTCTAAGTAATGGGGTGTCTGGTGTGTACCATTTTTTTCCTTGGCGGAAAATTAAATTACCAATGGAACAATCTGTCGCTTTTCCATTTTTGATAATAATAATTTCATCAGAAACGTCACGTCGAGCAAATAATGTATTAATTAAACTACGATCAGAATATTTCAAACCATATTCGATATCGTCACAAATTACAGGTTGGAAAGTGCGGTAAATTTTTTGATGGTATTCAAAATATTGAATTTGCGTGGTTTCGGCATTGTAATCAATGCGACAGCGAACTAATCGATTTTGTAAGGGCTCAGGCAGTTGAATGAGTGAAAAAAGATTAAAAATTTTCACCGCACTTTTGCCATAATATTCACGCAAACTACGTTCATATCGAGCTTGGTGTAAATCGATATTTTGAATTTTCCCATTTTCAATGCAAAGGGTTTCAAATAGAGGATACATTAATCAGCACCTTCAATCGGTAAATAGACTTTTTCTAACAATTCTTCATATTCATCTTGCACATTGCTATGAATGGTAATACCGCCCCCACTATGAAAATAAAATTTTTCATCTACTTGAGAAATAAATCGAATTGCCACCGCACTTTGTAGTGTTTCACCATCAAATATGCCGAAAATTCCTGTGTAATAACCGCGTTTTTGTTTTTCTGCTTGTTGAATAATTTGTGTGGTTTTTTCTTTTGGGGCACCACTTATGGAACCAGCAGGCAAGAGTTTCGCTAAAATATAGCCAATTTGATTTTGCCAGTTTTCATTCAACTTTCCGTAAATTTCAGAACTGGTTTGCAGTATTTCACCTTTTTGTGTTTTGATGCGATCGATATAACGAAATTTTTTCACCTGAATGTTTTCTGCCACCATGGATAAATCATTACGCATCAAATCAACAATTGTGTAATGTTCGCGTTGTTCTTTTTCATTTGTGAGTAACTGATTTTCTGCATCGGGCAGAGATGCATTAATTGTCCCTTTCATGGGATAAGTAAAAATGCTGTTGTCATGAATATTGACAAAACATTCTGGTGAGAAGCAAACAAACTGATCTTGTAACCACAATTTATAAGGTGCATTTGTTTGATGAAAAATCTGTTCAAGTGACAGATTACCTGAAATTTTAGTGGGGTAGGTGAGATTCAATAAATAAGAATTGCCTTTCTGTAATTCACTTTGAACAAGTTCAAAACCTTGTTGATAACGCGAGAAGGACATTGGATGTTTGGTAAAATTAAGAGGGATAGATTGTGGAGAAATTATGCAATTTCTTTTCCCTAAAATATCAAAATAAATGCCTTGTTGTGCAGAATTTTCGAGAGGACAAATCAATGGTTTTTCTTTTTCAAAATCAATGAGAAAGAAAAATGGCGTGCGTTGTTTGCCATAATGATTAGCCTGTTCAATAAAATGTTGCATTGTGCTTTGTGTCATTTTGCGTAAAATTGCCCGATTATAACGAATGCCGAGCGGTTATGAAATTACTCATCATTAATAATCACGATTCTTTTACTTTTAACTTGGTGGATTTAATTCGAAAATTAAATGTGCCTTATGATGTTTTAAACGTGGAAGATTTAAAAGAAAGTACAGTGGAAAAATATAGTCATATATTGATTTCGCCAGGGCCTGATGTACCACGAGCTTATCCACAACTTTTTTCTATGTTGGAAAAATATTATCAGCAGAAATCTATTTTAGGTGTGTGTTTAGGGCATCAAACCTTATGTGAATTTTTTGGTGGTACATTGTATAACTTAGAGAAAGTCCGTCATGGCCAAAAACGAATTTTAAAAGTGCGGTCAAATTCTCCATTATTTTTTAGCCTTCCAAGCGAATTTAATATCGGGCTATATCATTCTTGGGGCGTGCAGAAAGACGATTTTCCTGATTGTCTAGAAATTACCGCACTTTGTGATGAAGGTGTGGTGATGTCGATGCAGCATAAGTTTTTGCCAATTTATGGTGTTCAGTTTCATCCAGAATCTTATATGTCAGATTTTGGAGAGCAAATTTTGCGTAATTGGTTGGCGATTCCTCCTGCAACTACCCCATAATACCGCTTGCTTATTAAGCAAAAATACGTATTATAGACGTCTATACGTCAATACATCCAAATTTAAAAGAAAAAGAGAGAAAATATGTCTAGCTATTTATTTACATCTGAATCTGTATCTGAAGGGCATCCAGATAAAATTGCCGATCAAATTTCTGATGCGGTACTTGATGAAATCCTAAAACAAGATCCAAAAGCACGAGTAGCTTGTGAGACTTACGTAAAAACCGGTATGGCATTAGTTGGTGGCGAAATTACAACATCAGCATGGGTCGATATTGAGAATTTAACGCGTAAAGTGATTTGTGATATTGGTTATGAACATTCTGAAATGGGTTTTGATGGCCATTCTTGTGCAGTACTTAATGCGATTGGTAAACAATCTGCAGATATTAATCAAGGCGTTGATCGTGAAAATCCATTAGATCAAGGTGCAGGCGACCAAGGTATTATGTTTGGTTATGCCACTAATGAAACGGATGTATTAATGCCAGCAGCTATTACTTATGCTCATCGTTTAATGGAAAAACAAGCTGAAGTGCGTAAAAGCGGTAAATTAGCATGGTTACGCCCAGATGCGAAAAGCCAAGTAACTTTAAAATATGAAGATAATAAAATTGTTGGTGTGGATGCGGTTGTGCTTTCTACTCAACATTCTGAAGATGTTAGCCAAAAAGATTTACATGAAGGTGTGATGGAAGAAATTATCAAACCTGTATTACCAAGTGAATGGCTTTCTAAAGAAACAAAATTCTTCATTAACCCGACTGGTCGTTTTGTTATTGGTGGACCTATGGGGGATTGTGGTTTAACTGGTCGTAAAATTATCGTAGATACTTACGGTGGTGCCGCTCGCCACGGTGGTGGCGCATTCTCAGGAAAAGATCCATCTAAAGTTGACCGTTCAGCAGCTTATGCTGCACGTTATGTCGCAAAAAATATTGTGGCAGCTGGTTTGGCAGATCGTTGTGAAATCCAACTTTCTTATGCGATTGGTGTGGCTGATCCAACATCTATCATGGTCGAAACCTTTGGAACTGGAAAAGTTGCGAATGAATTATTAGTGTCATTAGTTCGTGAATTCTTTGATTTACGTCCTTATGGCTTAATTAAAATGTTAGATTTAATCCAACCAATCTATCGTGAAACGGCAGCTTATGGCCATTTCGGTCGTGAGCAATTCCCTTGGGAAAAAGTGGATCGCGCAGCAGAATTACGTGTTGCAGCAGGATTAAAATAATCTTATTTTTTAATTTAGTAAATTATATAAAAGCCGCTTATCTAGCGGTTTTTTCTTTTCAATCATGACATCAATAGAGCAAATTCCATTTCGTCATTTAAAAATGCAAGTGCAACGTAAATTGAATCAGTCTTTGTTACTTGCAGAGGCTTATTTTAAGCGAAAATTTACAATGCCTGAGGTAAATTATGAGTTACGTGGAATAAAGGCAGGCGTAGCTTACCTACAAAAAAATGAAATAAAATTTAACTGCACTTTGTTATTAGAAAATGCAGATGAATTTATTCGACAAGTCGTGCCACACGAGCTTGCGCATTTGATTGTGTATCAAATGTTTGGTCGCGTAAAACCACACGGGAAAGAGTGGCAGCTTGTAATGAATGAAATTTTTAAGCTTCCTGCAGACACTTGCCATCAATTTGATATAAAAAATGTGCAAGGGAAAACTTTTGAATATCGTTGTGCGTGCCAAACACATTTTCTAAGTATTCGCCGTCATAATAGAATAGTAAGAGAAAAGATTGAATATTTATGTAGAAAATGTAAGGGAAAATTAGTTTTTGTCGATGAAACAGAATAATTTTTGTGATATATTCTTCCAGTTTATTCAATAAATAAAGGAGTTATCCAATGAAAAAATCTTTATTAGCAGTTATTGTTGGTGCGTTTGCCTTTGCTTCTGTTGCAAATGCGAATATCTATGCTGAAGGCGATATCGGTTTATCTCAAACTAAAGCAAATGGTAGTAATAATACTCGAATTGAACCTCGTGTAGCGGTTGGTTATAAATTAGGCAATACGCGTGTTGCGGGTGATTATACGCATCACGGAAAAATTGATGGCGCGAAAATTCATGGTTTAGGTGCATCAGTATTATATGACTTTGACACGAATTCTAAAGTGCAACCTTATGTAGGTGCTCGTGTTGCAGCGAACCAGTTTAAATATGATAACAGAGCTAGCCAACCATATAGAAGTTCTTCAGAAATTAAGTTCGGCTATGGCGTTGTAGCAGGTGCAAAATATAAGTTAGATGGCAACTGGTACGCAAATGGTGGAGTTGAGTACAATCGTTTAGGTAATTTTGATAGTACCAAAGTTAATAACTATGGTGCGAAAGTTGGTGTGGGTTACGGATTCTAAGTTTTACAATACGTAAAATCCTTTTATTAAACACTTTAATTTAACGGTGATCGTCTAAGGCGATCACCGTTATTCGTTTTAGGGTGGAGTAGAAGTTGACTAAAAGTGCGGTTAAAATTCTTGGAAATCTTCTTTCTTAATAGTTTTTTGATAAAACTATCACATTAAAATATAAAAAATCCCAACCTAAGCTTGGGATTTAAAAATGACTAAAGATTTTACCGCACTTTATGCTTTGCTTACTTCAAAACGTTCAAATGCCAACACTTTTTTCTCTAGTTTACGTAGCAATAATGTTGCAATGCCTGTGATAATTAAATAGATACCGCCTGCGATGCCGTAAATTGTGAGTGCATCATATTCTGTACCATAAAGTTGGCGAGCATAGCCCATTATATCCATAATCGTAATGGTGGATGCTAATGCCGTTCCTTTAAATACCAAAATAATTTCGTTACTGTAAGAAGGCAACGCACGTTTTAAGGCATAAGGAATTAAAATCTTTAAAGTTTGTATGCGGTTTAATCCTAATGCGGCACAACTTTCCCATTGTCCTTTTGGAATGGCTTTTACTGCACCATGAAATAATTGCGTGGAGTAGGCTGCACTGTTTAGTGCTAAAGCTAATGCGGCACAGAACCAGGCGTTGGATAAGACATACCATAATGGGCTGTCAATAATCCATTGGAATTGGCCAGGCCCCGCATAAATTAAAAAGAACTGTACTAACAGTGGCGTGCCAGTGAATAAAGTAAGGTATAAATTAACCGCTCTTTTTACCCATTTGTTTTCCATTGAAAGCAAAAAGGTGAGAAATAATGCCAAACAGAAGGCAATCAACAACGATACGACTGTAAGCAACAAACTCGTTGGAATCCCTTGTGCGATTACGCTTAAATATTCTTGAAACATTATTTCACGCCCTTTCAAAACGAGTAAAACGTAGCTCTAATTTTCGAATACCAACTTGGCTAATTAATGTTACCGCTAAATAAATTAACGCAGCAATACCGTACCAAGTAAAGGGTTGATGAGTATTGGTATTAATTAGATCCGCTTGGCGCATCAAATCGTCCACGCCAATTAATGAAACCAATGCTGTATCTTTTAGTAATACAAGCCATTGATTGCTTAAACCAGGTAAGGCATGACGCCATACTTGTGGCATGACAATGTGAATGAACGTATAGCTTTTGCTTAAGCCTAATGCCGCACCAGATTCCCATTGACCTTTCGGAATAGCTTGAATTGCACCGCGTAATGTTTGTGAAGCATAAGCTGCAAAAATGAGAGAAAGTGCAAACACACCACAGCCAAATGCTCCAAATTCAATGTATTCTCCTGTTAGCATTTCTACTAATTCAGTGGAACCAAAATACACGAGTAATACAACGAGAATTTCAGGTAAGCCACGCAATAAGGCAATGAGTACTGCAGTTGGTTTACCAACAAAACGATTTGCTTCAAGTACGGCAAAAATTAGGCTTAAAAATAACCCTAGGATTAATGAACAGACCGCAAGCCCTAAAGTCATTAGAGCTGCGGTAAGCATTAAAGAAAGAAAATCATAACTCATAGATTATTTTGTCATCCATTTATCATAGATTTTTTGGTATTCACCATTTGCTTTAATTGCAGCTAAACCTTTGTTTAATTGCTCAGCTAATTCTTTATTTGATTTATGCATCGCAATGCCTAAACCATTACCAAAATATTTTTTATTTGCTACTTTTTCGCCTACAAATTGCATTTCTGGTTCTTTACTAATCATATCTGCAAGTACTGCAGTATCACCAAAAATCATATCAATTCTACCGCTCTTTAAGTCTAAAATTGCGCTTTGTAAGCTTGCATAAGCCTTAGTTGTATATTGTTTGGTTTCTGCTACTGTGTATTGTTGGAATGTGGTTCCATTTTGAACGCCAACATTTTTTGCACTTTCTAACGTTGCTTTTCCTTTAAGGGTTACATAGCTTGCAGTGCTATCGTAATATGCATCAGAGAATAAAACCTGTTTTGCTCTCGCATCGGTAATATCAATAGCGGAAATAGATGCATCAAAGCGTTTTGCTTTTAAATTTGGAATTAGTGCATCAAAAGCTTCACCTTTAAATTTGCAAGTTGCTTGGATTTCTTTACAAATTGCATTAGCCACATCGACATCAAAGCCAATAATCTCGCCTTTTTCATTTGTGGTTTCAAATGGTGGATAGCTAGGTTCCATTGCAAAAGTAAGCTCTTGTGCGCTTGCTGCTACGGATGCGCCTAATAAAATTGCAGTTAACAATGTTTTTTTCATAATAAAATCCTTATTCTCTAGTGAGAAAGATATTGTTTAAATTGTTCGGTTTTCGGGTTTTCAAAACAATCTGCCGAACCTATTTCGATAATCTTTCCCTGCTCCATATACACCACTTTCGTTGCTACTTTTTGTGCAACATTGACTTCGTGGGTCACAATCACCTGAGTAATGCCAGTTTCTTGTAATTCTTTAATTATATCTACAACTTGCGCTGTAATTTCTGGATCTAGCGCTGCCGTTGGTTCATCAAATAACAGAACTTGTGGCTTCATCATCAGTGCGCGGGCTATTGCAACACGTTGTTGCTGACCGCCTGATAAATGTAATGGAAAGCGATCGGCAAGTTGTTCTAAACGTAAACGTTTTAATAATTCCATCGCATCTGCCTTGGCTTCATTTTCGCTTACGCCACGTACTTTCATTGGCGCTTCAATTAAGTTTTCAATAACAGTTAAGTGTGGCCAAAGGTGATATTGTTGAAACACCATTCCTACATCTTGACGTAGTTGTCTGATTGCTTTGGGATTTGCCATTGCGTTAGATAAATTAAATTCATTGTTTGCAATGCTTAATTCGCCAGATTTTGGCACTTCTAACAAATTTAATGTACGAATTAATGTACTTTTGCCTGCGCCACTTGGACCCAGCAACACAACGGTATCGCCTTCTTCTGCTTCAAGGTTAATATCAAATAACGCTTGTGATGAACCGTAAAAGAAATTGAGATTTTTAACACGAATAGCCATTTTTCTTCTCTATGCTTTACAAGATGAGAAAATATTACATTTTTATGCATAATTATGCAAGTGCGATTAATAAAAAATCCCAAAAAATTTTGGGATTTTAAAAACTCGCTTGAAATCAACCGCACTTTAGGCTTGTTTTGCCATTTCAAACTCAATTAACATCATTAAAATATGAATAACTTTGATATGGATTTCTTGAATACGATCTGCATAACGGAAATGTGGTACACGAATTTCAACATCCGCTAACCCAGCCATTTTTCCCCCGTCTTTGCCTGTCATTGCAATGACTTTCATGCCTTTTGCTTTTGCAGCTTCAATGGCGTTTAAAATGTTTTTTGAATTGCCAGAGGTTGATAAACCGAATAACACGTCACCTTTTTGACCCACCGCTTCAACATAGCGTGAAAAGACATATTCATAGCCAAAATCATTACTTACACAGCTTAAATGGCTTACATCTGAAATTGCAATGGCAGGGTAGCCAGGTCGATTTTCACGATAACGACCCGTTAATTCTTCTGCAAAATGCATCGCATCACAGTGCGAACCGCCATTACCACAAGAAAGCACTTTGCCTCCTTGTTTGAAGCTGTTGGAAATTAATAATGCGGCTTCTTGAATTAATTTAATGTTATTTTCGTCAGAAATAAATTTGTTTAATACATCTTGTGCTTCCACAAGTTCCGCTTTTATTTGCTCTAAATACATTGATTGCTCCTTGTTGGGAATAAAATCGCGATGGCATTGTATAGCAGATAAACATTCTTCGCTAGCGTAAATAAAAATTCATCTTTTTCCGATGAAATGATGATTTTTTGCGATTTAGATCGTAATAGTGAATTTGCGTGCTTTGGGATTATTCCAGATAAACGTATTCTGAGAAAAATGATCAGCACTTAAATTTACAAAAATGTCATGAAATTTTACCGCACTTTATTACTTTTCTTCGTGAGCTCTTTCGCTTTAGCTAGCCCAGATTTAATGCTTCTTCATACCTACAATAATCAAGCAATAGAAGGTTGGGTAATGTCTGAAAAATTAGATGGTGTACGTGGTTATTGGGATGGAAAGCAATTATTAACTCGACAAGGGCAACGTTTATCTCCGCCCGCCTATTTTATTAAGGATTTTCCGCCTTTTGCGATTGATGGTGAATTATTTAGTGGGCGGAATCATTTTGAAGAAATTTCATCAATTACAAAATCTTTTAAAGGCAATGGTTGGGACAAACTTAAATTGTATGTTTTTGATGTGCCTGATGCAGAAGGCAATTTATTTGATCGTTTAGCTAAATTGAAAGCGTATTTACTTGAACATCCAACAACTTATATTGAAATTATTGAACAAATTCCAGTGAGAGATAAAGTGCATTTATATGAGTTTCTTAATCAAATCGAATCTTTGAAGGGGGAAGGTGTCGTTGTTCGAGATCCTCATGCACCTTATGAACGAAAACGTAGCCATCGGATTTTAAAATTGAAAACAACTCAAGATGAAGAATGTACGGTTATTGCACACCATAAAGGCAAAGGACAATTTGAAAATGTGATGGGCGCTTTAACCTGTAAAAATCATCGGGGAGAATTTAAAATCGGTTCGGGTTTTAATTTAAACGAACGAGAAAATCCCCCTCCGATAGGATCTGTGATTACTTATAAATATCGAGGTATCACGAGTCGTGGAAAACCTCGATTTGCAACCTATTGGCGAGAGAAAAAATGAGCCTATTTATCAGTCTGACAAAATGAATTTAATCAATATGGAAACAAGCGATTAATTTTCCATCAGTATGTTGTTCCAAGTGCGGTTGATTTTCACGACATTTTTCTGTCGCTTTCCAACAACGAGGATTAAATGCACAGCCTTTTGGCGGATTAATCGGGCTTGGCAATTCGCCCGTCAGCTTAATACGCTCACGGCGCAAGTTTGGTGACAAACGTGGTGTCGCTGAAAGTAATGCTTTGGTATAAGGATGTTGAGGATTAGAGAAGATTTGCTCTGTCGTCCCTTTTTCAACACAACGACCTAGATACATCACCATCACTTCATCGGCGATATGCTCTACCACAGAAAGATCGTGTGAAATGAACACGTAAGACAATCCTAATTCATCTTGTAAATCCATCATTAAATTCAGTACCTGCGCACGCACGGAAACATCCAATGCAGAAACAGGTTCATCGGCAACGACAACATCAGGATCTAACATTAAACCTCGAGCGATGGCAATACGCTGGCGTTGTCCGCCTGAGAACATGTGAGGATAACGATCATAAAATTCAGTGCGCAATCCCACTTTTTCCATCATTGATAAAACTTTTTCTCGACGTTCTTTGGCAGAAAGTTTTGTATTGATGATCAAGGGTTCTTCCAAAATTGAACCAATCTTTTTACGTGGATTTAATGACGCATAAGGATTTTGGAAAACAATTTGAATTTTTTTACGACGTAGTGCCTTTGTTTCAGGATCATTTTCTAAAAAATTGTGCCCTTTGTAATACAATTCGCCTTCGCTGGGTTCTTCAATCATTGTCAATAAACGCCCTAGCGTTGATTTACCACAACCGGACTCCCCCACGACAGCTAAAGTTTTACCTCGTTCAAGCTGAAAAGATACACCATCTAACGCTTTTACTTGCTGTGGTTTTGCAAACAAGCCTTTTTTTACAGGGTAATATTTTTTTAAGCCAATCGAATTTAATAATGGCGTATTTTCTTTTACTTCATTCGTCATTATTAAGCTCCTTGATATTCAACGGGATAGCCTTGCTCGTTCAGTGGAGTATGGCATTTTACTTTACGCGAACCGATATGATGCAATTGAGGTTCGAATTGGCGACAATATTCGGTGGCATAAGGACATCGAGGATTTAATAAGCAGCCTGTTGGGCGATCGTATTTTCCAGGTACCACACCTTGTAATGACGCTAAGCGAGATTTTCCTTCTGCAAATTCAGGTAATGAACGTAACAAGGCCTGAGTGTAAGGATGTTTTGGCTCGCGGAAAATATCTTTTGCTGTGCCTTCTTCAACGATTTGTCCTGCATACATCACGATAATTCGATCTGCAGCTTCAGCAACAAGCGCAAGATCATGGGTAATCAAAATCAGCGACATGCATTCTTTTTTCTGCAATTCGAGTAATAGCTCTATAATTTGTGCTTGAATAGTGACATCTAGCGCAGTAGTTGGCTCGTCAGCAATTAATAATTTAGGTCTGCAGGCAATTGCCATTGCAATCATCACACGCTGACTCATTCCACCAGACAGCTGATGGGGATAAACATCAATCCGAGATTCAGGATCTGGGATACCGACCAATCTTAAAAGCTCTAAAGTGCGGTCTTTTCTTACCTTTTTTGTACCGCCTTCATGAGTTTTTAACGCTTCCATAATTTGGAAACCCACAGTATAAGCTGGATTCAAGCTTGTCATCGGATCTTGGAAAATCATCGCAACATCAGCACCAATAAGCTGGCGTTTGGATTTACTCTCTAAAGTGAGTAAATCAGTGTTTTCAAATTGCAAGGATTCAGCCGATACACGTCCGGGATGATCAATTAGCCCCATAATTGCGAGAGAACTCACAGATTTACCTGACCCCGATTCTCCCACAATGCCAAGCACTTCACCTTGTGCGACTTGATAGCTGATGCGATCCACTGCTTTAAATGGCGTATTTTTATCGCCAAAGTGAACAGAAAGTTCTTTTACGTCTAATAATGCCATTCTGTTTTCCTATTGTTTGAGTTTTGGATCAAGTGCATCGCGCAAGCCATCACCCATTAAGTTAAAGGCGAGCACTAAAGATAAAATAACTAAGCCAGGAATTGTAACCAACCAGTTTGCCGCTTGCATAAAACCACGTGCTTCAGAAAGCATTGTGCCAAGTTCAGGTGTTGGTGGTTTTGCACCAATGCCTAAGAAACCAAGTGTCGCGAGTTCTAAGATCGCATTAGAAATCCCCATCGTCATTTGCACAATCAAGGGTGCTAAACAGTTGGGTAAAATCACAATAAACATGAGGCGAAGAACACCTGCGCCAGCGACTTTAGAGGAGGTAACATAATCACGATTTTTTTCATTCATCACTGCTGCTCGAGTTAAACGCACATAGCTAGGGATCGATACCACGGCGATCGCTAAAGTGGCATTGGCGAGTGATGGCTCTAAAATAGAGACGACTACAATCGTCAAGAGTAAGTTTGGAATCGCGAGCATAATATCAATTAGGCGAATAATAATTGTATCTAGCACGCCGCCATAATAACCAGAAATCAAGCCAAGACTGGTACCAAAGGCGCAGGATAGCAATACGATGACAAATCCCGCAAAGACGGAAATTCGCGTTCCGTAAATGATGCGAGAAAGGATATCTCGCCCAATATCATCTGTTCCGAGTAGATAGGCAGGATTGCCGCCTTCATACCAAGCGGGAGGCAGTAAAAGTGCGGTACGATTTTGTTCTGTTGGATCAAAAGGCGCAATATAAGGCGCGAAAATGCTGATTAAGGCAACAATCACAATAAAGGTTAAACCGATTAGCGCACCTCGGTTTTGTTTAAAGTAAAACCAAAATTCTTGTAAGGGCGTTTTCGGCGCGAAAGTTGAAGGCGTGTCAGACATAATTTCTCCTACAATTAATGACGGATACGCGGATTGACCACGCCGTAAAGTAAATCGACGGTTAAATTCACCACAATAATAATCGTCGCAATAATCAGTACAGAACCCTGTAATACAGGATAATCGCGCGCTTGAATAGCATCAATAATCCATTTTCCAATTCCCGGCCATGAGAAAATGGTTTCTGTCAGTACGGCACCAGAAAGCAATTGACCAACGATTAATCCGACCACAGTGACAACAGGAATTAACGCATTACGCAATGCATGAACAATGACGATTCGAGTATAACTTAGGCCTTTTGCTTTTGCCGTACGAATGTAATCTTCTCCTAATACTTCCAACATCGCAGAGCGTGTCATACGCGTAATAATGGCGAGAGGAACTGTGCCTAGGACTATTGCAGGAAGAATTAACGATTTAACCGCATTTTCGAAGGCTCCGGGCATACCAGAAAGCCAGCTGTCAATGAGCATAAATCCTGTCGGCGTATCGATCCAAAATTCATTATCTAAACGACCACCTTGCGGTAAACCGAGTTGTGGTGAAACGTATAAAATTAAAATCAATCCCCACCAGAAAATTGGCATAGAATAACCTGTGAGCGATGCAGCTGTAACTGTGTGAGAAATCCAACTATCTTTTTTTACTGCAGCAATCGTGCCTAAAATCACCCCGCCTAATAACGACCAAAATAACGCAAAAAATGCTAATTCAGCGGTGGCAGGGAAAAGTGTAAAGAATTCAGTAAGAACAGGTTGTTGAGTGCGGAATGATGCCCCAAAATCACCTTGTATCACTTTAGCTATATAATGAAAATATTGTTCATGCAAAGGAAGATCTAAGCCTAATTGATGCATCATTTGTTGATGTATTTCAGGTGTTAAGCCACGTTCACCCATCATTATTTCAACTGGATCGCCAGGAATAAAATGCACAAGGGCGAAAGTGATAAAAGTAATGGCAATAAAAGTTGGGATTACCATTAAGATACGTTTGAAGAAAAATTTAAACATTCAATCACTCAAATACAAAAAAAGTGCAGTTAAAATTCACCACACTTTTCAAAGAAATTAATCGGTAGAAGTAAAACTCTCTTGGATTCTACCGCACTTTTTCCAGTTTTGCCAAATGTGCAATGAGCCATTTAATACCTTGCGCTTGGAAGGCAATTTGGAGGCGAGTATTGTTATCTGATCCTTCAACATTAATGACGGTGCCAAAACCGAATTTTTCATGTTTGACTTTTTGCCCCATTTTCCATTCATTTTCGACCGCACTGGTATTAGACAATGAACCGACTTTTGCTAGATTCATTGCGCGCGTGACAGTTCCTCGTAAACGAATTTCTTGGATACATTCTCTCGGTAATTCGGCGATAAAACGTGATGGCAAATGGCGTTCTTCTTTTGCATATAACCGACGGCTTTCCGCATAAGAGATGGTCAGTTTTTTCTTCGCGCGAGTAATACCGACGTAAGCTAAACGACGTTCTTCTTCTAAACGCCCAGGTTCTTCAAAAGAACGGAAACTTGGGAATAAACCTTCTTCTACGCCAACCATAAATACACGAGGAAATTCTAAGCCTTTAGCAGAGTGTAATGTCATCATTTCTACGCAAGATTGATGTGGAGAGGCTTGTTCTTCACCCGCTTCTAAAGAGGCGTGAGTTAAAAAGGCGGTAAGCTCCGTCATATCTTCTGCATCATCAGGTTTGATGAATTCACGGGTTGCGGTAACTAATTCTTCCAAGTTTTCAATACGCACTTCGCCTTTTTCACCTTTTTCTTGTTTATACATTTCATATAAACCCGAATGTTTAATCACAAAATCAGTTTGTGCGAAAAGCGGCATTTCTGCGGTATCAAGTTGTAGTGAATTAATTAATTCCTGGAAACGCAATAACGCTGTTGAGGCTCGTCCAGCCAACATATTTTCTTGTGTTGCGACTTGTACTGCTTGCCATAAGGTAATTTGGCGTTCCCGTGTTAAGTTACGCAATATATCTAAAGTGCGGTCGCCAATGCCACGGGTTGGCGTATTAATTACACGCTCAAAAGCTGCATCATCTTGACGATTATTAATCAAACGAAGATAGGCTAAAGCATCTTTAATTTCTTGACGTTCGAAGAAACGCATACCGCCATAAATACGATATGGAATTTGACAACGAATTAAGGCTTCTTCAATAACCCGTGATTGGCTATTACTACGATAAAGTACAGCGCAATCATCAAGTTTTCCGCCATGTTCTACCCAATCCTGAATTTGTGAAGCAACAAATTTTGCTTCGTCTAATTCATTAAAGGCAGAATAGATGCCCACGGGATCGCCTTTTTCACCCTCTGTCCATAAATTTTTACCAAGACGATCACTATTGTTTGCAATTAATTCATTTGCGCTGTTTAGGATATTGGCGGTAGAACGATAGTTTTGTTCAAGGCGAATTGTTTCTGCTTTAAAATCTTTCAAGAATTTTTGAATATTTTCGATTTGTGCGCCACGCCAACCGTATATAGATTGATCGTCATCGCCGACGATCATAACTTTGCCTGTTTCTCCCGCGAGAATTTTGATCCATTTATATTGAATTTTATTGGTGTCTTGGAACTCATCCACCAAAATATGCTGAAAACGTTGTTGATAACGTTGCAAAATTAATGGTTTTTTCTCAAATAATTCATAGGCCCGAATTAATAGTTCAGCAAAATCGACCAATCCTGCGCGATCGCAAGTATCTTGATAGATCTTATAAATTTTAATCCATTCACGTTCTTGGCGATCATTAAAATCTTCAATGTCGTTTGGTCTCAAGCCTTCATCTTTTTTGTTATTGATGTACCAACAAGCCTGTTTAGGCGGAAAAGCTTTTTCATCAAAATTATGTAATTTTAATAACCGTTTAATTAAACGAAGTTGATCTTCTGAATCCAGAATTTGGAAATCTTGTGGTAATCCCACATCTAAATGATGGGCTCGCAACAAACGATGAGCAATGCTGTGAAAGGTGCCAATCCACATCCCAAATAATTGATGTTGTGCGTGTTTGGCAAGAGTAGATTGAATACGATGACGCATTTCTGCTGCGGCTTTATTGGTAAACGTCACCGCCATAATGCTGCCTTCAGAAATATTTTCTACCGCAATTAACCAAGCGATACGGTGTGTCAATACGCGCGTTTTGCCAGAGCCTGCACCCGCTAGCACTAAGTGATTATCAAGAGGAGCAGCTACGGTTTCGCGTTGTTTATCGTTAAGTCCGTCAAGTAATTCAGAAATATCCATGATGAAATTTTTATCTGTTCAAATTTACAGGAATTATAAGTCTAATTTTTTTATATCACAATCAAGAAAATTATAAACTTATCCGACTTTACAAAAATAGTATTACAACTTATATTGATTCGCGGTTAGTCGGGGTGCGGACATCGCTGAGAAAATACCCGTGAACCTGAAACAGTTAGCACTGGCGTAGGAAACTAATCTCTCCTCCTTAAAGGGCTGACTTACTTTTTTCTGTATTCATATAAGTAAGGATGCATCATGAAATTCTCTTTTTCTTTAAAAAATTCTTTTAAATTGACCGCACTTTCCAGTGTGCTTGGTTGCGGCTTATTAGGATTAAGTTTATCAACCCCTGCTCAAGCGGAAGGCAAATTAGTGCTTTATTGCAGCGTCCAAAACACGACTTGTGAAAAAGTCGCTCACGCTTTTAGCAAAAAATATAATGTGGACACTCAGTTTGTGCGTAATAGCACAGGGACTGTATTAGGCAAAATCAAAGCCGAAAAAGAAAATCCACAAGCAGATGTGTGGTATGGTGGTACATTGGAACCGCACTTTCAGGCTAGAGATGCAGGTTTGTTAGAAACTTATCGTTCACCTCTGCAAAAAGAAATTATGCCTCAATTCAAAAAACTCACGGAGCAACGTGGCGATACTACGTCGATTATTTATCTTATGGAGCTTGGCATTGGGATGAACGAAAAACTGCTAGCTGAAAAAAATATCGCGAAACCTCAATGTTATGCTGATTTATTAAAACCAGAATTTAAAGGGTTAATTCAATATCCAGATCCTCGAGTATCGGGCACAGGCTACACCATTCTTACAACTTTAATTGAAATTATGGGCGAAGATAAAGCCTTTGCTTATTTGAAAGAACTTGATAAAAACATTGCACAATACACGAAAACTGGATTAGCAACGGCTAATATTTCTACGGGTGCAGCCGCGGTTGATATTGGTTTTATGCATACTTATGTGCGTGAAAAGGATAAAGGTGCACCGGTTATTGGTACTTTACCTTGCGAAGGCACCGGTTATACATTAGGGGCGGTCAGTATCATTAAAAATGGGCGCAATTTAGATAATGCTAAACGCTTTGTGGATTTTGTGCTTTCTGCTGAAGCTCAAGAAATTCCTTGGCGTGAAGCGGATTCTTACCAACTGCCAACAAATATTCATGCTAAAGCGCATCCACATCTTTCAGAGCCGGCAAAACTTAAATTACTTGATATTGATTTCATCAAATTTGGTTCGGATCAAGAAGCGAAGCGATTAATAGAACGCTGGGTTGAAAATGTGAAGGAAAGAAAAGAGTAATTGATGTTAGCCTGATAAAAGTGCGGTGAAAATTCACCGCACTTTGGTTTTCCCCTTGAAATCTTTCTTTTTATTCTTATATCTGTGACGTTCAATTTTTATCTTTATGAAGGAAAAAATTATGTCACAAAATCAAGAAACTCGCGGCTTCCAATCTGAAGTCAAACAACTACTCCAATTAATGATTCATTCTTTGTATTCCAACAAAGAAATTTTCTTACGTGAATTAATTTCTAATGCCTCTGATGCGGCAGATAAATTACGCTTTAAAGCGCTTTCTAACCCTGATTTATATGAAGGCGATGGCGACTTACGTGTGCGTGTTAGCTTTGATGCGGATAAAGGAACGATCACGATTAGTGATAACGGCATTGGTATGACTCGCGAGCAAGTCATCGATCATTTGGGGACGATTGCAAAATCAGGAACAAAAGAATTTTTAACCACACTTGGCCAAGACCAAGCAAAAAATAGCCAACTTATTGGGCAATTTGGTGTGGGTTTTTATTCAGCTTTTATTGTGGCAGATAAAGTGACTGTAAAAACCAGAGCAGCTGGCGAAGATGCGGATAAAGCGGTACTTTGGGAATCTGCGGGTGAAGGCGAATATTCTGTGGCGGATATTGAGAAAAAACCCCGTGGCACTGATGTGGTTTTGCATTTACGCGAAGATGAAAAAGAATTTTTAAACGAATGGCGTTTGCGTGAAATTATCGGTAAATATTCTGACCATATTGGCTTACCAGTGGAAATGCTGACGAAAGAATACGATGATGAAGGCAAAGAGTGCGGTGAAAAATGGGAGAAAATTAATAAATCCGATGCGCTTTGGACGCGTTCTAAAAATGATGTGTCTGATGAGGAATACAAAGAGTTTTACAAACACTTAAGCCATGATTTTGCTGATCCTGTCACTTGGGCGCATAACAAAGTTGAAGGAAATCAAGCATATACTAGTTTGCTTTATGTGCCAGCTAAAGCTCCTTGGGATTTATTTAATCGCGAACATAAACATGGCTTAAAACTTTATGTTCAACGCGTATTTATTATGGATGATGCAGAGCAATTTATGCCGAATTATCTACGTTTTATGCGTGGTTTAATCGATAGTAATGACTTGCCATTAAATGTATCTCGTGAAATTTTACAGGATAACAAAATTACTGCTGCATTACGCAAAGCATTAACTAAGCGTTCATTACAAATGCTAGAAAAATTAGCAAGAGATGATGCAGAAAAATATCTTCAATTCTGGAAAGAGTTTGGTTTAGTCTTAAAAGAAGGCCCTGCAGAAGATTTTGCTAACAAAGAAACTATTGCGAAGTTATTACGTTTTGCTTCAACACATCATGATAGTAGCGAGCAAACTGTGTCTTTAGAAGATTACATCTCGCGTATGAAAGAGGGGCAAAAAGCTATCTATTACATTACAGCAGATAGTTATGTTGCAGCGAAAAATAGTCCGCACTTGGAATTATTCAATAAAAAAGGCATTGAGGTTTTATTACTTTCCGATCGCATTGATGAATGGATGTTAAGCTATTTAACTGAATTCGACGGTAAACCATTACAAAGTATCACGAAAGCAGATTTGGATTTAGGCGATTTAGCGGATAAAGAATCTGAAACGCAAAAACAACAAGATGAAGCCTTTGGTAGTTTTATTGAGCGTGTGAAAAACTTGCTTGGTGAACGGGTGAAAACGGTACGTTTAACTCACAATTTAACGGATACACCAGCGGTGGTTTCTACGGATAATGATCAAATGACGACCCAAATGGCGAAATTGTTTGCAGCCGCAGGGCAACCTGTACCAGAAGTAAAATACACCCTTGAACTTAATCCAGAACACCACTTAGTGAAAAAAGTGGCTGATATTGCAGATGAAACAGAATTTGCTGATTGGGTGGAATTGTTGCTCGAACAAGCTATATTAGCAGAGCGCGGATCTTTGGAAAATCCAACTGTGTTTATTAAACGCATAAATAAATTATTAGGCTAACTAAAAATAAATAAGCCCGATTAAATCGGGCTTATTTATTGGGATAGTATTTAGGATAATCTTCAATCCATTTTTTCATTGTTTTTTGTTGCTTGAGCGTATTCGCAAAATTAAATGTTTTTCGTTTATTATTAAATTTAGCACCTAAAATAATGACTTTTCTTTCGTCTTCGGCCACTTCATATAAAAAATAGATATTATTTATTGTAATGTATTTATAGCCTGTTTTTCCCCAGAATGGTCTAAGTTGCGGGATATTCGTTAAAATCATTTTTAGTTTATCAAGATCATCTTGAGTTAGATAAGTCACGATAAATTGTTTTAGAAGATCTTTTTTAAGACAATCCCCTGATGTTTCAGCAATATAAACATCGTATGTTGGCAGCATAATCAGTCCTATTTTTTAAAATCGAATGGCTCAATTTTATGATTTAAAATAGCTTTCCAAGCTTCCGAACTTGCTTTTGCAGCTAATTGTCGTTCTTCCAAACTAAAAGCGTATTCTTCCTTGTCTTTTTTTTGTGTTTTGAGTAAATCAGATATTTGTTCAAAAGTGAGTTCCATTTGAGATTCCTTACTGTGAATATTGACAATATTATGCCTGACTAAATGACTTTTTTCATCTGTTTTTTCATCGAATTATTGCTCGTTTTTCAGGTATAATGCTGTAATTAAATGGCGAGAAAAGAGAGAAAAATATGATTACAGTTTACGGCATTAAAAATTGCGATACGGTGAAGAAAGCGTTGAAATGGCTGGCGGATCACAATATTGAACACAAACTTCACGACTACCGTGTTGATGGATTAGATTTGAACTTTTTAACCCAAGCGGAAGCTCAATTTGGCTGGGATGTATTGGTGAATAAACGCAGTACAACCTGGCGTAATTTGGATGAACAAGTTAAAAATTCTCTTGATAAAACCACCGCACTTTCCGTGTTGGCTGAGAATCCAACCTTGATTAAACGCCCAATTATTTTACAAGATGGGAAGGCTCTAATCGGTTTTAATGAGAAGGAATATCAGGCTGCTTTTGCCTAGAGTGCGGTTATTTTCTTAGGAGTTTTTATGAGAGAAAAAGTGGTTTCGTTGGCGCAAGATTTAATTCGTCGCCCATCTATTAGCCCTAATGACGAAGGCTGTCAGCAAATTATTGCAGAACGTTTAGAAAAGTTAGGTTTTCAAATTGAATGGATGCCTTTTAATGATACGCTGAATTTGTGGGCAAAGCACGGAGCGGGAGAGCCTGTTATTGCTTTTGCAGGTCATACGGATGTTGTGCCTACTGGCGATGAAAATCAGTGGTCATTTCCGCCGTTTTCTGCTGAGATTATTGATGGCATGCTTTATGGGCGTGGTGCGGCGGATATGAAAGGATCCCTTGCAGCAATGATTGTGGCGGCAGAAGAATATGTAAAAGCAAATCCTAACCATAAAGGCACAATTGCATTATTGATTACCTCTGATGAAGAGGCCGCCGCAAAAGATGGTACTGTGCGTGTGGTTGAGACTTTAATGGAGCGTGATGAAAAAATTACTTATTGTATGGTTGGCGAGCCATCGAGTGCTAAAAACTTAGGCGATGTTGTCAAAAATGGCCGTCGTGGCTCAATTACAGGAAACCTTTATATTCAGGGGATTCAAGGACACGTGGCATATCCACATTTAGCCGAAAATCCAATCCATAAAGCAGCGCCATTTTTGCAAGAATTGACCACTTACCAATGGGATAAAGGTAATGAATTTTTCCCGCCAACAAGCCTACAAATTGCTAACATTCACGCAGGGACAGGAAGTAATAATGTAATTCCTGCAGAGTTATATATTCAGTTCAATTTGCGTTATTGCACAGAAGTCACGGATGAAATCATCAAGCAAAAAGTAGCTGAAATGCTAGCAAAACACAATTTGAAATATCGTATTGAATGGAATTTATCAGGTAAGCCGTTTTTAACGAAACCAGGTAAATTATTAGATTCGATAACCTCCGCTATTGAGGAAACCACAGGCATAACGCCAAAGTCCGAAACAGGTGGTGGCACGTCAGACGGTCGTTTTATTGCCTTGATGGGCGCAGAAGTAGTGGAATTTGGCCCGTTAAATTCAACTATTCATAAAGTCGATGAATGTGTCGGTGTAGAAGATCTTGGCAAGTGCGGTGAGATTTATCACAAAATGTTAGTGAATTTATTGGATAGCTAAAATGAAATTAACGCCAGAAATGCTTACAGGAAAGTCCCGTGAGCATTTAGTCAATTTACTCGCAACTCATTCATCAAATCATTTTTTGCAAATGCAAGCAGTGCAAGCATTTCAAGGTTTGCAACAAAGTGCGGCAAAAAATGGCTTTAATTTACAGCCTGCGAGCAGTTTTCGTGATTTTGAACGCCAACAGCTTATTTGGAACAGCAAATTTAAGGGCGAGAAAAAAGTCCATGATGACGAAGGCAAAGCATTAGATTTGAGCCAATTAGATGACTGGCAAAAATGTCGGGCGATTTTACGTTGGTCTGCATTGCCAGGTGCTAGCCGTCATCATTGGGGAACGGAAGTGGATATTTTCGATCCTGATCTTTTGCCACAAGGGCAATCTTTACAACTGGAGCCTTGGGAATATGAAAAAGGCGGTTATTTCTTTGAATTGAGTGAATTTCTTACCGAAAATTTACCGCACTTTGATTTTGCTTTGCCTTTTATGAATATGCAGTCCAATAAAAAAGTGGGACGGGAGCCTTGGCATATCAGTTATTTGCCTTTAGCTGAACAAGCGAGTCAGCAATTTTCTCCAGAGATTTTGCAACAGGCATGGAAAGGGGAAAATATTTTAGGCGCAGACTGTTTAATATCAAATTTTGAACAAATTTTTTCTGAATATATTGTTTAAAAATAAAGCCTTATCGTGAAGATAAGGCTTTATTCTTAGGCGTAAAACAGCCCTTTTCCATGCAAATAAATTGGTAGCTCATCGCCAATAGATAAATCGGGGGAAATGATGTTCTCAATCCATATTGAGTAGCCATTAATTTCAATTTGAATAGTGGTAATTTTCCCTTTAAATTCGATTTGTTTTACTTGCCCTTTGAAAAGTGCGGTTGGATTTTCCGATGTTTTAAACAGGCTAAATTGTTCTGGGCGAAGTAAAATCTTACCTTGTTTCAGCGATATTGATTTGTTTTTTACAGGAATATTACCTAATTGGCATTGAACTGTGTTTTCATCAATCAGGTTCGCCGATAGCACGATGTTGTCACCAATAAAACTTGCGGTTTCAATATGATTAGGCGACCAATAAAGTGTACGAGGCGTGTCGATTTGTAAAATTTTCCCTTGTTGGATAACCGCGATTTTATCCGCATAACGTAATGCTTCATCACGATCATGGGTGACGAAAATCGCTGATGCACCGCTTTGACGTAGTGCTTTTAGCATATCATGACGAATTTGCTGGCGTAGATGTTCATCTAAGGCACTAAAAGGTTCGTCTAATAAAATCAGTTCTGGATTCGGCGCCAATGCTCGTGCAAGAGCCACACGTTGTTGTTGTCCGCCTGAGAGTTGGTGAGGAAAACGTTCTGCTAGTTCACTAATTCCAGTGAGTTGCATTGCCTGTTCAATCCGCATTTTCTCTTCATCCGTTTTCCCTTTTCCATTCCCCAATCCGTAAGCAATGTTGCGATAGACATTTAAGTGAGGGAAAAGTACACCTTCTTGCACCACATAACCTAGATGGCGCTGTTGCGTTGGCACATTCGTATTCTCGCCGAAAATTAACCGCTCTTTTAGCCAAATTTCGCCAGTATAGGGTTGTTCAAATCCTGCGATCGCTCGCAATAACGTTGTTTTCCCACAACCAGAAGCACCAAGCAAAAAGAGGATCTCACCTCGTTGCAAGGTAAAGGAAATATCGTGAAGAACTTGTTGTTCATTAAAAAATTTATTGAGATTTTTAACGGTTAATAACGGATTATTTATCATTTTATTTAAATGCATATTTTTTCAATAAAAACACAGGAATCCCCGAAAAGAGAACGAGCATTAGGGCATAAGGCGTTGCCGCAGCGTATTGCGCATCACTGGTATATTCCCAAACGGCAATAGAAAGGGTTTTGATGTCGTTTGGCGTGAGCAAAAGTGTTGCAGTAAGCTCTTTCATTAAATTCAAGAATACTAGAGAGAATGCCGCCGCAATGCCTGGTAACATTGCTGGTAATGTTAAAGTTCGGAAAATATAGAATGGACTTCGTCCTAGGCTTTGTCCGACTTTCTCAATATTATCAGAAAGTTGCTCAAGCGAGGCTCTAAGTGTGGTTTGTGCCATTGGTAAATAGAGCATAAAGTAAGCTACGATAATAACTAAAAAGGTTTGATATAAGCTGTTGGCATAGTTGATCGTAAAGTAGATCAGCGATAATGCGATAACTAATCCGGGTACAGCGTGTAATAGGTAAGGTAATCGATCGATCCAAATGGTTAATTTGCTACGATAGCGTACGGCGGCCCAAACCAATGGCAAAGCACAAATTACGGTAAGCAATGCGCCTAAGCCTGAAATAATAAATGAATTGCTGAATGCTGATAAAAATTCTGAAAAATCACCCGCACTTTCGAGTGAAGTTCCCACTATAAGCCAGTAAATTAACATAATTACAGGCACGCCAATGCTTAAGATGAATATGCTAGAGAAAAATCCGAAGGTTAAACATTGTTTGCCAAAGGAAAGTGTTTTTACCGGATAAGGACGAGTGACACCTTTGCCACTGTTATAAAGCGTTTGTTTACCGCGGAAAAATGTTTCTCCCAGCACAATAATGCTACAAATTGCCATTAATACAGCTGAAAGTAGTGCTGCGGTGCTGTTATTAAAAGACATTTCATATTCTTGGAAAATCGCAGTAGTGAATGTTTGGTAATTTAAAATTGAAACTGCACCAAAATCTACCAGCATATGTAATGCTATCAGTAACAAACTGCTACCGATTGCTGGTTTTAATTGCGGGAAAATAGCGTGCCAAAAGGTGTAAGTTTGGCTTTTTCCTAATGAAAGACTTACTTCTTCAAGGGAACGGTCAAGTCGTTTAAGCGTAGCTGAAATTGGCAAGTAAGCGAGTGGGAAAGAGCTTAGTGTCATGATGCCAATCGTTCCCCAAAAACCTTCGACTCGAAAGGTTAGGCTGATCCAAGTAAAACAACTCACAAAGGCTGGAATACAAAGTGGTAAGCTCATCGCCACTTCAAAAAATGATTTGCCGAAAAAACGATAGCGTTCAAGTAAAAATGCACAAAGCGTACCGAGAAAAATTGATCCAATAGTTACGCAGACCATGAGAAGCATTGTGTTGCTCAGTAATTCCACCATTCTCGGGCGAATAAGAAGCTCGAGGCTACGACCTAATCCGACTTCAATCGCACGGAAAAGAATATATAGAAATGGTAATAAGAGCGGTAAACCAATAAGTAAAATAATGATGGTGAGCCAAAGTGGGGGCGTTCGGGTCAAAAGATAATCCTTTATAGGTGGCAACTGTATCTTCACTGTTGGTGAAAATACAGTTGCGACGTTAGCGGGCTTATTTTAAACCAGCTTCTTCAATTAATTTATTTGCTTGTTCTTTATCTTGAGCCGTAGTTGCTGAAACTACTGGCGCTTGCAATTTAGCATAAGGTTCCATATTGAATGGGGAAGTTACATCTGCACGTAATGGATATTCTGCACGTACAGCAACTAAGGCTTCTTGACCTTTTTTGCTTGCTAAGAAGTCCACGAATTTTTTCGCTTCTTCTTTATTTTTAGATGATTTTAAGATTGCCGCACCTGAGTAAGTAACTAACGCACCAGGGTCTTTATGACGAATAAAGTACAAGCGAGTTTTTAAGTTTTCTGCGCCTTTTTCTTTTGCTAATGCGTACCAGTAGTAGTTATTAATTAAGGCTGCAGGTACTTCGCCATTTTCAACAGCTTGTAATGCAACACTGTTTTTCGCGTAAAGTTTACCATTTTCTTTTAAGCCTTTTAACCAATTAAGCGCAACTTTCTCGCCTTTTAGTTTAACAATGGCTACAACTTGTTCTAAGAATGCACCAGAGGTTGGTACATAACCGATTTTATCTTTCCATTTTGGTGTTGCGTAATCAAGCACTGATTTTTCCATATCTTTTTCAGATAATTTAGTGTGATCATAAACGACAACACGAGAACGACCACTTAATGCAATCCAATCTTTTTTAGGCGCAACCGGTACACCTTGGTGAGAGGTTTGTTTGATCGTATTAGCTGAAAGTGGTTCTAATAAACCCGCTTCAGAAAGTGCGGCAAATGGAGATGTTTGTTCTGAATAGAATACATCGGCTGGACTTTTATCGCCTTCTTCTTTAAGTTGACCAGCTAACTGTTCACTTTTAGCACTATTTAAAGTGACTTTGATGCCGGTTTCTTGCGTAAATGCATCAGCTACGGCTTTTGCAGCTTCTTTATGTTGACCGTTGTAAACGGTAATGTCGGCAAAGCTACTTGCTGAGAATGTAAGTGCTGCGAGTGTCGCAATTTTGAAAGATTTGAATGACATTGAAAACTCCTTGTTTATGAGAATGAATGTTTTAATTAAGCTTGAATGACCTTTATTCTATTTCTAAATTCATTTAAATGCAAATAATTCTCAATTTTTATTTTGGGTAAAGAAAAAGGAGAGTGGTTAATTCTCCTTCAATATATTGATTGCTTTGAATTTTGCTTATAGTGTGGATGGTTGGATGTAACCTAAGTTAGCTAATGTTTTACAGATAGAATCACATAATCCAGAACAGTCAAACTCTTCATCAATGAGTTTCTCATTGTTGTTCATATCTTTGTATTCATTCTGAATTAAATATGCTTTGAGTGAAGCGTTAAGAGCCACTTTAGTTATCGGTTTTTCCATTTGAGACATCACATAAAGATGTAGTGCATTTAAATTTTCAATGCCTACATTATACATATTACCTGAACCGATATATTGATTTGCACCTTCTAGCAAAGATTGTGTATATAGAGTAAAGCGTTTTGGTATATAGGTTTTGTTATCTTCAAATGTATATGTTTGATAAGGTGTGAGAAAAACATTGATATATCCTAGAACTACAGCTAGCAATACAGAAGAGTAAATTTTATCCTCTGTGAGGTTTGCAAATTCTTTATGTTCAGCAACGTAATCAATTAATGATTGAATAGTGAATTGACCTACTTGATAGATAAAGTGTTCAAGTAATTTTGCTGCGTCTTTATTATTGAATATCTGGCTCAGATTATTTTCTTTGTTCTGGTCAATAAAAGTTAATTTATTTAATAATGCTTTATCAATGATTTCTGTACGGTTAATTTTATCTTGTAAATGAGCATGGCATAATAAACTTCTTCTAAATGTCACATCGTAAAGATAATCGAGACATTGTTCACGTGCCACATAATCTGTTTCGGATAATTGATTGATCATGTCACGTAGATGTTGTGGCATAGAAGAAACATATGAAAGTTGAAAATTTGTATCACCAATATAAGCCAATTGATGTTGATGTAGGCTATCAACAAATTGATTTAAATAGAGAGGGTGGTTGTGATATTCGAGATATTCATGGGCAACATAATTGTCATCTTTAATTTGAATATCATCAAAGTTTTCAATTCTACTTTGATTTTTAGATTTTCCAGACTCAATCGATTTAATTGCATCAGAAAATAATTGAATAATAGCTTTACCACGACGAGTTTGTTCAGAGAGCGGTAAATCTTGAGTGTATTTATTCGCATAGAGCATAATATCACGTGCAACTTCGCGGCTTTTCCAACCGGGATAGGTGTTGTAAGAAATATAAGCAATACCATTTGGCGTTAAATTTTCACGACAAACCTCAAGTATTTTATCTTTGACATTATCAGGTACCCAAGAATAAATACCATGCACGATGATGTAGTCAAACATGCCAAATTCAGGCGTAATATCGAGAATATTTTTTGTTTCTAAACGAACGTTTGTTAATCCCATTGATTTAATAATTTCATTACCTTGAGTAATTTGACTATCTGCTAAATCAATGCCTACAAATTCAGTATCTGGATAATAAACCGCTTGAGAAATTAAGTTTCCACCAAAAGAAGAACCTAATTCTAATACTTTAGCACCTTTGAGTGCTGGTGGTGTTAATCCCCATAATGTTGCATTCCCTTCCAAAAGCGCAATGCTCGTGTAAGAAAAGGGTTTTGAGTAGTATCTAAGTTCGTCGTAGCGGTTATTTGGTTCAGCCATAATATATCCAGTTTGTAACATAATTAAAGGCGCATATTATAGAGGGAATAGGGATGAAAACAAAGTGATGATTATTTCCAATGAAGTGGTAATTACGCTAGAATAACCACAATTTTCACCAGCTTAGTATCCTCATGCTTTCATTTACTCTCGAACCTCAAGATAACGCACGTTTGCAATCTTTATGCGGTGCATTTGATGCTCATCTAAAACTTATCGAAAAAGAATTTAATCTTGTCATTGCTCGTCATAATTTCACTTTTAATATTGATACAGTGGAAGAGGATCCAAAAACTTATCATGCAAAATTGATAAAAAGTGCGGTGAAATTAATCCAAGATTTATATGTAGAAACTGCGCCCGTAAAAGGTAAAGTGAAAGAGTTAGATTTGGAAGATGTGCATATGTCTTTACAAGAAAGCCGAATATTATCTCAAGCTGAACCGAACTGTGCTGAAAATAATGTTTTCAGTACAACGATTAAAACTAAACGAGGTGTGATTAAACCTCGAGGCGAAAATCAAGTTCAATATTTGCATAATATTTTAACTCACGATATTAGTTTTGGTATTGGCCCAGCAGGAACGGGGAAAACATTCTTAGCTGTTGCTGCTGCAGTTGAAGCCTTAGAACGTCAAGCAATTCGTCGTGTCTTACTGACGAGACCTGCGGTGGAAGCGGGCGAAAAGCTAGGTTTTTTACCAGGGGATTTAAGTCAGAAAATCGAACCTTATTTACGTCCGCTTTATGATGCGTTGTTTGAAATGCTAGGCTTTGAGCGAGTGCAAAAATTAATGGAACGTAATGTTATTGAAATTGCGCCTTTGGCTTATATGCGTGGGCGTACACTCAATGATAGTTTTATTATTTTAGATGAAAGCCAAAATACGACAGTTGAGCAAATGAAAATGTTTTTAACCCGGATTGGTTTTAATTCTAAAGCGGTGATTACGGGCGATATTACGCAAATTGACTTACCTCGTAGCACAAAATCTGGTTTACGCCATGCTATTGAAGTATTGGAAAAAGTACCAGAATTAAGTTTTAACTATTTTGATAGCAAAGATATTGTGCGTCATCCGGTGGTGGCTAAAGTCGTGCAAGCATACGAAGAATGGGAAGTGCAAGATGAAATTCGTCGAAAAGAATTAGCGGAGCTTCGTAAAGCCGAACGTGAAAAAGAGCGGTCAGAAATTGAAAAGAATTTAGGAGAGTGAAATGGGAAGTATATTCGTTGATCTGCAAATTGTCACAGAAAATATAGAGGGTTTGCCAACAGAAGAACAGATTGCGCAGTGGGCAACAGCGGCTGTTCAACCGGAAGGGGATGAAGTCGAAATGACAGTTCGTATTGTGGATGAAGCTGAAAGCCATGAATTAAATTTAACTTATCGTGGCAAGGATCGCCCGACTAACGTACTTTCATTTCCATTTGAATGCCCCGATGAGGTGGAGTTGCCATTACTAGGGGATCTCGTTATTTGTCGTCAAGTTGTGGAGCGAGAAGCCGCAGAACAAGAGAAACCATTAATGGCACATTGGGCACATATGGTCGTGCACGGTAGCTTACATTTACTCGGTTACGATCATATTGAAGACGATGAAGCTGAAGAAATGGAAAGTTTAGAAACTCAAATTATGCAAGGATTAGGCTTTGATGATCCTTATTTGGCAGAGAAATAATCTTTATTCGGAGTAATGATGTATAAAGCGGTATTTAGTGATTTTGATGGCACCTTATTAACCTCTCAACATACTATTTCCCCTCGAACTGTTGCCGCAATTAAGCGTTTAACGGCGAATGGTATTCCTTTTGTGCCAATTTCGGCGCGTTCTCCTTTGGGTATTTTGCCTTATTGGAAACAGCTTGAAACGAATAATGTGCTTGTTGCATTTAGTGGAGCACTTATTTTGAATCAACATCTTGAACCAATTTATAGCGTACAAATTGATCCAAAAGATATTTTAGCTATTAATACCGTTTTGGCGGCTCATCCGTTGCTTGGCGTGAATTATTATACAAATAATGATTGCCATGCTCGTGACGTAGAAAATAAATGGGTAATTTACGAACGCAGCGTCACCAAAATTGAGATTCATCCTTTTGATGACGTGGCGGCTCGTTCGCCACATAAAATTCAAATTATTGGGGAAGCACAAGAAATCATTGAGCTTGAAATTATTTTAAAGGAAAAATTTCCACATCTGAGTATTTGTCGTTCTCATGCTAACTTTTTAGAGGTGATGCACAAGAGTGCAACCAAAGGAAGTGCGGTGCGTTTTTTAGAAGATTATTTTGGCGTACAAACCAATGAAGTGATTGCGTTTGGTGATAATTTTAATGATTTGGATATGCTAGAACATGCGGGGCTTGGGGTGGCAATGGGAAATGCGCCTGATGAAATTAAACAAGCTGCAAATGTAGTCACCGCGACCAATAATGAAGATGGGTTAGCATTAATTTTGGAAGAAAAATTTCCTGAATAATCGGCAATAAAAAGGCTCTCAACGAGAGCCTTTTAGTTATAAATTTTTTGATTCTTTTGAATTATACATATCTTCAATTTGCTTACGATAACGTTCTAAAATCACTTTTCTACGCAATTTTAATGTTGGTGTAATTTCACCCAATTTAATGCTGAATGCTTGAGAAAGTAACGTGAATTTTTTTACTTGCTCGAAATGAGCTAATTCTTTTTGCACCGAATTAATACGTTGCTCAAACATTTTTAGAATTTCAGAATTTTTTAATAATTCTAAACGGTCATGATATTTAATATTAATCTGTTTAGCGTATTCTTCCAAACTATCAAAGCAAGGCACAATAAGTGCAGATACATATTTTTTTGTATCGGCGATGATCGCAATTTGTTCGATAAATTTATCTTTACCGATTTTGCTTTCGATATATTGCGGCGCGATATATTTTCCATTTGAGGTTTTCATTAATTCTTTAATACGATCGGTAATAAATAAATTCCCTTGTTCGTCAAATTCTCCCGCATCGCCAGTTTTTAAGAATCCATCTTCTGTGAAGGCTTGAGCCGTTTCTTCTGGCTTCTTGTAATAGCCTTTCATCACCATTCCGCCACGCACGAGGATTTCATTATTTTCCCCAATTTTAACTTCCGCTTTTGGCATGAGTGTGCCGATTGAATTTGGGTTAAATTGGAAATCATGCCAGCAAGAAACGGTTGCAGTTGTTTCTGTCATGCCATAGCCTAATTTGATGTTGATACCAATAGCATGGAAAAATAGCCCAATAGCCGGTTCTAATTTTGCTCCTCCGCAAGGCATCATTTTTATACGTCCCCCCAATAATTGGCGAAGTTTTGAGAGCACTAATTTATCCGCTAAAGCAAATTGTTTTTTCAATAAGAATGGAATAGCTTTGTTATTCGCACGTAAATCAAAATATTTTTGTCCTACGGACATTGCCCAATGGAACATAATTTGGCGAAGTTTTGGTGCTTTTTGAACTTTATCTAGCACTGCAGCATAAATTTTTTCATAAAAACGTGGTACGGCACACATTAAAGTTGGGCGAATTTCCGTTAAAGCTGACCGAACTTGATTGGTGTCTTCTAAATAGCAAAGTATTGCACCTCTATGAAGAATATAAGACGCCCAAGCTCGTTCAAAAATATGCGAAAAGGGTAAGAAAGAAAGTGAAACGTCCTGATCTGTCACATTAAGTAAAAGATCATGAGCTTCTAATTGGTGAGCGAGATTAGCGTAATCTAACATGACACCTTTAGGTTCTCCAGTAGTGCCAGAGGTATAAATAATCGTAAATAAATCCGATAATTGTTTTTGGTTTAAGCGTTGGGTTAGTTCATCTTGTTGGGCGTTTGAACCTGTTTCAATAAAACTTTCCCAAGTGCAAGAAAGAGGATCTTGTTGTAATTGAATTGTAGATTTCATTGCCACGATTTTTTGTAATTGTGGACAATGATGAGCGATTTCGAATGCTTGATCGTATTGCTCTTGATCGCCGACGAATAGAATTTTTACATCGGCGTGATTTAGGATAAATTCTGCTTGCTGGGCTGTATTGGTTACGTAAATAGGTACTGTGATTGCTCGAATTTGTAAGGTCGCAATGTCAGCGATTGTCCAACGTTCCATATTATGGGCAAAAATGGCGATTTTATCTTGCACGTCAATATTGTGAGCAAGCAATGCACGAGAAAGTTGATTGAGTTGTTCTTGAAAATTTTTCCAAGAGATGTCTCTCCACAAGCCGTGTTCTTTATAGCGAAGTGCGGTCATATTTGCACGAGTTTTGGCTTGTTGTTGAATACGATGAACAAAATGGAGATCGAAATTCATATTAACCCTATTTTTTGAATTCATTGAGCGAACAGTTGTGCGCTAATATAATCTTAAATAGGAATAAAAGCTAGAAGAATATTGATCGTTTTAAATTATTTTTAGTGATCTATTGTTCATTTTTAGATCGTAAACTAAATTTTAGGTAATAAAAAACCGCTCCGAAGAGCGGTTAATTTTTTCAAAGTTTTAATTAGCCTTTGTAGTTGTAAATGTGAGCTACTAAGTCTAATACTTTGTTTGAGTAACCAGTTTCGTTATCGTACCAAGATACTAATTTAACGAAAGAATCAGTTAATGCGATACCAGCGTCTGCATCAAATACAGAAGTTAAAGTACAGCCGTTGAAGTCAGTAGAAACAACAGCATCTTCAGTGTAACCTAATACGCCTTTTAATTCGCCATTGAAAGTTTTACCTTCAGCTGCATCTTTGATTGCTTGTTTGATTGCATCGTAAGAAGCTGGTTTTTCAAGGTTAACAGTTAAGTCAACAACAGATACGTTTGGAGTTGGAACACGGAAAGCCATACCAGTTAATTTACCGTTTAATGCTGGTAGCACTTTACCCACTGCTTTCGCTGCACCTGTTGAAGATGGAATGATGTTTTGTGATGCACCGCGGCCGCCGCGCCAGTCTTTAGCTGATGGACCATCCACAGTTTTTTGAGTTGCAGTTGTTGCGTGAACAGTGGTCATTAAACCATCTTTGATACCGAAAGTTTCATGAACAACACGTGCTAAAGGAGCTAAACAGTTTGTTGTACAAGATGCGTTAGAAACGATATCTTGACCTGCGTATGCGTTGAAGTTTACACCACGAACGAACATTGGGGTTGCATCTTTAGATGGGCCAGTTAATACAACTTTTTTCGCGCCTGCAGTGATGTGTTTACGAGCAGTTTCATCAGTTAAGAATAAACCAGTTGCTTCAACAGCGATATCAACACCGATTGCACCCCAGTTTAAGTTTGCTGGATCACGTTCTGCAGTTACACGGATAGTTTTACCATTAACTACTAAGTTACCATCTTTCACTTCAACAGTGCCGTCGAAATGACCGTGAGTTGAATCATATTTCAACATATAAGCCATGTATTCAACGTCGATTAAGTCGTTAATACCTACAACTTCGATGTCATCACGGTGTTGTGCTGCACGGAATACGATACGGCCGATACGACCAAAACCATTGATACCAATTTTAATTGCCATAAGATTTTCACCTTTTATTTAAGTTAAACAAATCTGTTTGCTTTGAGTAATACTGCTCACTCAGTAAGACAGCGCGTAGAGTATAGCACGAGCATTTTTATAAAACTATAAACCCTACTACTTTTTTGTGATCTATATCAAATCATCATTAGAATGAAAAAGTACCGTAAAAAATCACTGCACTTTTGATGATTTTTATAGAGAAATCTGCATAATAGACTGAAATTGTTAGAGAAGGTTAAATATTCTATGTCTCAAGGTAATCTTTATATTTTGTCTGCACCAAGTGGTGCGGGAAAATCTTCATTAATTTCAGCATTATTGGCATCAGATAGCTCAACTCAAAAAATGGTTTCTGTGTCACATACGACTCGTGCTCCACGTCCGGGTGAAGTTGAAGGCGTACACTATTATTTTGTATCAAAAGAAGAGTTTGAATCACTCATTGAGCAAGATTTATTTCTAGAATATGCCAAAGTTTTTGGGGGAAATTATTATGGAACCTCTTTACCTGCGATTGAAGAAAATTTAGCAAAAGGTATTGATGTATTTTTAGATATTGATTGGCAGGGTGCTCAACAAATCCGTAAAAAAGTGCCTTCGGTAAAAAGCATTTTTATTTTACCGCCTTCATTGCCTGAATTAGAGCGTCGTTTAATTGGTCGTGGGCAAGATAGTGAAGAGGTCATCGCTGAACGAATGTCAAAAGCGATAAGTGAAATTTCGCATTATGACGAATATGATTATGTCATTGTAAATGATGATTTTGAGAAAGCATTAAAAGATTTACAAAGTATTTTGCAATCGGAACGCTTAACTAAAAATTATCAACAAAAACAAAATGCAATGTTAATTCAACAGCTACTAGCAAAATAGGGCGAAATTGAGTATTATAACGCCCTTTCAATAGAGTAATTTTTGACAAATCGGAGTAAATTATGGCTCGTGTTACTGTGCAAGATGCGGTAGAAAAAATTGGTAACCGTTTTGATTTAATTTTAACGGCTGCGCGTCGTGCAAGACAATTACAACTTAATCAAAGTGCACCGTTAGTGCCAGAAGATAATGACAAACCAACAGTAATCGCATTGCGTGAAATCGAAAAAGGTTTGATTAATCAAGATATTATGGATGCACAAGAATTCCAAGAAATGGCGAAAGTGCAAGAAACGGAAGAAGCAGCTGTTGCATTAATTACAGAATAATCTTTTAAAAGTGCGGTAAAAAATCACGATATTTTAACCGCACTTTCTCTTTCAACGATAAGTAGGTCTCCTTTGGAACTGTTTGCGGATTTAGATCGAATTATTCAAGGGTATTTGCCCGCAGATAAAATTGAGCTCATCAAGCGTGCGTTTGTGATTGCAAGAGATGCGCACGAAGGGCAATTTCGCTCCAGCGGCGAACCTTACATTACCCATCCTGTGGCGGTAGCCTCCATTATTGCTCAACTACATTTAGATCACGAAGCGGTAATGGCAGCGCTTTTGCACGATGTTATTGAAGATACACCTTATACGGAAGAACAACTGAAAGAAGAGTTCGGTGCTAGTGTGGCTGAAATTGTAGATGGTGTATCAAAACTCGATAAGTTGAAATTTCGTACTCGCCAAGAAGCACAAGTCGAGAATTTTCGCAAAATGATTTTAGCGATGACGCGTGATATTCGCGTTGTGTTAATCAAGCTTGCTGACCGCACGCATAATATGCGCACGCTTGGTTCGTTACGACCAGATAAACGCCGCCGTATTGCGAAAGAAACGCTTGAAATCTATTGTCCGCTTGCTCATCGTTTAGGCATTGAGCATATCAAAAATGAATTAGAAGACTTATCTTTTCAAGCAATGCATCCACATCGTTATGAGGTGTTAAAAAAACTCATTGATGTGGCGCGTAGTAATCGACAAGATTTAATCAAACGTATTTCACAAGAGATTAAAGTGCGGTTAGAAAACGCAGGAATTTTTTCCCGAGTGTGGGGACGTGAAAAACACCTTTACAAGATCTATCAAAAAATGCGCATAAAGGATCAAGAATTCCACTCTATCATGGATATTTATGCGTTCCGTGTGATTGTAAAAAATGTGGATGATTGTTATCGCGTTTTGGGTCAAATGCATAATCTTTATAAGCCACGTCCTGGCCGAGTTAAGGATTATATTGCGGTACCTAAAGCAAATGGCTATCAGTCTTTGCAAACTTCAATGATTGGTCCGAAAGGAGTTCCCGTAGAAGTTCATATCCATACAGAGGATATGGAACAAGTCGCAGAAATGGGTATCACGGCCCATTGGGTTTATAAAGAAAATGGTAAAAACGATAGTACAACCGCACAAATTCGCGCACAACGCTGGCTGCAAAGTTTGGTCGAAATTCAACAAAGTGTAGGTAATTCGTTTGAGTTTATTGAGAATGTAAAATCAGAGTTTTTCCCGAAAGAAATTTATGTTTTTACGCCAAAAGGTCGAATTGTTGAATTGCCAATGGGTGCAACAGCAGTAGATTTCGCTTATGCTGTGCATTCAGATGTGGGAAATACTTGTGTTGGTGTGACTGTTGAGCATAAACCTTATCCGCTTTCGCAAGCCCTTGAGTCTGGTCAAACGGTCAATATCATCACCGATCCAAATGCGCATCCTGAAGCCGCATGGTTAAATTTCGTGGTAACTGCTCGTGCGAAAACACGGATTCGCCATTATCTCAAACAGCGTTGTGAAGAGGATGCGGTGAAATTAGGGGAAGTTGAGCTTAATGCAGCATTACAGCCTCATAATTTAGGTGGTTTTTCTATTCAACAAATTAGAACTGTATTAGATTCTTTAGCTCTTTCTTCTTTAGATGAATTATTACGAGAAATTGGTTTAGGCAATCAGTCTGCCGCCATAATTGCGCATCAATTTGTGGGCGTGCCGTTAGAATCTGCTAATACTAAGAATCTCGAATTTGAATCAAGAATACTCACTATTGCACCAATGCAAGTGGGTAAAACACAATTTGCTCAATGTTGCCATCCAATCCCAGGTGATCCTATTGTGGGATGTTGTACACAAGAAGACACCGTTGTGGTACACCATCAACATTGTGCAAGTTTGAAAAATGCTTGTCGCCAATCATTGGCTAAATGGGATAACGTTCAAAGTGCGGTGAATTTTGAGGCTGAATTACAAATAGAAATATTGAATGAGCAGAATGCCTTGTTGAGTTTAATGACCGCAATTTCTGCGAGCGAAAGCAGTCTTCAAAATATTTGGACGGAAGAATTAGAGAACAATTTATTGCTTGTGATTTTGCAGGTATGTGTAAAAGATATCAAACACCTTGCTAATATCGTTCATCGCATTAAAGGTATCACTGGTGTCGTTAATGTCAAACGCAATATTAATGAGCTATGAGCCTTGAACTTCTCGATGCCGTACCTTTGACCAGCCTCTCTGGTGTTGGTGCGGCCATTTCTAATAAACTGGCTAAAATCGGCATTCATAACCTGCAAGATTTACTCTTTCATTTACCTATTCGCTATGAAGATCGTACGCGAATTACGCCAATCGCTAATCTTCGCCCCGAACAATATTTTACCATTGAAGGAATTGTACAAACCTGCGAAGTTACTTTTGGCCGTCGCCCGATTTTATCGATTAGTTTGTCAGACGGTACATCGAAAATTATGTTACGTTTTTTCAATTTTAATGCGGGAATGCGTAATAGTTTTCAAGCCGGTGTGCGGGTAAAGGTCTTTGGAGAGGTAAAACGTGGGCGTCACATGCCAGAAATTCATCATCCAGAATATCAAATTGTGCGAGATAATGCGCCTATTGTATTGGAAGAAACGCTAACGCCGATTTATTCCACGATGGAAGGGCTCAAACAAAATTCATTACGAAAATTAACGGATCAGGCTTTGTCATTGCTCGACAAAGTTCAGATTGCAGAAATTTTGCCTAATGAATTTAATCCACACCAATATAGCTTAAAAGAGGCATTGCGATTATTGCATCGTCCGCCGCCAGATATTTCATTAGAAATGTTAGAGCAAGGTAAGCATCCTGCACAACAGCGTTTAATCTTTGAAGAGCTTCTGGCGCATAATTTAGCTATGCAAAAAGTGCGGTTAGGAACTCAGCAATTTTCTGCCTTACCGCTACATTATCAAACAGATTTGAAACAGCGATTTTTAGCCACCTTGCCATTTCAACCCACTAATGCGCAAAAGCGAGTAGTGTTGGATATTGAACAAGATCTTATCAAAGATTATCCGATGATGCGTTTAGTTCAAGGGGATGTGGGCTCGGGAAAAACATTGGTTGCCGCATTGGCTGCTTTAACGGCAATTGATAATAGCAAACAAGTCGCCTTAATGGCGCCAACAGAAATTCTTGCAGAACAGCATGCAAATAATTTTAGACGGTGGTTTGAGCCTTTAGGCATTGAAGTAGGCTGGTTGGCTGGTAAAGTAAAAGGAAAATCAAGACAAGCAGAGCTTGAAAAAATCAAAACTGGTGCAGTGCAAATGGTGGTGGGAACGCACGCTTTATTCCAAGAAGAAGTGGAGTTTTCCGATCTAGCATTGGTGATTATTGATGAACAACACCGTTTTGGGGTGCATCAACGATTGATGTTGCGTGAGAAAGGCGCAAAAGCAGGATTTTATCCCCATCAGTTAATTATGACGGCCACGCCGATTCCAAGAACGTTGGCAATGACCGTCTATGCAGATTTGGATACATCAATTATTGATGAATTGCCTCCAGGCCGTACGCCGATAACAACCGTAGTGGTTTCTGAAGAACGTCGCGCTGAAATTGTGACGCGTGTAAAAAACGCTTGTGTTAATGAAAAACGCCAAGCCTATTGGGTGTGTACGTTAATTGATGAATCAGAGGTTTTAGAAGCTCAAGCTGCAGAGGCGATTTGGGAAGATTTAACGAAAGCATTACCTATGTTAAATATTGGGTTGGTGCACGGTCGGATGAAACCACAAGAAAAACAAGATGTCATGATGCGTTTTAAAAATGCAGAATTGGATTTATTGGTGGCAACGACAGTGATCGAAGTAGGGGTTGATGTTCCGAATGCGAGCTTGATGATTATCGAAAATGCAGAGCGTTTAGGTTTATCGCAACTTCATCAGTTACGAGGGCGTGTCGGTCGAGGCAGTACTGCTTCTTTTTGTGTGCTAATGTATAAACCTCCGCTCGGTAAAGTTTCGCAAAAACGTTTGCAAGTGCTACGAGATAGCCAAGATGGGTTTGTTATTTCTGAAAAAGACTTAGAAATTCGCGGGCCTGGTGAAGTGCTTGGAACTAAACAAACGGGCATTGCTGAATTGCGAGTAGCAAATTTAATGCGGGATAGAAAAATGATACCAACGGTGCAATTTTATGCGAAATCACTTATTCAAAAATACCCAGATTTAGCAGAAAGTCTGATTCGTCGTTGGTTAAATAATAAAGAGATTTACTCGAACGCTTAAAAGTGCGGTCAATTTTCAAAGAGTTTTAAATGGATAAAAAAGAAAAACGCCCAACTGTGCTCTTTTTTGATTCTGGAGTGGGGGGGTTTAGCGTATATCGTGAAGCCAAAAGATTATTACCAAATTGGCATTATCTCTATTGTTTTGATAATGCAGGATTCCCTTATTCAGAGCGAGAAGAAGAAAGCATTATTCACCGCACTTTAGCGGTTTGCCAACTGATTAATCAACGTTATCCATTAGATGCAATCGTGATAGCCTGCAATACAGCGAGTACAGTTGTGCTTCCGCCTTTGCGAGCTGCGTTTGATATTCCTATTATTGGGACTGTACCCGCTATTAAACCTGCATCAGAAATAACAAAGACAAAACACATTGGTTTATTAGCTACAAAGGGTACGGTAAAACGTCATTATGTCAATGATTTAATTGATAAATTTGCGCAAGATTGTGTTGTTGAGAGATTGGGAACAACAAAATTAGTAGAAATTGCGGAACAAAAAATTCGCGGTCATTCCGTTGATCTAATTGGTTTAAAAGATGAGTTATCTCCGTGGACAGACATGGCAGATTTGGATACATTAGTGTTAGGTTGTACTCACTTTCCACTCATCAAAGATGAAATTCAGTTGTGCTTGCCACAAATTAAATATTTTATGGATCCTGGAGCAGCGATTGCTAAGCGGATAAACTATTTACTCGATGGTAAAAGTGTACGTGCTCAAGGTGAAAAACATAATCAAATGTTTTGTACCGAACATTTTCCAGAAGAATCTCAATTTAAAAAAGCTTTATACCTATGGGGATTTGAATCTTTAGATGTAATAAAAATAGACTAAAATTGATCTCAAATAGACCTTTTTGTATTAACTTTATCCAAAAGATCATTTTTTAAATATTTTTACAAAAAAGTACTTGCAAGTGTTTTTAAAATCCCTATAATGCACCGCACACAACGACGCACTGTTGTGAAGTATTTAAGTTTCCGCGTGCGTCGTTGTTTTTTGCTCTTTAACAATGTATCAGACAATCTGTGTGGGCACTTGTTGATTGACTTGTTTTAAAATATTTTTAATTTTGAAGTCTTAATAGGTGCTTAACTGAAAATTCATAATTACTTTTTAAGTAGTGTTTTATTTATAGCTAAGCAGTATATTGAGCGATTGAACTTGAATTGAAGAGTTTGATCATGGCTCAGATTGAACGCTGGCGGCAGGCTTAACACATGCAAGTCGAACGGTAGCAGGAGAAAGCTTGCTTTCTTGCTGACGAGTGGCGGACGGGTGAGTAATGCTTGGGAATCTGGCTTATGGAGGGGGATAACGACGGGAAACTGTCGCTAATACCGCGTAGTGTCGAGAGACGAAAGTGCGGGACCGCAAGGCCGCATGCCATGAGATGAGCCCAAGTGGGATTAGGTAGTTGGTGGGGTAAAGGCCTACCAAGCCTGCGATCTCTAGCTGGTCTGAGAGGATGGCCAGCCACACTGGAACTGAGACACGGTCCAGACTCCTACGGGAGGCAGCAGTGGGGAATATTGCGCAATGGGGGGAACCCTGACGCAGCCATGCCGCGTGAATGAAGAAGGCCTTCGGGTTGTAAAGTTCTTTCGGTATTGAGGAAGGAGTGTATGTTAATAGCATACATTATTGACGTTAAATATAGAAGAAGCACCGGCTAACTCCGTGCCAGCAGCCGCGGTAATACGGAGGGTGCGAGCGTTAATCGGAATAACTGGGCGTAAAGGGCACGCAGGCGGTTATTTAAGTGAGGTGTGAAAGCCCCGGGCTTAACCTGGGAATTGCATTTCAGACTGGGTAACTAGAGTACTTTAGGGAGGGGTAGAATTCCACGTGTAGCGGTGAAATGCGTAGAGATGTGGAGGAATACCGAAGGCGAAGGCAGCCCCTTGGGAATGTACTGACGCTCATGTGCGAAAGCGTGGGGAGCAAACAGGATTAGATACCCTGGTAGTCCACGCTGTAAACGCTGTCGATTTGGGGATTGGGCTTAAAGCTTGGTGCCCGTAGCTAACGTGATAAATCGACCGCCTGGGGAGTACGGCCGCAAGGTTAAAACTCAAATGAATTGACGGGGGCCCGCACAAGCGGTGGAGCATGTGGTTTAATTCGATGCAACGCGAAGAACCTTACCTACTCTTGACATCCATGGAATCCTGTAGAGATACGGGAGTGCCTTCGGGAACCATGAGACAGGTGCTGCATGGCTGTCGTCAGCTCGTGTTGTGAAATGTTGGGTTAAGTCCCGCAACGAGCGCAACCCTTATCCTTTGTTGCCAGCGATTTGGTCGGGAACTCAAAGGAGACTGCCAGTGATAAACTGGAGGAAGGTGGGGATGACGTCAAGTCATCATGGCCCTTACGAGTAGGGCTACACACGTGCTACAATGGCGTATACAGAGGGTGGCGAAACTGCGAGGTGGAGCGAATCTCAGAAAGTACGTCTAAGTCCGGATTGGAGTCTGCAACTCGACTCCATGAAGTCGGAATCGCTAGTAATCGCGAATCAGAATGTCGCGGTGAATACGTTCCCGGGCCTTGTACACACCGCCCGTCACACCATGGGAGTGGGTTGTACCAGAAGTAGATAGCTTAACCGCAAGGGGGGCGTTTACCACGGTATGATTCATGACTGGGGTGAAGTCGTAACAAGGTAACCGTAGGGGAACCTGCGGTTGGATCACCTCCTTACCAAAGACGAGAGACAGCGAGTGCTCACACAGATTGACTGATAGTTGTAGACAAATGAGCAAGTGAAAACGAAGCGAAAGCAACGTTGAAAGATAAAAAGAAGATAGAGTATCTTTAATTGATGTCCCCATCGTCTAGAGGCCTAGGACATCGCCCTTTCACGGCGGTAACCGGGGTTCGAATCCCCGTGGGGACGCCAATTAAAGATAACTTTGTTAGATTATCTTACTGTTCTTTAAAAAATTGGAAACAAGCTGAAAACAAGAGATTTTCGAGAGAAAGTCTGAGTAGGCAAAATAGGAAAGTGAAAAGAGGGAACTGAGAAGGAAACTCTGAGAGCAAACCTGTTTTGCATAAAATCTTGATTGAACAAAAGCAATCAAGTGTTTAGTTGAATGAAAATACGCATCAAATTGACCACACTTTGAAGTGAAAACTTAAAGTGATTGAAAACATTTGAGGTTGTATAGTTAAGTGACTAAGCGTACAAGGTGGATGCCTTGGCAATCAGAGGCGAAGAAGGACGTGCTAATCTGCGAAAAGCTTGGATGAGTCGATAAGAGGCGTTTAATCCAAGATATCCGAATGGGGAAACCCAGTAGATGAAGAATCTACTATCACTTACTGAATCCATAGGTAAGTGAGGCAAACCGGGAGAACTGAAACATCTAAGTACCCCGAGGAAAAGAAATCAACCGAGATTTCGTCAGTAGCGGCGAGCGAAAGCGAAAGAGCCTGTTAATGATAACAGCAGAGATAGAGGAATAAGCTGGGAAGCTTAGCGACACAGGGTGATAGCCCCGTACTCGACATCCAGGCTGTGGTACTAAGTTAACGAGAAGTAGGGCGGGACACGTGATATCCTGTTTGAAGATGGGGGGACCATCCTCCAAGGCTAAATACTCCTGATTGACCGATAGTGAACCAGTACTGTGAAGGAAAGGCGAAAAGAACCCCGGTGAGGGGAGTGAAATAGAACCTGAAACCTTGTACGTACAAGCAGTGGGAGCCTGAAAGGGTGACTGCGTACCTTTTGTATAATGGGTCAGCGACTTATATTTTGTAGCGAGGTTAACCGAATAGGGGAGCCGAAGGGAAACCGAGTCTTAACTGGGCGACTAGTTGCAAGGTATAGACCCGAAACCCGGTGATCTAGCCATGGGCAGGTTGAAGGTTGGGTAACACTAACTGGAGGACCGAACCGACTAATGTTGAAAAATTAGCGGATGACTTGTGGCTGGGGGTGAAAGGCCAATCAAACCGGGAGATAGCTGGTTCTCCCCGAAATCTATTTAGGTAGAGCCTTGAGCGGACACCTTTGGGGGTAGAGCACTGTTTCGGCTAGGGGTCCATCCCGGATTACCAACCCGATGCAAACTACGAATACCAAAGAGTGATACTCAGGAGACACACGGCGGGTGCTAACGTCCGTCGTGGAGAGGGAAACAACCCAGACCGCCAGCTAAGGTCCCAAAGTCTATATTAAGTGGGAAACGAAGTGGGAAGGCTTAGACAGCTAGGATGTTGGCTTAGAAGCAGCCATCATTTAAAGAAAGCGTAATAGCTCACTAGTCGAGTCGGCCTGCGCGGAAGATGTAACGGGGCTGAAATATAGCACCGAAGCTGCGGCATCAGACATAAGTCTGTTGGGTAGGGGAGCGTTGTGTAAGCGGATGAAGGTGTGTTGAGAAGCATGCTGGACGTATCACAAGTGCGAATGCTGACATAAGTAACGATAAAACGGGTGAAAAACCCGTTCGCCGGAAGACCAAGGGTTCCTGTCCAACGTTAATCGGGGCAGGGTGAGTCGGCCCCTAAGGCGAGGCTGAAGAGCGTAGTCGATGGGAAACAGGTTAATATTCCTGTACTTGGATAAACTGCGATGTGGGGACGGAGTAGGTTAGGTTATCGCACTGTTGGATATGTGCGTTTAAGTTGGTAGGTGGGAAGTTTAGGCAAATCCGGACTTCCTTAACACTGAGAGATGATGACGAGGCTCTAAGGAGCTGAAGTAACCGATACCACACTTCCAGGAAAAGCCACTAAGCTTCAGGTTTATCTAAACCGTACTGAAAACCGACACAGGTGGTCAGGTAGAGAATACTCAGGCGCTTGAGAGAACTCGGGTGAAGGAACTAGGCAAAATAGCACCGTAACTTCGGGAGAAGGTGCGCCGGCGTAGATTGTAAGGGCTAGCCCCTGAAGGTTGAACCGGTCGAAGATACCAGCTGGCTGCAACTGTTTATTAAAAACACAGCACTCTGCAAACACGAAAGTGGACGTATAGGGTGTGATGCCTGCCCGGTGCTGGAAGGTTAATTGATGGTGTAATCGAAAGAGAAGCTCCTGATCGAAGCCCCAGTAAACGGCGGCCGTAACTATAACGGTCCTAAGGTAGCGAAATTCCTTGTCGGGTAAGTTCCGACCTGCACGAATGGCATAATGATGGCCAGGCTGTCTCCACCCGAGACTCAGTGAAATTGAAATCGCCGTGAAGATGCGGTGTACCCGCGGCTAGACGGAAAGACCCCGTGAACCTTTACTATAGCTTGACACTGAACATTGAATTTTGATGTGTAGGATAGGTGGGAGACTTAGAAGTAGTCACGCCAGTGATTATGGAGTCGTCCTTGAAATACCACCCTTTAACGTTTGATGTTCTAACGAAGATTGCGGAACGCGGTCTCGGACAGTGTCTGGTGGGTAGTTTGACTGGGGCGGTCTCCTCCCAAAGAGTAACGGAGGAGCACGAAGGTTTGCTAATCACGGTCGGACATCGTGAGGTTAGTGCAATGGTATAAGCAAGCTTAACTGCGAGACAGACAAGTCGAGCAGGTACGAAAGTAGGTCATAGTGATCCGGTGGTTCTGAATGGAAGGGCCATCGCTCAACGGATAAAAGGTACTCCGGGGATAACAGGCTGATACCGCCCAAGAGTTCATATCGACGGCGGTGTTTGGCACCTCGATGTCGGCTCATCACATCCTGGGGCTGAAGTAGGTCCCAAGGGTATGGCTGTTCGCCATTTAAAGTGGTACGCGAGCTGGGTTTAGAACGTCGTGAGACAGTTCGGTCCCTATCTGCCGTGGGCGTTGGAGAATTGGTTGGGGCTGCTCCTAGTACGAGAGGACCGGAGTGGACGCACCACTGGTGTTCCGGTTGTGTCGCCAGACGCATTGCCGGGTAGCTAAGTGCGGAAGAGATAAGTGCTGAAAGCATCTAAGCACGAAACTTGCCAAGAGATGAGTTCTCCCAGGTTATAAACCTGTAAGGGTTGTTTAAGACTAAGACGTAGATAGGTGCGGTGTGTAAGTGATGTGAGTCATTGAGCTAACGCATACTAATTGCCCGAGAGGCTTAACTATACAACGCTCAAGTGTTTTTGGAAAACAGAGTGAAAGAAAAAGAAATTAACTAAACGTTCAGCTTGTGGCCAATGAAGAACATAGATAGAAGTTAGAATAAACGTTATCAAAGAATTATCCTGGCGGCGATAGTGCGGTGGAACCACCTGACACCATACCGAACTCAGAAGTGAAACGCTGTAATGCCGATGGTAGTGTGGGGCATCCCCATGTGAGAGTAGGGCACCGCCAGGTTACTAAATACATATCTAAATTAAATAGAAACAAAAGAACCCCGTGTTGAAAGATATGGGGTTTTGTTTTTTCTATAGAATATTAATTCGAATATTTAGTATTTTAAGGTATTATATCTATCATCTAATTTTCTATTTTGTATGAATATTTTTAATGAAACCAACCTTTCTAGAATTTAGACATCTTAAAACTTTACTGGCTTTAAAAGAAACGGGTAGCGTTTCTTTGGCAGCAAAGCGAGTATATCTAACCCAATCAGCCCTTTCTCACCAAATTAAATTAATAGAAGAACAGTTTGGTTTACCTTTGTTTGAGCGTAAAAGTAATCCACTTCGTTTTACTTCAGCAGGAGAGCGTTTAATTCGTCTTGCTAATGAAGTGATGCCAAAAATTGTCGATGCTGAACGTGATCTTGCACGGGTAAAACATGGTGATGCGGGTCAGCTGAGAATTGCTGTGGAATGTCATACTTGTTTTGATTGGTTAATGCCTGCTATGGACGAATTTCGTCGGCATTGGGGGCTAGTCGAGTTGGATATTGTATCTGGTTTTCATACGGATCCTGTTGGTTTATTGCTTTCTCACCGAGCCGATTGGGCGATAGTATCAGAAGTAGAGCATAATGATGATGTAATTTTTAAACCGCTCTTTTCTTATGAGATGGTTGGAATTTGCTCAAAAGATCACCCTTTAGCAGAAAAAGACATTTGGGACGCGGAAGATTTTGCAGATGAAACCTGGGTAACTTACCCAGTTCCTGATGATATGTTAGATCTATTGCGTAAAGTGCTTAAATCAAAAGGCATTAATCCTACTCGCCGCACAACTGAATTGACTATTGCTATGATTCAATTAGTGGCGAGTCGTCGTGGCATTGCAACTATTCCTTATTGGGCTGCGTTGCCTTATTTGGAAAAGGGGTATGTCGTGGCAAGAAAAGTCACAAAAGAAGGTTTATATAGCAATCTATATGCGGCTATTCGCAAAGAAGATGAATCCCTTTCTTATTTAGAAGATTTTTATCAAACCGTAAAAGCTCAAAGTTTTTCAACTTTACCTGGGCTATCTGTTTTAGATTTATAGAAGTAATAAATGAATTTTTCTCAACAAAATCAGCAGCCTCACCTGATTAGTGCGGCGGCTAAAGCTGCTTTTCCTTATAGTGCGCCAATGATTGCAGGATTTTTATTTCTTGGTGTGGCATATGGTATTTATATGAAGGCACTAGGTTTCGGATTTTTATATCCTACTTTGATGGCTTTACTTATTTATGCTGGTTCTGTTGAGTTTATTGCTGCTGGAGCACTTATCGCGCCTTTTTCTCCCATCAGTGTGTTATTAATTACCTTGATGATCAGTACTCGTCAGATTTTCTATGGTATATCAATGTTAGAAAAATATGGGGTACACATTGGTCATAAACGTTGGTATTTAATTACCACCCTTGTAGATGAATCCTTTTCTCTAAATTATATGGCCAAAATTCCACCGCACTTAGATAAAGGTTGGTATATGTTTTTTGTAAGTTTATATTTGCATATTTATTGGGTGGTTGGTGCTGCAATTGGTAACTTATTTGGCGCTGTCTTACCTTTTGATTTAAAAGGTGTGGAATTCTCGATGACCGCTCTTTTCTTAGTCATTTTTGCAGAAAATTGGATAAAGGAAAAATCCCATGAAAGCTCTCTCTTAGGTTTAGGGATTGCATTGGTTTTTTTACTGATTGTAGGCAAAGAATATTTCTTAATTCCAACATTAATTGGTATCTGGTTAATTCTAACTATACGTGGACCTAAATTAGACACAAAATTGGAGTCGCTAAAATGACACTTACAGAACAGATTATAACGATTGGAATTTGTGTGCTTACGGTGCAATTTACGCGCTTATTACCATTTTTTGTATTCCCAGCTAATCGTCCGATTCCACAATATATTCGCTATCTTGGGAAAGTTTTACCTCCAGCTATGTTTGGTATGCTTGTAGTTTATTGCTATAAGAATATTGATGTTTTAACTGGTTATCATGGTATTCCTGATTTTCTTGCAGGCATAGTGGTGCTAGGGCTACATTTTTGGAAGAAAAATATGTTTCTATCTATTGCGGTTGGTACGCTTTTCTATATGGTTTTAGTACAACTTGTCTTTATTTAAAATAAAATTATAGGGGCTGACGTAAATTAGCCCTAAATCATAACTTTCATTTCTCTAGAATCCTCTTGAATCTAAAGTTACTTCATAGTTTATAATTAATCCAATTTCTAGAATGGTAGAAATTGGAATTCTAGTTATTACAAAAGATAGAACCTCGTTTTATTAAATTCTTTTATTGTTCATAGTACGACCATCTAGGTTGCTAAAAGAATTTAGCCGGTGACAAAGTGCGGGGTGAGCGAGCTAATGTTATCTAATTCCCCCAAATTGGATATGCTTCCCAAGATTTTAGATGTGCGCACTCGTCCCGGCTTTTTATGCGCTAATGATGATGAAAATACCTTTATTTTTCATAAGAAAAAATAATTTCATCTTGCAATCGGTTGCTTTTTTTTCTGATCTTTTCCTTATTTTAAAAATCTTTTATCATGGCGCCCGTTTTTATTTTTAATCGAAGAGAACAGAATTATGGAATTGAATTTAGTTGAATTATTGGGTTATATCGCAACCTTTTTTGTTGCAGTATCGTTTTTGTTTAAATCTATCGTACATTTACGCGTAGTGAATAGCATTGGAGCAATTTTATTTGTGATCTATAGCGTAATTATCGCAGCTTATCCTGTAGCATTATTAAATGCATTTTTAGCCGTTGTGAATGTTTATCAACTTTGGCGATTAAGACAAGAAAAAGTCTCTAAATAAAAGAAAAGTGCGGTGAAATTTCACCGCACTTTGTCGTTTTAATGCTCACGAGTTTTGTAAAAAACGACATCAGGATAACGTTCTTGAGCTAAATTCAGATTTACCATTGTTGGCGCAATATAGGTTAAGTTATCACCACCATCTAAAGCTAAATTTTGCTCATTTTTGCGTTTAAATTCTTCGAATTTTTTCGCATCGGCACATTCCACCCAGCGTGCAGTTGCAACGTTCACATTTTCATAAATTGCTTCTACGTTATATTCAGTTTTTAGACGAGAAACCACCACATCAAACTGTAAGACACCTACCGCTCCCACGATTAAATCGTTGTTCATTAATGGGCGGAATACCTGAACAGCACCTTCTTCTGAAAGTTGTACTAAACCTTTAAGTAATTGTTTTTGTTTGAGTGGATCTCTTAAGCGAATACGGCGGAATAGCTCAGGCGCAAAGTTTGGAATACCGGTAAATTTCAAGGTTTCACCTTGCGTAAAGGTATCGCCAATTTGGATCGTACCATGATTATGTAAACCAATAATATCGCCAGCGTAAGCTTCTTCGGCGTGAGCACGGTCGCCAGCCATAAAGGTGAGTGCGTCAGAAATCACCACATCTTTTCCAATACGGACGTGTTTGAGCTTCATACCTTTCTCATATTTGCCTGAAACAACACGCATAAAGGCAACACGGTCGCGGTGTTTTGGATCCATATTAGCTTGAATTTTAAATACGAAACCACTGAATTTTTCTTCTGAACTTTCAACGGTTCTTGTATCTGCTTGACGGGATTGTGGTTTTGGCGCCCATTGTGTTAAACCATCAAGGAAATGATCCACCCCGAAGTTACCTAATGCTGTCCCGAAAAATACAGGCGTAAGTTCACCTTTAATAAAGGCATCATGTTCAAATTCGTTACTTGCGCCTTGCACTAATTCTAATTCATCGCGAAGTTGTTGTGCTAAATCATCGCCAACAGCAGCATCTAATTCTGGGCTATTTAAACCTTTCACGATACGAACTTCTTGAATGGTTGAGCCTTGACCGGATTGATAAAGATAGGTTTCATCTTTAGCGATATGATAAACGCCTTTAAATAATTTCCCGCAACCAATTGGCCATGTAATTGGTGCACAACGAATTTTAAGAATATTTTCCACTTCATCTAACAATTCCATCGGATCGCGAATATCGCGGTCGAGTTTGTTCATGAAGGTGATGATTGGCGTATCACGTAAGCGAGTCACTTCCATTAGTTTAATTGTACGTTCCTCAACCCCTTTTGCTGAGTCGATAACCATTAAACAGCTATCCACAGCGGTTAAAGTGCGGTAAGTATCTTCAGAGAAATCTTCGTGCCCTGGGGTATCAAGTAAGTTCACCAAGCAATCGTTATAAGGAAATTGCATAACGGAAGTGGTAATCGAAATCCCACGTTGTTTTTCCATTTCCATCCAGTCAGATTTGGCATGCGCAGTTGAGCCTTTGCCTTTTACAGAACCTGCTGTTTGAATCGCATTTCCGTATAAAAGTACCTTTTCGGTGATGGTTGTTTTACCTGCATCGGGGTGGGAAATAATCGCAAAAGTGCGACGTTTATTAACTTCTTCTAATGGATAACTCATTGTTTCTTCTTCGTTCAATTAAAAATGTGGGGTATTTTCGCTGATTTTAGGTTTTTGCTCAAACGAATTTGTAAATAAAGTGCGGTTGGTTTTCTTAGAAAAATTGGTCTGCTTTGTACAAAGACAAATTTTCGCTTATACTACGCAAGTTTTTTACGCTAACAATATAGGAAAAATTATGGGTTTCTTAACAGGTAAACGCATTTTAGTAACCGGTCTTGCAAGCAATCGTTCTATCGCTTACGGGATCGCAAAATCAATGAAAGAACAAGGTGCAGAACTTGCTTTCACTTATTTAAACGATAAATTACAACCGCGCGTAGAAGAATTTGCCAAAGAATTTGGTTCTGATATCGTGCTTCCTTTAGATGTTGCAACTGATGAAAGCATTCAAAATTGCTTTGCAGAATTAAGTAAGCGTTGGGATAAATTTGATGGTTTTGTTCACGCAATCGCATTTGCACCGGGCGATCAATTAGATGGCGATTATGTCAATGCGGCAACGCGTGAAGGTTACCGTATTGCTCACGATATTAGCGCATATAGCTTCGTTGCAATGGCACAAGCGGCACGTCCTTATTTAAATCCAAATGCTGCATTATTAACCCTTTCTTACTTAGGGGCAGAACGAGCGATTCCTAACTATAACGTGATGTGTTTAGCGAAAGCGTCTCTTGAAGCAGCAACACGCGTAATGGCAGCGGATTTAGGTAAAGAAGGTATTCGTGTGAATGCAATTTCTGCTGGCCCAATTCGCACTTTAGCGGCATCAGGCATTAAAAACTTCAAGAAAATGCTTTCTACCTTTGAGAAAACTGCTGCATTACGCCGTACTGTCACTATTGAAGATGTGGGTAACTCAGCAGCATTTTTATGCTCTGATTTAGCATCGGGTATTACTGGTGAAATCGTTCACGTAGATGCAGGTTTCAGCATTACCGCAATGGGCGAATTAGGCGAAGAATAATTTTTCTTACATTCTTTTTTAGGCAGGCTTTTCAGTCTGCCTTTTCTCTTTTTTAAAATATAACTATGTTTCAAGATAATCCTTTACTCGCACAGCTTAAACAACAAATCCACGACAGCAAAGAGCATGTAGAAGGCGTGGTAAAAAGCACTGATAAAGCCTACGGTTTTTTAGAGTGCGATAAGAAAACCTATTTCATCGCGCCGCCTTCAATGAAAAAGGTGATGCACGGTGATAAAATCAAAGCCACCATTGAAAAGCAAGGCGATAAAGAACAAGCCGAGCCGGAATTCTTAATTGAGCCAATGTTGACGTGTTTCATTGCCAAAGTGCGGTTCAATAAAGACAAGAAATTACAAGTTTTGGTGGATCATCCAAGTATCAATCAACCAATTGGCGCACAACAAGCTAAATCTGTAAAAGAAGAATTACAGGAAGGTGATTGGGTGGTTGCTAATTTAAAAACACACCCATTACGTGATGATCGCTTTTTCTATGCCACTATTAATCAGTTTATTTGCCGAGCTGATGATGAATTTGCCCCTTGGTGGGTAACATTGGCACGTCATGAGCAATCTCGTTATCCTGTGCAAGGCACTGAAAGTTATGAAATGTTAGATCAACAAACTCGTGAAGATCTGACCGCACTTCATTTTGTAACGATTGACTCTGAAAGCACAATGGATATGGACGATGCCTTATATATAGAGCCTATAGAACAAAATGGTGAACAAACAGGTTGGAAATTAGTTGTAGCGATTGCGGATCCAACTGCTTATATCGCGTTAGATTCTCAAATTGAAAAAGATGCGAGACAGCGTTGTTTCACCAATTATTTGCCTGGCTTTAACATTCCTATGTTACCACGTGAATTATCTGATGAATTATGTTCGTTAATGGAAAATGAAACGCGTCCAGCCCTTGTTTGTTATATCGAAACGGATCTTGAAGGCAATATCACGGCTAAACCGCATTTTGTTTCGGCTTATGTTCAATCTAAAGCGAAATTGGCTTATAACAAAGTGTCGGATTATTTAGAATGTGCAGACAACTCATGGCAGCCAGAAACATCAGAAATTGCACAACAAATTGATTGGTTACATCAATTTACTAAAGCACGCATTCAATGGCGTAAGACTCATTCTTTGTTATTTAAAGAAAAACCGGATTATTCTTTTGTGCTCGCTGAAAATGGCAAAGTGGCAGAAATCAAAGCAGAATATCGTCGTATAGCCAATCAAATTGTCGAAGAATCGATGATTATTGCTAACATTTGTGCTGCGCAATTTTTAGCAGAGCAGGCACAAACCGGTATTTTTAATACGCATAGCGGTTTTGATAAGAAATTCTTAGAGAATGCGCACAATTTCTTAATGGCAAATTTAGCCAATGAACAAAATCAAGCTGAACTTGCTGAGTGTTATTCGGTAGAAAATTTGGCGACATTAAACGGTTATTGCCAAATGCGCCATGATATTGAACCGATAGAAGGCGACTATTTAGAGTTCCGTTTACGTCGTTATTTAACTTTCGCCGAATTTAAATCGGAATTAGCACCGCACTTTGGTCTTGGTTTAGAAGGGTATGCGACATGGACATCACCAATTCGTAAATATTCTGATATGGTGAACCATCGTTTAATTAAAGCAGTATTGACACAACAAGCTTGTAATAAGCCACAAGATGAGGTGCTGGCCCGTTTACAAGAGGCTCGTCGCCAAAATCGCCTAGTAGAACGTGATATTGCAGATTGGTTATATTGCCGTTATCTTGTCGATAAAGTTGAATCAAATGCCGAATTTGAGGCGGAAGTGCAAGATGTGATGCGTGGTGGCTTACGTGTGCAATTATTAGAAAATGGCGCCTCAATGTTTATACCTTCTTCAACTTTACATAATAATAAAGAAGAAATGCAGGTGAATTCCGATGAGATTGCCCTTTATATTAAAGGGGAGCGCATTTACAAAATAGGTGATATTGTGAAAGTGAAACTTACGGAAGTGAAAGAAGCAACTCGCAGTATTGTCGGCGAAATCGTTCAATAAAATGCTTCTTTTTCAACCAATTTTAAGTTGTTGAATATTCGGGAATAAAAAACGGCTACATGAAGTAGCCATTTTTATAAGCGGAAAAGTGCGGTCAATTTTCACCGCACTTTTATCTTATTTCTTGCCTAATTGTGGCAATACTGAATCTTTAATTGCGCTTAATAAACCTGTTTGTGCATAGATACCAAGTTTACCTCGGGTGTCAGATACATCTAAGTTACGCATAGTTAATTGACCGATACGATCAATTGGATCAAATGGCGCATCTTCCACTTTTTCCATACTTAAACGCTCTGCTTCGTAGGTTAAGTTTGGTGATTCGGTATTTAAGATAGTGAAGTCGTTACCACGACGAAGTTCAAGTGTTACAGTGCCCGTAATTGCTTTTGCCACCCAACGTTGTGCTGTTTCACGCAGCATTAGTGCTTGTGGATCAAACCAACGGCCTTGGTATAACAAACGGCCTAAACGGATGCCATTAATACGATATTGTTCGATGGTATCTTCATTGTGAATACCCGTTACTAAACGTTCGTAAGCGATATGCAATAATGCCATCCCTGGCGCTTCATAAATACCACGAGATTTTGCTTCAATAATACGATTTTCGATTTGGTCAGACATCCCTAAACCATGACGGCCACCGATACGATTGGCTTCTAGAATAATATCAACTGCATTATCAAAACGTTTACCATTTAATGCGACAGGGACGCCTTCTTCAAAAGTGACGGTTACTGTTTCTGGTTTAATTTCTACATTCTCGTCCCAAAATGCTAAACCCATAATTGGTTTAACAATTTTCATGCCTGTGCTTAATTGCTCCAAGTCTTTTGCTTCATGAGTTGCACCCAGCATATTGGAATCTGTCGAGTATGCTTTTTCAACTGACATTTTATAGTCAAAACCATTTTCGATAAGGAATTGAGACATTTCAAAGCGGCCACCAAGTTCTTCAATAAATTGCGCATCTAACCAAGGTTTATAGATTTTTAAATTCGGGTTTGTTAATAAACCATAACGATAGAAACGTTCGATGTCATTCCCTTTGAATGTAGAGCCATCCCCCCAAATATTTACATCGTCTTCTTTCATTGCAGCAACTAGCATCGTTCCGGTTACTGCGCGACCAAGTGGTGTTGTATTGAAGTAAGGAATTCCGCCTGTAGAAATATGGAATGCACCGCATTGAATTGCCGCAATGCCTTCATGAGCAAGCTGAGCACGACAATCAATTAATCGCGCATTTTCAGCGCCATACGCCATTGCTTTTTTAGGGATTGTGCTGTAATCATCTTCATCAGGTTGACCTAAATTAGCGGTGTATGCATAAGGCACTGCGCCTTTTTGACGCATCCAAAGTAATGCTGCGCTAGTGTCTAATCCGCCAGAGAAAGCAATACCGACTTTTTGCCCTTCAGGTAAATGTTGTAGAATTGTATTTGACATATCTTTTCCTTGTTTATAATTTAGGTTGAATAATTAATCATTTTATTTGAATAAAAAGTCATTTAAATATAACCGCACTTTTTATGTTTGTCCAGCCTTTTATGTATTAAGACGAAAAATCTTTAGTTATCATCGTGCATAAAAAATCCCCGCTCTAAATAGCAGGGATTTTGATCTCTATTTTGTTAATAAATCCAGCGCTTCCTGATATTTATCAAAAGTTTTCTGAATAATATTTTCTGGCACTTTAGGGGCGGGCGCTTGTTTATTCCAGCCGCTATTTTCTAACCAATCGCGTACAAATTGTTTATCGAATGATGGAGGATTAATCCCTTCTTGATAAGTATCGATAGACCAAAAACGGCTAGAGTCTGGTGTTAATACTTCATCCATTAAGGTGAGTGTGCCATTTTCATCTAAACCAAATTCAAATTTTGTGTCGCAAATAATAATGCCTTTAGTCAGTGCATATTCTGCAGCAGCAGTATAAAGTGAGATAGCTTTTTCTTTTACTTGTGCGGCTAAATCAGCCCCGATGAGTTTTTCACATTCTGCATAGCTGATATTTATATCGTGACTGCCAACGGCTTCTTTACTTGATGGGGTGAAAATAGGTTCTGGTAATTTACTGGCTTCAACTAAGCCTTCAGGTAATTTTAATCCGCAGATGGTTCCAGTTTGTTTGTAATCTTTTAAACCACTGCCAGTTAAATAGCCACGCACGATAGATTCAATTTTAATGGGATTCAAACGTTTACACACTACCGCACGATCTTTGACTAAATCAGCTTCTTCTTTTGGCAACACATCATAAACAGTCTCGCCAGTGAAATGATTCGGCATAATATGAGCAAGTTTGTTAAACCAAAAATTGGAAATTTGAGTCAGAATTTCGCCTTTTCGTGGAATGGGATCATCTAAAATAACATCAAACGCAGATAATCGGTCAGAAGCAACCATTAGCATACGTTTATCATCGATTTCATAGAGATCGCGTACTTTACCTGAATAGATTTTTTTTAGACTTAAAGTGGGGAGTTGTTGTGTCATCGTTTTGCACCTGTATGAAAGTAAAAACTGGCGCGTATTGTACCGCACTTTTAAAGCAAACGTTTGCTATTTTTTAAAAGAAATAAAAAATCCCCTGAAATTTCAGGGGAAATGTAGTTTTTTGCTTCAAAAATTTGCTTATTATTAGAAATATACCGCGATTAATTATTGAGCGGGTGGATTTGGGTTATCCAATACATCCCAGACGCTTTCTTGTCGAGGTGCGATTTCTGTTTCAGCTGGTGGAGTAGCTGGCGATGGAGAAGCATTTGATGTGCCTCCGCAGAAATTCTGCCCATTATTGACCCAAACTGGGATCACTCGATTGCTGTCACAATCCCAGCTGCCATGTTGGGTAATACCAACCCATTTCATATTCTCAGGTTTATTTAGCTTCAATTTCTCAATATAAGTATGGCTTAAATAATCTTTATAAATCTGTAATGCGCCTGATGCACCAGTGAGTTTTGTTTCACCATTATCATCGCGACCAAGCCAAACCGTGCTGATATTTTTTCCATCGATCCCCACAAACCAAGTATCACGTGCATCATTTGTTGTCCCTGTTTTACCAGCTAAACGTAAATCCGCATAATCATTTTGTAAGCTACGAGCTGTACCCCGTTCAACAGTTTGTTGCATCGCAAATAACGTTTGGAATGCGGCTTCTTGTGGTACCACTTGTTTTGCGGTTTTATCATGTTGATAAATGATATTTCCTTGGCGATCTGCAATGGTATCGACGGTTGTGAGCTCAATCCGTCCACCTTGATTTGCAATAGTTTGATAAAGTTTTGTGACATCATAAGGTGAGATAGTATAAGCCCCGAGCAACATAGCGGGCACTTTTGGAATTTCCACGTTATCCCATCCCATCGCTTTTTGTGTATCAATGACTTTGCTCAAGCCGACTTTCATCCCAATATTAACAGTCGGAATATTTAAAGAACGCGCTAAGGCATCCATTAACATTACCGAACCGCTATATTTTTTATCATAGTTGCGCGGTTGCCACGGCGGGCTACCTTTGACATTAATCGTAATTGGCTGGTTATTAATTGGGGTATTTAAACGGAACTGTTCTGGATTAGAAAGTGCGGTCAAATAAATTGATGGTTTGACTAAAGAACCAATCTGACGTTTTGCCATTAATGCACGATTAAAGCCAGCATATTGCGTTTGTAAACCACCCACTACCGCACGAATTTCACCCACACGGTAATCCGCAACAATCATGGCGCCTTCTAAATATGGATTTTTAGTTTTCAGTTGTAGTTGTGAAACTGTATTCACCACTGCATTTTCTGCTTGGGCTTGTTGTTTTAAATCCATTGTGGTGAAAATCCGTGCGCCAAGTAAACTGGATATTTTATGTTCGCCTAGTTTACGACGTAAATCCGCCTGTAAAGTTTGAATAAATGACGGATATTTACGGGAGATTTGTCCTTTTTGTTGAACACCTAAAGGTCGTTGGCTTAATAATTGATAAAGTTCATCACTGATCATTTTATGTTCAAGCATGAGCTTTAAAACAACATTACGACGCTCTAAGGCATTTTGAGGATTACGCCAAGGATTATAAAGTGAAGGGCCTTTGACCATCCCGACTAAAAGTGCAATTTGATCTAAGCTAATTTCACGAATTGAACGACCAAAATAGAATTGGCTGGCTAATTCAAAACCGTGAATTTGCGTATCGCCATTTTGTCCGAGATAAATTTCATTGAGATAGGTTTCGAGAATACGATTTTTATCATAACGCCAATCTAACAGCAGTGACATCAAGGCTTCGTTTGCTTTACGGGTGATCGTACGTTCGCTTGATAAAAATAAATTTTTCACGAGTTGTTGAGTGAGTGTACTACCACCTTGTACAGTTTGTCCCGCACGAATATTGGTAATTAATGCTCGTATAATCCCCACTGGATTTATACCGTGATGATCATAAAAACGGCGATCTTCTGTTAAAATTAGGGCATCAATCAATAAGCGCGGGTAATTTTGTAAAGGAATTGCAAGGCGATCTTCATTATCAGATTCCAACATTGCAATCAATTTGGGCGCAAGGCGAAATTCATCGATTGCTTTTACGGCAACGAGATCTTCAATTCGATTAAGTTTGTTATCGACAAAACGTAAACGTAAAACTCGTTGTGGTTCTGGTTTATCAGGGAAAGGGAAAGCTCGACGAAGAACCACAATGGTATCATCTTCCAATTTGAAATCGCCTGGTGCGGCTACCATGGTCGTTTGGCGATATTCGTTATCTAATAAAATTTGAATCACTTCATCGAAAGCGAGATTATCTGAAATTTTCACACTTTCAATACGGCTATATACTTCAGCGGGCAAACGCCAAATTTGCCCGTCCATTTTCGAACGGATTTGCCAATCTAAATATCCGCCATAAAATACGGTTAATACCGCACCACTAAACGCTACTTTTAATAGAAAGCTTTTGAAAGAACGGTGTTTTTTGGGTGTTTTTTCTTCGGGATTTTTTTGAACGTTTTCGGTGGTCATAGTCGGTTAAGAGATAAAATCAACATAAGCTTCGAGGAAATGGATAAAATCTTGCGTGCCACAAAAAGCAATGCTTTCCTCATCATAATAATGAAAATCGTCTTCCAAAATTTCATCTGTTTCAATGGCGAGATTATTCGCTCGTACCATTACTTCATCAGCATCTAAAAACAATGTATATTCTGCGCCAATTAAGATATTTTCTTGATTTTCAGAGAGTGATTGCGCAGTAGAAAGTGCGGTCAAAATCGCCTTTGGATTTGACCGCACTTCAGTATTGAACCAGTTAGCAAGAGCAATGTGTTCCATCGAACATTTTACGGATACATTGCCTTGATAATGTGTAAATTGAAAATCCATCTTAGATACTAAAGGATGAACCACAGCCACAAGTGCTGGTAGCATTTGGATTATTTACAGTAAAGCGTGAACCTTCTAAACCTTCTGTGTAATCGACGGTACCACCGATTAAATACTGTAAACTCATTGGGTCAATCACAAGTTGAACCCCTGATTTTTCAATCGTTAAATCGCCTTCATTCACTTTTTCATCAAAAGTAAAACCATATTGGAAACCGCTACAGCCACCACCCGTGATATACACGCGTAATTTCAAATTAGTATTTTCTTCTTCGCTGATTAAATTTTTTACTTTATTCGCTGCTGCATCAGTAAATGTCAATGGTACTGCAATGTTATCTGTCATAATTATTTCCCGCTTCCCGAAAATTTGAATTCCGTTATTATCTAATAACCATTTACTCCATTCAAGTGTAATCCAGTTTTTTCCTAGAAATCGTGCTATAATCTGGCAAAATTTTTTTCAAAAAAGGTGAAATAAAATGGCTATTCCAATTAGAACAGAAAAAGAAATTGTAAAACTACGTGAGGCCTGCAAATTGGCTTCGGATGTGCTGGTGATGATTGAACCTTACGTAAAAGCAGGTGTAACTACTGGCGAACTTGATCGAATTTGCCATGAATATATGGTGAATGAACAAAAGGTTATCCCTGCATGTTTGAATTATCACGGTTTCCCAAAATCTACTTGTATTTCCATTAACGAAGTTGTCTGTCACGGTATTCCAAGTGACGATAAAGTGCTTAAAAATGGCGATATTGTGAATATTGATGTCACGGTGATTAAAGACGGTTATTTTGGCGATAACTCAAAAATGTATATCGTGGGTGGTGCAACGAATATTCGTAGTAAAAAGTTAGTGGAAGCGGCACAGGAAGCCTTATACGTGGGATTGCGCACAGTAAAACCAGGTATTCGTTTAAATGAAGTAGGTAAAGCTGTGCAAAAATATACTGAAAGTCAAACTTTCAGCGTTGTGCGCGAATATTGCGGACATGGTGTCGGTACAGAATTTCACTGCGAACCTCAAGTATTGCATTATTACGCAGATGATGGTGGTGTGATTTTAAAACCAGGCATGGTGTTTACGATTGAGCCAATGATTAATGCGGGAAAAAAAGAAGTGCGCGTGATGGGTGATGGTTGGACAGTAAAAACCAAAGATCGCAGCCATTCAGCACAATATGAACATCAACTTGTTGTCATGGAAACTGGTTGTGAAGTGATGACTATTCGCGATGAAGAAATTGCAGAAGGTCGAATTTCACGGATTATGGTGAATGTGTAATTGACATAAAATTATAGGATAAGGGCGTAGATATACGCCCTTTTTATTTTTCTTTATAATAAAACGACTTCGATATAACAAAAGGCAATTAATATGCTGTTTTCTCCGATACTCTCTTCTCCTTTAACGCCAAGTGCGGTCAAAATTGAGCGAGAAAATCTTAAGCAATTTGAGCTTGAGAATTTTTCTCGTTATTCCATTTTTGAGCTTATTGAAAATCGCAGTGATTTTTATGATGCCTTATTGATTCAACTTTGGCTGGAAATGGGATTAAGTGAACAACAGGGGATTGCTTTAATTGCTGTAGGCGGTTATGGACGGCGTGAGATGTTTCCTTTGTCGGATCTCGATTTTTTAATTTTGGTCGAGCAAATGCCTAGCCCAGAAATTGAAGAAAAGATCACCCAATTTATCCAATTTTTATGGGATTGTGGCTTTGAGGTGGGAAATAGTGTTCGAACCTTAGAACAATGTGAATCGGAAGGAAAACAAAATATTACGATTGCCACCAATTTATTAGAAGCCAGATTTCTTGCTGGAAATCGACCGCACTTTGATGCGCTAAATGAATTAGTAAAACATGCTGATTTTTGGTCGAAAGAAGATTTTTTTAATGCCAAAGTGCAAGAGCAAATAGAACGTTATCAGCGTTATCACAATACGGCTTATAACCTTGAGCCAGATATTAAGTACAGCCCTGGTGGCTTGAGAGATTTACATTTGTTGTATTGGGTGGCGTTGCGCCATTCGGGGGCGCTGACTCTTGAGGCCATTTTACAAAGTGGTTTTATTTATCCTCAAGAATATCAGCAACTACAAGAAAGTCGTGCTTTTTTATTTAAAGTGCGGTTTGCTTTGCATTTGATTTTGAAACGTTACGATAATCGTCTGTTGTTTGATCGTCAAATTAAAGTCAGTGAATTGTTGGGTTTCCTAGGGGAAGGCAATCAAGCTGTGGAAAAAATGATGAAATGTTTTTTCCAAGCATTGCACCGAATTTCGTTGATTAGTAATTTGCTGATTCAGCATTATCGAGAAAATGTGCTTTCATCAAATCAGGATAGCGTGATTCATCAGTTAGACGATGATTTTCAACTGATTAATCAATGCTTGTGTTTGCGTAATAGCCTTGTTTTTCAAGAAAAACCAGAACGAATTTTAGATCTATTCTTTTATTTAACGCAGTACGAACAGGCCAATATTCATTCTGATACCTTGCGTCAATTACAAATTTCCTTAGATCAACTACCACAAAAATTATGTGAAATTCCTGCAGCTAGGGAAAAATTTCTACGTTTGTTTAATCAACCTAATGCGATTAAGCGTGCGTTTATGCCGATGCACCAATATGGCGTATTAACTGCGTATCTTCCGCAATGGCAAGCCATTGAGGGCTTAATGCAATTTGATTTGTTCCATATTTATACGGTGGATGAGCATACATTGCGCGTGATGTTGAAATTGGAAAGTTTTCTGTCACAGGAAAGTGCGCAAGAACATCCCATTGCTCATCGAATTTTTAGCCAACTTTCTGACCGCACTTTGCTTTATATTGCAGCGTTATTCCACGATATTGCAAAAGGGCGGGGCGGTGATCACGCAGAACTTGGCGCAGAAGACGTAGCAGACTTTGTGCAATTACATGGTTTAGATCGTCGAGAAATTGATACCCTTGCTTGGCTTGTCCAATCCCATTTGCTGATGTCAATTACGGCGCAACGCCGTGATATTCATGATCCTGAAGTGGTTATGAATTTTGCGGAAGCCGTGCAAAATCAAGTTCGATTAGATTATCTCACCTGTTTAACGGTGGCGGATATTTGCGCAACCAATGGTAATTTATGGAATAGCTGGAAACGTTCTCTTTTTGCCTCTTTATATGAATTTACTGAACAGCAATTTGCACAAGGTATGAAAGAATTGCTTGATTACTCAGAAAAATCGGAAGAAAACCGAAAACTTGCACAACAAATTTTAACGCAGGATTATTCCGAGATTGCACCAATCTTGATTGAGCAATTATGGGATCGTTGTCCTGAAGATTATTTTGTGCGTAATACGCCAAAACAAATCGCGTGGCATACAAGTTTGCTAGTGGGGTTTGCTGAGTCATTATTAGTGAAAATTAGTAATCGCTTTTCACTTGGCGGCACGGAAGTGTTTATTTATTGCCAAGATCAACCGCACTTATTTAATAAAGTCGTGAGTACCATTGGCACAAAAAAATTCAGTATCCATGATGCGCAGATTATTACGACACAAGATGGTTATGTTTTTGATAGCTTTATCATCACAGAACTTAACGGTGAATTAGTGGAATTTGATCGTCGCCGAGAATTAGAGCAAGCTCTAACAGTAGCCCTTCAAAGTGAAAAATTACCCGCACTTTCTATTGCCCCGAATCGTCAGCTTCAACACTTCAGTGTACAAACTGACGTACGTTTTTTACACGAAAATAAAAAAGAGCATACTGAAATGGAACTGGTTGCGTTGGATAAACCAGGGTTATTAGCGCAAGTGAGCCAGATTTTTAGTGAGCTAAATCTCAATTTATTGAATGCGAAAATTACCACTGTGGGCGAGAAAGCCGAGGACTTTTTTATTTTGACGAATCAATTAGGGAAAGCTCTTGCAAGAGAGGAGAGAGAAATATTAAAACAAGTTCTTGTGAAAGAAATTCACTAACTAATAATGTAGATATATGAATAAATTAACTCTCATAGCCTTACATTGAAACTATTAAGAATAATTATATATTCTACTATGGTTATTTTTAAATTTGTGACGAACTTCACATTTTTTTGAATTAGTTAGAGTATAATTGATAAACCAATTTTATTCTATTTTTATATAGCATTGATTTAGTAGTGGAGAATTGTATGAATACTATTTATAAAGTATTGTGGAACGCCGGTTTGCAAATGTTCCAAGTTGTATCTGAATTAGCGAAAGGAAAATCAAAATCAAAACGTTGTAGCTTACAAGTTTTTGACACATCATCTGCCTGCCTGCCTGCCTGCCTGCCTGCCTGCCTGCCTGCCTGCCTGCCTGCCTGCCTTAGCAGTATCTTCCGTTCTTTTATTTTCAACAAATAGTTTTGCGGCAGATTCTGATCCTGTTACAAAAGCTGAATTGTCTCGTGCTAAAGAAGATTTAGAGCGGAACATTGATTCTGCTAGGATTCGTTTTGTGAGTATTAATCATACTCATGACGATCTAGGCAATGGTAATAACTCTTATAACGATAGTGCAAAAGGAACCGATTCAATTGCAGTAGGAAAGCTAGCATCTACCAAAGTGGGGGCAGATGCAAGCGTAGCTATTGGTGTTGCAGCAACCACAGAAAAAGCACTTGGTATTGCAATAGGTGTTGCATCAAATAGTAAAAGTGAACAAGGAATAGCTTTAGGTGGCTGGGCAGAAGCAAGTGGACAATTAAATGCTATTGCAATAGGTACACTAGCAAAGGCGATGAATTCAGGAAGCCAAGCGATAGGTCAATTATCTAAAGCTCAAGGGCATCTTTCTCAAGCTTATGGAGATCGAGCTGAAGCTTATGATGTGAATGGAGTCGCTATAGGTAGTTCATCTCGTGTTTCAGGTGATAACTCTGTTACTTTAGGGGCATATTCTTACGTAGGTGAGAAAAATTCTGTTCCCCCAGCAGATAGTGCAACCCCACGTTTTCATACACACCAAGATAAAGAATATTCAATCATCCATCCAACCAATAAGAAAAAATATAACTATGGAATTGCTCTTGGTGCTCTTTCAAAAGTATTCGGTAGTCAAGGCATTGCTGTTGGGGGGGAAGCACATGATCATGTTTCCCTTGCCGTAGGTTCTTCAGCTGTTGCGCAAGGATATTTTTCAGCTTCAATTGGTGCATTTGCTATAACGAAAGAGCGTGATGCCATTTCATTAGGACATGTTGCTCAAGCTAATAAACGAGGTTCAGTTTCATTGGGGCATGACGCAATATCAAATGTTGAAAGTGCGGTAGCTTTAGGGGAAAATTCTTTGGCAGATCGAAGCCTTGATGATCTTAAAAGTATTGGTTATGACCCTTTGAATAAAAGGGTAAAGATGGATTCAGATGGTTCAAATAAGGAATTTGTTTTTGATACTGATGCTGACAAATCTAGATACACTGAGCTTTCAAAAGAGCTCATTGAATTAAAAAAGGAAGCTAATAATCTTGAAACTGAGTTTGCAAGTATTGTGAATGAAAAAAATAAAGCTAATCTTTCTAGTGAGGAAGAGAGGGATATTGAGCAGCGTTTAAATCAAAAATCAGCTGAACTGGATAGCAAATTATCTGAAATAAAATTAAAAGAACATGAAAAAAATAAATTAGTTTCAGTATGGCGTGCTACAGCAGGAGCTGTATCTGTAGGAGATCATAATATAGGTATAACTCGCCAAATCACTAATCTGGCTGCAGGTAGTGAAGATACTGACGCAGTAAATGTAGCTCAATTGAAATCATTAAAAAACGCAGGTTTAACATTTGCGTTGAATGATTATGATAAAGATCAAGTAGATAGTACCAAAGATAAACTAATTAAAAAAGAAATTGGCAGTATTTTTCAGATTCAAGGCAAAAGTGATTTTGTTTATAACGATGCTAATAAAGCTAAGTACACTTCTGATAATTTAGTAACATTTAACGACGCTGGAGTATTGCGTATTGGAATGTTGAAATCTCCAAGTTTTACTGGTGTAACATTGGGAGAGGGTGATAAAACAGTTTCACTTACCGTTGATGATGGTGCTTTAAAAGCTGGCGGTAAAACAATTTTCACCGAAGATAACTTTAAAAAGTTTTTTACAAAACTTTATACTTTTGAAGGTGGCTTGAAAGCAGAAGAAAAAGACGGAAAAACCGTTATTTCATTGAATAAAGAAACCATTAAGCAAATGCCCGAATTAAAAGGCGAGAAAGGTGATGCAGGAAAATCCGCATACGAAATATGGAAAGCGCAAGACGGCAATGGAAATAAATCTGAAGCTGATTTCACTAACGCAATAAAAGGCGAGAAAGGTGATGCAGGAAAATCCGCATACGAAATATGGAAAGCGCAAGACGGCAATGGAAATAAATCTGAAGCTGATTTCACTAACGCAATAAAAGGCGAGAAAGGTGATGCAGGAAAATCCGCATACGAAATATGGAAAGCGCAAGACGGTAATGGAAATAAATCTGAAGCTGATTTCACTAACGCAATAAAAGGCGAAAAAGGTGATGCAGGAAAATCCGCATACGAAATATGGAAAGCGCAAGACGGCAATGGAAATAAATCTGAAGCTGATTTCACTAACGCAATAAAAGGCGAAAAAGGTGATGCAGGAAAATCCGCATACGAAATATGGAAAGCGCAAGACGGTAATGGAAATAAATCTGAAGCTGATTTCACTAACGCAATAAAAGGCGAGAAAGGTGATGCAGGAAAATCCGCATACGAAATATGGAAAGCGCAAGACGGTAATGGAAATAAATCTGAAGCTGATTTCACTAACGCAATAAAAGGCGAGAAAGGTGATGCAGGAAAATCCGCATACGAAATATGGAAAGCGCAAGACGGCAATGGAAATAAATCTGAAGCTGATTTCACTAACGCAATAAAAGGCGAGAAAGGTGATGCAGGAAAATCCGCATACGAAATATGGAAAGCGCAAGACGGTAATGGAAATAAATCTGAAGCTGATTTCACTAACGCAATAAAAGGCGAGAAAGGTGATGCAGGAAAATCCGCATACGAAATATGGAAAGCGCAAGACGGCAATGGAAATAAATCTGAAGCTGATTTCACTAACGCAATAAAAGGCGAAAAAGGTGATGCAGGAAAATCCGCATACGAAATATGGAAAGCGCAAGACGGCAATGGAAATAAATCTGAAGCTGATTTCACTAACGCAATAAAAGGCGAGAAAGGTCCTAAAGGAGAACCGGGCCTTAAAGGAGGACAAGGTCTTAAAGGCGAGAAAGGAAAATCTGCTTATGAAAGTTGGAAAGAATTGCCTGCTAATCAAGGTAAATCAGAAACTGAATTTGCTGAGATGTTAGGTGGCGGAGCAAGTAAAGTAGAGTTACAACAGCTTCGTACTGAACACGATAGTTTGAAAGCACAAATCCGCAAAGATCAGCAATCTATTCAACAACTCGATCGCAATATGCAAAAAATGAACAAAGATTTACGGGCAGGGATTGCGGGGGCAACAGCGATTGCTTTCTTACAAGGGGGAAATTTTGCTGGAGAGTCTGCGGTTTCTGTGGCAGTAGGCACTTATAAAGGAGAACACGCGTTAGCGGTCGGTTATGGCAGACGTTTAACCAATAACAAAATTGAGGTTAAATTGGGTGCTAGTATCAATAGCCGAAGTGATGTGAATGCGGGGGGAAGTGTAGGATACCACTGGTAAAATAAAGGATAAGAGTAAAAGTGCGGTCAATTTGGACCGCATTTTTTATAAAAATACGGGTGTTGACGTGAAAAATTGTGGTTCTTGAAAAATATATTTCTAGGTAAATTTGCCTTATGTTATCCTTTACAAAAAAATTTTAGGGTCACACTATGCTGAGTATTTTTGTTACTTTTCTTGGCGCATTTTTAACATTGATTGTGATGCGACCAGTTGCCAATTGGATTGGATTAGTTGATAAGCCAAACTATCGTAAACGTCATCAAGGCGCAATTCCGCTAATCGGTGGCGTGTCGCTTTTTGTTGGAAATCTTTGCTATTACTTGATGGAATGGGATCAGCTTCGATTACCGTATCTCTATTTGTTCAGTATTTTTGTTTTATTGGCGATAGGGATTTTAGATGATCGCTTTGATATCAGTCCTTTCTTAAGAGCGGGGATTCAAGCAATTCTGGCGATTTTAATGATTGATCTTGGGAATGTTTATCTTGATCATCTTGGTCAAATTTTAGGGCCTTTCCAGTTAACGCTTGGTTCAATTGGTTTGATTATTACCGTCTTTGCCACTATCGCGATTATTAATGCCTTTAATATGATTGATGGTATTGATGGATTGCTCGGTGGGCTTTCTTGCGTTTCTTTTGCCGCGATTGGTTTTTTGATGTATCGAGATGGGCAAATGGATATGGCACATTGGAGTTTTGCTTTAATCGTGTCGATTTTACCTTATTTGATGCTAAACCTAGGGATTCCATTTGGATCGAAATATAAGGTGTTTATGGGGGATGCGGGGAGTACATTAATTGGTTTTACCATTATTTGGATTTTGTTATTGAGTACGCAAGGAAAAGGGCATCCTATGAATCCAGTCACCGCACTTTGGATTATTGCGATTCCTTTGATTGATATGGTTGCTATTATTTATCGCCGTGTACGTAAAGGTAAAAGCCCATTCCGCCCAGATCGTTTACATGTTCATCATTTAATGGTGAGAGCAGGTTTAACATCAAGACAAGCCTTTTTATTGATTACGTTTGTTTCGGCAGTTTGTGCAACTATCGGTATTTTAGGGGAAGTTTATTATGTGAATGAGTGGGCGATGTTTGTTGGCTTTTTCATTTTATTTTTCCTTTATGTCTATTCAATTACGCGTGCATGGCGAATTACCCGTTGGGTCAGAAGAATGAAACGTCGTGCCAAAAGGTTGAAGAAAGCATAAAAATAAAGGCTTGTGTTATTAAATCACAAGCCTTTATTTTTTGAGAAAATTCACCGCACTTTTTAACATTTTGGCTATTTCTTTCTATAGATAGAAAAAATCCCCAGCCTTTTGGCTAGGGATTGAAATTTGGAGCGGGAAACGAGGCTCGAACTCGCGACCCCGACCTTGGCAAGGTCGTGCTCTACCAACTGAGCTATTCCCGCAATAATGCTTTTATAATGTAAAATTGGAGCGGGAAACGAGGCTCGAACTCGCGACCCCAACCTTGGCAAGGTTGTGCTCTACCAACTGAGCTATTCCCGCAGTTCACATCAGTGAATGTGGTCGCATTATACAAATATTTTTAGGGCTTGCAAGGGCAATTTCATAAAAAGAAATTTTTTGTTGAAGTTTTCGTCAATCTAATTTCATGAAATGTTCGCGATAATAAGCTAGCTCTTTAATCGATTCTCGAATGTCATCTAGCGCCAAATGCGTATTCTCTTTTTTAAAGCCTTCTAAAATTTCAGGTTTCCAACGTGCAGCAAGTTCTTTTAATGTGCTCACGTCTAAATGACGATAATGAAAATAATCGGCTAAATCAGGCATATATTTCACTAAGAAGCGTTTATCTTGGGCAATACTGTTACCGCAAATTGGCGATGAACCTTTTGGTACCCATTTTTTTAAAAAGTCTAAGGTTTGTAATTCTGCTGCACGTTCGGTGAGTTTGCTGGCTTTTACACGTTCAATTAAGCCGTTTTCACTATGTGTTTTTTGGCACCAGTCATTCATTTTATTGAGTAATTCATCAGACTGATGGACAGCCAACACTGGTCCCTCTGCTAAAATATTTAAATTTTTATCTGTTACGATAGTGGCAATTTCAATAATACGTTCTTTTTCCGGATCTAAACCGGTCATTTCTAAATCAATCCAAATAAGATTTTGTTTATCGAATGACATAATATCAGGTATCCTATGCAAAATTTTTTTTCATTTTACCAAAAACAAGGGAAAAAACGACCGCACTTTTATGGCTAAACGTAAATTAACTCAGAACCAAACCAGAAGAATTCAATCGAATAATGCGAAAACATTGCATCGCCATAAGAAAAAAGAGATTGAATGGTCAGATGAAATGCTTGGCGAATCACAAGAAGGTGTTGTGGTCACGCGTTATTCGATTCATGCTGATGTCGAAAATGAACAAGGCGAAATTTATCGTTGTAATTTGCGCCGTACCTTGTCGAGTTTGGTGGTGGGAGATAAAGTCGTTTGGCGTAAAGGTAATGAACAATTACAAGGTGTGAGTGGCGTGATTGAGGCGATTCACCCTCGAGAAAATGAAATTTCCCGTCCTGACTATTATGATGGTTTGAAACCCATTGCGGCGAATATTGATCGTATTATTATTGTATCAGCGGTGTTGCCAACGCTTTCCTTAAATATTATCGATCGTTATCTTGTTGTGTGTGAAATTGCGGGAATCACGCCTCTCATTGTTTTGAATAAAGTGGATTTATTGGCTCAAGAACAGCGTCAAGAAATTGAAGAACAACTTAAAATTTACCAAGATATTGGCTATGAAATTTTAATGATTTCAGCAAAGAGTGGTGAAAATATGGAAAAATTAACCGCACTTTTGGCACAAGGTACGGCGATTTTTGTTGGGCAATCGGGTGTCGGTAAATCGAGTTTAATTAATCATATTTTGCCTAGCGTAAACGCTCAAGTAGGGGACGTGAGTGAAACATCAGGGCTAGGGCAGCATACGACGACATCATCGCGTCTTTATCATTTGCCACAAGGCGGTAATTTAATTGATTCTCCAGGAATTAGAGAATTTGGGCTTTGGCATTTAGATGCCGAGCAAATCACAAAAGGGTATCGAGAGTTTCAATATGTTTTGGGAACCTGTAAATTCCGTGATTGTAAACATTTGAACGATCCAGGGTGTGCGTTACGTGAAGCAGTGGAGCAAGGGAAAATTTCGCCTGTTCGTTATGATAATTATCATCGATTAATTGAAAGTTTAAGTGAAACAAAATCACAGCGTCATTTTTCAGCAGTTTAACGATTGCGCACTATGTGTAATAAATAAACTATTTATCTTTTTTTTATGATTTAATTTCAAGCTTTTTAGTGTTTATTCTTGATTATTTTGCTTTGAAAAAGGATACTAGGACGACTTCCTAGTTTTTTTATTTTTTAACCATTAATTAGTAGAGGTAGCATTATGTACTCAAAAGATGTTGAAATCACCGTGCCAAACGGTTTACACACTCGTCCAGCAGCACAGTTTGTGAAAGAAGCTAAAGCCTTTTCTTCTGATATCACAGTAACGTCTGCCGGTAAGAGCGCAAGTGCAAAAAGTTTGTTTAAGCTACAAACGCTAGGTTTAACACAGGGTACAGTGATCACCATTTCTGCAGAAGGTGAAGATGAGCAACAGGCGGTAGACCATTTAGTTACTTTAATTCCAACCTTAGAATAATACTGACTTAGCCATAAAATTGAGAAATTTTATGGCTATTGTTTATCTATCCCTTTTTTAATTATTTCGGAAGGTATCTATGATTTCTGGCATTCTCGCATCCCCAGGTATTGCCTTTGGTAAGGCTCTTGTTCTTAAAGAAGAAAAGATTGTTCTTGATACGCAAAAAATTACTGATGATCAAATTGACGTAGAAGTCGCTCGATTTTATGAAGGTCGTGCATTGGCGGTGGAGCAACTTAATTCAATCAGAGAACGCGCATTAGTTTCTTTAGGCGAAGAAAAAGCCGCGATCTTTGAAGGTCACTTGATGATTCTTGAGGATGAAGAATTAGAAGAAGAAATTCTTGATTATCTTCGTTCAAATAAGGTTAATGCCGCAGTTGCCGCGAGCAAAATTATTGATCAACAAGTCACAATGTTGTCGGAGATCGATGATGAATATTTGAAAGAGCGTGCTGGTGATATTCGTGATATTGGTAACCGTTTAATTAAAAATATTTTGGGCATGTACATAGTAGATCTTGGCGATATTCAAGAAGAATCAATTCTTGTCGCTTATGATCTGACTCCATCAGAAACTGCTCAACTTAATCTTGAAAAAGTATTAGGGGTTGTCACTGATATTGGTGGTAGAACCTCTCATACTTCTATTATGGCTCGTTCTTTAGAATTACCAGCGATTGTAGGCACAAATAATGTGACCGAATTGGTTAATACAGGTGATTACTTAATTTTAGATGCCATAAATAATCACGTTTATATCAATCCAACACAATCTCAGATTGATGAATTAAAAACACTTGAAGCTAAAATTTCTCAGGAAAAAGCAGAGTTAGCTAAATTAAAAGATCTTCCAGCCATCACATTGGATGGACATAAAGTTGATGTGGTCGCGAATATCGGGACAATCCGTGATTGTGAAGGGGCAGATCGTAATGGTGCAGAAGGTATTGGTTTATACCGAACTGAATTTTTATTTATGGATCGTGAACAGCTTCCGACGGAAGAAGAACAATTCATCGCCTACAAAGAAGTCGTAGAAGCAATGAATGGACGTTTAACCGTGCTTCGTACTATGGATATTGGTGGCGATAAAGAGCTTCCATATTTAGATTTACCAAAAGAAATGAATCCATTCTTGGGATGGCGTGCAATTCGCATTGCGTTAGATCGCCGTGAAATTTTAAATGCACAATTACGCGCGGTGTTGCGTGCTTCAGCATTTGGTAAATTGGCGGTGATGTTCCCGATGATTATTTCCGTAGAAGAAGTTCAAGAATTAAAAGCGGTTATTGAAACATTAAAAGCGGAATTACGTGCAGAAGGTAAAGCGTTTGATGAGAATATCCAAGTGGGGGTAATGGTTGAAACGCCATCCGCTGCTGTAAATGCAAGATTCTTAGCAAAAGAAGTAGATTTCTTCAGTATCGGTACTAACGATTTAACCCAATATACTTTAGCAGTGGATCGTGGCAATGAGTTAATTTCACATCTTTATAATCCGATGCAGCCATCTGTGCTTGGTTTAATTAAACAAGTGATTGATGCTTCTCACGCAGAGGGAAAATGGACGGGAATGTGCGGTGAATTAGCCGGTGATGAACGTGCAACTTTATTGTTACTTGGTATGGGATTAGATGAATTTAGTATGAGTGCTATTTCTGTACCTCGAATTAAAAAATTAATCCGTAATGTGAATTTCCAAGATGCAAAAGCACTTGCTAATGCCGCATTACAAAAACCGACCGCTTCGGAAATTGAGCAGTTAATCGAAGAATTTTTGGCGGAAAATGCATTAAATTAAACAAAATTGTTTGATTTTACGTTAAAATAACAGCCATCTATGAATGGATAGGAGATTAAAATGGGCTTATTTGACAAGTTATTCGGTTCAAAAGAAAACAAATCTGTGGAAGTTGAAATTTATGCACCTATCTCTGGTGAGATTGTAAATATTGAAGATGTTCCAGATGTGGTTTTCTCTGAAAAAATCGTGGGTGATGGTGTTGCCATTCGTCCTTCCGGTAACAAAATTGTTGCGCCAGTGGATGGTGTGATTGGTAAAATTTTTGAAACCAACCATGCTTTCTCAATGGAATCAAAAGAAGGTGTAGAATTATTTGTACACTTTGGTATTGATACCGTTGAGTTAAAAGGTGAAGGCTTTACTCGTATTGCGCAAGAAGGTCAATCAGTTAAGCGCGGTGACACCGTGATTGAATTTGATCTTCCTTTATTAGAATCAAAAGCAAAATCTGTATTAACACCCGTTGTTATTTCCAATATGGATGAAATTTCTTGCATCGTGAAAAAATCAGGTGAAGTGGTCGCTGGAGAGTCAGTGGTATTAAGCTTAACTAAATAATTTCTTTACGATAAAAAAGTCCGCCTTTGTGCGGATTTTTTATTTATGTAAATAAAACTGTGGTGTAGATAGGATTCAAGGGAAAAATTAAAAATGATCTATAAACTTACTGGCTCACTCCAAAATTACGTATGGGGAGGGCATCAATATATTCCTCAATTACTGAATATTCCTGCGGAAGAAAATCAATATTATGCTGAATGGTGGTTGGGCGCTCATCATTCTGCGCCTTCAAGCATTGAAGTCGATGGTAAAAATTTGTTACTTACTGAATTTTTACAGAAAAACCCTACCGCACTTGGTGCACAAAGCCGAGCAAGTTTTGGTGATGAATTACCCTATTTATTAAAAATTCTTGATGTTGCCCAACCTCTTTCTATTCAACTTCATCCAACAAAAACGCAAGCTGAAATAGGTTTTGCGGAAGAAAATGCGAAAGGCATTGAGTTAAAAGCATCAACACGGACTTATAAAGATAACAATCATAAACCTGAAATGATGATTGCTTTATCTGATTTCTGGTTGTTGCATGGTTTTAAAAATAAATCGGATATTATCAAAACTTTAGAGGCACGATCATCTTTAGTCCCGCTTGCAAAAAAATTACATAAACAAGATTTACATGCTTTCTATGCCGATATTATGCAAGCAGACCAAGCTCAGCTACACCAATTGCTTTCCCCAATTTTGTTAGAGAATCAAGCAGCTTATGAGGCTAATAGTCTTGATTTAACTAATCCAGATTATTGGGTGCTTTACACCATTGATGCAATGAATATTTCTTTAGATAAATTAGATGCTGGTTTAATCTGCTTCTATTTGTTTAATATTGCGCACCTCAAAAAAGGCGAGGGAATTTACCAAGATGCTGGCATTCCGCACGCTTATTTGCGTGGGCAAAATATTGAACTGATGGCTTGTTCAGATAATGTGATTCGAGGTGGTTTAACGCCTAAATATGTGGATATTCCAGAATTGCTTAAAATTGTCGATTGTCGTGAAGTAGAGCCTAAAATTATCCCGTCGGCACCTCAAGACGCGCGTATATTTACTTATGCTACGCCTGCACAAGATTTCGCTTTGCAAAATATTCAATATGAATGTGGTGAAACTCATCATTTAAAAGCACAAAGTGCGAGTATTTTATTGGCGATGAATGGCCAGTTAAATCTACGCTCAGAAACGACCGCACTTTTTTTGAAACAAGGTGAGGCTGCTTTCATTACCGCAGGCGCTTCTTATGAAGTGGAAGGCTTAATTGAAGGCTACGCAGTGGTGGCAAAATTGCCTTAATTTTATACAAAATAGTCTATAAAAGTGTGGGTAGATTTGATAGACTTTTTATACAATCTATCCACTAAAGGAGAAAAATATGCTTGATGGATTTGCTATTTCTACATTAATTTTTGTGATATTAGTCGCATTAATTTTGTTTTCTACAGTGAAAACCGTACCACAAGGCTATAACTGGACAATCGAACGTTTCGGTCGTTACACAAGAACATTAATGCCTGGGTTAAATTTAGTGGTGCCTTTTGTTGATCGTATTGGTCGTAAAATTAATATGATGGAACAAGTTTTAGACATCCCTTCTCAAGAAGTGATTTCTAAAGATAACGCCAATGTTTCTATTGATGCGGTTTGTTTTGTGCAAGTGATTGATGCCAGAAGTGCGGCTTATGAAGTGAATCATTTGGAACAAGCTATCATCAATTTAACCATGACAAATATTCGAACCGTGCTTGGCTCGATGGAGCTTGATGAAATGCTTTCTCAACGTGATTCTATTAATAGTCGATTATTGGCTATTGTGGATGAAGCGACAAATCCATGGGGGATTAAAGTAACGCGTATTGAAATTCGTGATGTTCGTCCGCCTCGTGAATTGATTGATTCTATGAATGCTCAAATGAAAGCGGAACGAAATAAACGTGCTGAAGTATTAGAGGCTGAAGGGATTCGTCAGGCTCAGATTCTTCGTGCTGAAGGTGAAAAACAAGCTCGAATTTTAAAAGCAGAAGGGGAGCGACAAGAAGCCTTTTTACAAGCTGAAGCTCGAGAACGTGCAGCGGAAGCTGAAGCAAAAGCAACGCAGATGGTATCAGAAGCAATTACCAGCGGTGATACCAAAGCGATTAACTACTTTATTGCACAAAAATACACAGAAGCATTGAAAGAAATCGGTAGTTCAGGCAACAGTAAAGTCGTGCTTATGCCATTAGAAGCTGGCAATTTAATTGGTTCTGTTGCAGGTATTGCGGAGTTATTAAAGGGAGATAAAAAATCTTAATTTAGATAAAGTGCGGTGATTTTTTTAATCGTTTATCACCGCACTTTTGTAATAAAAAGCCCTTATAACAAATAGGAGAATCTATGACGGATTGGTTAATAAATTGGACACTTTGGCACTGGCTGATTTTAGGCTTTATTTTGCTTATTGGTGAAGTGCTTACACCAGGGATATTTTTGCTATGGTGGGGATTAGCAGCTTTAGTGACGGCATTTGTACAATTTCTTTTTCCAAGCCTTTCCCTTGCCTCACTTGCTATTTTTTATGCGCTATTAGCTTGTATACTTTCTGTGATTTGGTGGAAATATCAACATGGTAAAGATCGCCATGATCAATCTCATTCAACATTAAATCAACGCGATCATGCCTTACTTGGTAAACAAGGCATTGTTCAAGATCTTGGCGCAAATGGAATTGGTCGAGGTGCTTTTGGTGATACAACTTGGCGTATTCAAGGCGATAATCTCACGGTTGGCGCATTGATTGAAGTTGAACGTGTGGATGGCATTACGCTGATTGTAAAAAATATTTCTAATTAGTTTTGGGTTTTATTCGATAAGAAAAAACAGGCATCAAGCCTGTTTTTTTATGAGATTAAAATGTTCTTCCAACATTTACCGCACTTTGGGATTAGCCCAGCGTTGCTAAAATAATTTGTTCTTGATCAATGTGAATCCAAACTTGTTGCCCGATTTGCCATTGATTTGGCTGGTGGACTGTGGCACAAAATTCAATGTCGCTGTCAGCAAATTGAAGGATGGCTTCTTCTTCATTTAGTGATTTGATATTTACAGGGAACTGATTAGCCTGATTTTCTAGTGGTTTTTCACTAATTTTCACCCAAGGTGCTTTGAACATCAGCATCACTTCTTTTTCCGTAATGAGTTTCAAACGAGCAGAGCTTTTTGTGGTAATAGAAACTTGCAATGGCGTTGGTAATCCTTGCACATTCACATTCACGACACAACGAGAGTCAATGATTCGTTGTTGTGCCACTCGTCCAAAAAATTGATTGCGAGCGCTACTTTGTAAAGAAAAACGTGCAGTTGCCGTGAGCAAACTATCTAACGGCACAGATTCATCTTGTAGGATATGAAAGGCGTGTTCTTGCGTACGTTCTAATAAATCATAAAGCTGTAGCAAACGCTCGGCATAAGTGGTAAGCGCTGTGCCTCCGCCATTTTTTCCACCTGTATTTCGTTCAAGCAATGGGCGAGGACTGATTTTATTCATGGCTTCTAAATGATCCCATGCACTTTTATAGCTCACTTTTGCATTTTTCGCAGCTTGATTAATCGAACCGCATTGTTGAATTTCTTTGAGTAAACGCACTCGTTTTGGATCGATAAAAAGTGCTTGTTGCAGTTTAATGGTGAGTAAAATTTCGGTGTTTTTCATTTTGCGGTCCTAAGTAAGTATAAGCGTTATATATTTTACTAAATAATTTTTCTTTTGCTATATGATTGTTATTTATTTCAATATATAATTAAGTAAATAACGTTAAATCATAGGAGATGATTCATGAAAAAATTAACTAAAATTTCAACCGCACTTTTAATCGCGGGATTAGGCTTTTCTTTTGCGGCATCCGCTAAAGTAACTGTATTTGCAGCGGCTTCAATGACAGATGCTTTACAACAAGTTGCAAAAGATTACGCAAAACAAAATCCGAAAAATGAAGTAGTGTTTTCTTTTGCTTCTTCTTCAACTTTAGCAAAACAAATTGAAGAAGGCGCGCCAGCAGATATTTTTGTCTCTGCAAGCAATAAATGGATGAAATATCTTTCTGAAAAAGATTTAACCGTAAAAGAAACCGAAAAAGTTTTAGTGGGTAATGATTTAGTCTTAATCGCACCAGCAAAAAGTGCGGTAAATTCTGTGGATATTGCAAAAGGTGAATGGATCAATGCATTAAAAGATAGCTATTTATCTGTTGGCGATCCTGCGCATGTACCTGCTGGTCAATACGCAGAAGAAGCATTAACCAAATTAAATTTATGGGATAAAGTGCAAGAGCGTTTAGCACGTGCAAAAGATGTTCGTGGTGCATTAGCTTTAGTTGAACGTGCAGAAGCACCTTACGGTATTGTGTACAGCACTGATGCAAAAGTTAGCCAACAAGTTAAAACGGTTGCAGTGTTCCCGGCAGATAGCCATAAACCGGTTGTTTATCCCGTTTCTATTGTAAAAGGTCATGATAATGCGGATTCTCGCGATTTCTTGAAATATTTAGAATCAGATGCAGCGAAGAAAGTGCTTGTAGGGTATGGTTTCTCTGCAAAATAAGGTGGCATTTTAACATTTATTAAGGGCAGATATTTCTGCCCTTTGTTATTAGCGTTATTATATCTCTCGTAAATGTGGGATTTTTCCCATCAATCAGGCATTTAAACAGAGGCTATTTATTTTGCTTACCCAATTTTTTTTATTTTTCAATTTGACGCCAATGGAAATCTCAGCGATTAATTTAAGTTTGAGTGTTGCCGTCAGTTCCATGCTTTGGAGTTTGCCGTTAGCCATTTTTGTCGCATGGCTCTTAGCGCGCAAAAACTTCTATGGAAAATCCCTGATTACTGGCGTAATTCATTTGCCTTTAGTGTTGCCTCCTGTGGTTATCGGTTATCTATTACTTGTGGCAATGGGGCGCAATGGTTTCATTGGTAAGTATTTATATCAGTGGTTTGGTTTATCTTTTGGTTTTAGTTGGAAGGGGGCGGTGCTTTCCTCTGCTGTGGTTGCTTTTCCATTGGTAGTTCGCGCGATTCGACTTTCTTTAGAAAATATTGATATTAAATTGGAGCAAGCGGCGCAAACACTTGGCGCTTCCGCTTGGCGTGTATTTTTTACAATAACCTTGCCGCTTTCTTTACCGGGGGTTTTAGCTGGGCTCGTTCTTGGTTTCGCACGATCATTAGGGGAATTTGGCGCGACTATTACGTTTGTATCGAATATTGCCGGTGAAACTCAGACCATTCCCCTTGCGATGTATTCTTTTATTCAAACACCAGGAGCAGAAGAACAAACCGCTCGCTTATGTTTATTTGCTATTATTCTTTCATTGATTTCTTTGCTATTGTCAGAGTGGTTGAGCAAGCGAATGCAGAAAAAATTAGGACAAGGAAATGTTGCAGATTAATGTGAAAAAACAGCTCGGGCAACTTGCCTTGCAAGCGAATATACAAGTGCCAGATCAAGGTGTGACAGCTATTTTCGGTTTGTCTGGCTCAGGCAAAACATCGCTGATTAATCTCGTGAGTGGCTTGATACAACCAGACGAAGGATTCATCCGTTTAAATGACCGCACTTTAGTGGATATGGAAACCCAAGAATCATTGCCGACTCACTTGCGTAAAATTGGCTATGTATTCCAAGATGCGCGCTTATTTCCTCACTATACCGTAAAAGGAAATTTGCGATATGGCATGAAAAATGTCTCGCAAGATGATTTTAATTATATTGTCGATCTTCTCGGGATTACTCACTTATTAAAGCGTTATCCGCTTACGCTTTCTGGCGGAGAGAAACAACGTGTGGCAATCGGGCGGGCACTGCTGACTGATCCTGATATTTTACTGATGGACGAACCACTTTCAGCCCTTGATGTTCCCCGCAAACGCGAGTTAATGCAATATTTGGAACGTCTTTCTAAAGAAATTAATATCCCGATTTTATATGTTACACATAGCTTGGACGAACTGTTGCGTTTAGCTGATCGCGTTGTGCTGATGGAAAACGGCATTGTGAAAGCCTATGACAGCGTAGAAAAAATTTGGAATAGTCCTATTTTTGCCTCTTGGAAAGGGGAAAGCGAACAGAGTAGTGTACTTGCCTTGCCCGTTCATTTGCATAATCCTCCTTATAAAATGACCGCACTTTCGTTAGGTGAACAAGCACTTTGGATTCATCAAGTGCCTGCGAATGTAGGCGAGCGAGTGCGAGTTTGTATTTATAGTTCAGATGTTTCTATCACGCTGCAAAAGCCAGAACAAACAAGCATTCGTAATATTTTACGTGGCCAAGTCGCACAAATTGAAATACAAGATTCTCGAGTAGATATTGCCGTATTAGTAGAAGGGAATAAGATTTGGGCAAGTATCAGTAAATGGGCCCAAAATGAACTGCGTTTTGCTATTGGGCAAGATGTTTATGTTCAGATTAAAGCGGTGTCGGTGATGTAGTAAAAATGACCGCACTTTGTTTTTCTCCAAGTGCGGTTTTTTATTAATAATAAAGTTCATCCCTACCTTCTCTTTATCAAGATTTATTTTAGAAAATTATATAAAGAAAAATATTTGATTGTTCATAGAACTTTTAAACAAATCTTCACTAATTTGAAATAATAACTACATTTTGTTATTATGTATTAGCTTTTAGGAAACAAACCTTCAATTCCTACTGAACGTTTCCTTCAAAATCGCACTTCTATGTGCTGTCATTTGTAGTGGTTCCATTACACACTTTTGCCTCTAGGCAATGTTTATTAAATCTATTTTTTAATTTATTCACTTAATCGTTAAGGGGAAAAGTTTGTCTTTATTTCAATTTATGACAAAGCGAACGTCATTTAATCCTTTGGTAATTGGCGTTACATTATTTTTTGTGTTGTTACTTATGGCGATGATTTTAATTGTCCCAGCACAAACGCAAGCATTATTGAATCAAGCTAAAACTAGCATTTTTGCCAATTTTAGTTGGTTTTATGTTCTCACTTTTTCAGTGTTTTTAGGATTTTTATTAATTTTATCAGTAAGTAGTCTTGGCAATATAAAACTAGGGCAGGATGAAGAAGAACCTGAATTTAGTTTCTTATCTTGGCTTGCGATGTTATTTGCCGCTGGAATGGGGGTTGGGCTGATGTTTTTTGGCGTAGCAGAACCATTAACCCATTATCTTTCTGACATTACAACGGGTTCAGCCGAACATAAACAACAAGAAGCTTTACTTCACACCCTGTTCCACTGGGGCATTCACGCTTGGGCAGTTTATGGCACTATTGCTTTAGCATTAGCTTATTTTGGGTTTCGTTATAAATTACCTTTAGCATTGCGCTCTTGTTTTTATCCTTTATTAAAAGATCGTATTAATGGCAAAATCGGCGATGCGATTGATGTTATGGCGTTACTTGCCACATTGTTTGGGATTATTACCACATTAGGTTTCGGTTCATCACAGCTTGGTGCAGGGCTTGAACAAATAGGTTGGATAAGTCAGAACAGCTTTGCTTTACAAGTTAGCGTTATTGTTGTGGTAATGTGTTTAGCGGTGTTTTCTGCCATTTCTGGTGTTGGAAAAGGAGTGAAAATATTAAGTGAAATTAACTTAACTTTAGCATTTGGTTTACTTCTTTTTGTTTTAATTGCAGGGCCTACGTTATACCTTTTATCTGCCTTTAGCGACAACATTGGTAATTATTTCAGCAATTTAGTGCAACTCAGTTTTAAAACCTATGCTTATGAACAAGAACATACTAGCTGGTTTAGTGGATGGACTGTGCTTTATTGGGCTTGGTGGTGTTCTTGGGCTCCGTTTGTGGGTTTATTTATTGCCCGTATTTCTAAAGGACGAACTATACGTGAATTTATTTTTGGCGTATTAGTTATTCCAAGTTTATTTGGTATTTTATGGTTTACTGTTTTTGGTAATACAGCGGTATGGCTAAATGATGGCATTGCCGCGGGCGGGCTTGGCGAATTTATTTCTTCTCCAGAAATTTTATTATTTAAATTTTTAAATTATCTGCCTTTGCCAACAGTAACAGGCTTTGTGAGTTTATTAGTGATTTCATTGTTTTTTATCACTTCAGCGGATTCAGGCATTTATGTGTTAAATAACATTGCATCTCGTGATAAAAGTTTAGCTTCGCCTGCGTGGCAAGCCATAATGTGGGGAACGTTAATGTCAGTCGTTGCAATTGTGCTTATGCAGTCTGGTGGACTTGCTAATTTGCAAACAATGACATTAATTGTAGCCTTGCCTTTTGCTTTATTAATGTTGGTAATGTGTTTTAGTTTATGGAAAGGCTTAATTGCGGATAAAAAATATTTTTCTACTAAAGTCAATCCAACTAGCATTTTCTGGAGTGGCGATAAATGGAAATCACATTTAGAGCAAATGATGAACCAAACGCAAGAGAAAGATATTTTACGTTTTCTTAAAAATACGGCGTTACCCGCTATGCGAGAATTACGTCAAGAATTAACAGGAAAATATAATTTAAGTGTAGAAATCAACACATTATTTGAACAAGAAGAGCCAGCTTTGGAATTGGTAATTCATAAAGAATCAATGCGAGATTTTATGTATGGTATTAAATCTGTTGGGCGCGAAGTATCAGAGCAATTAATTAACGATGAAAATCTACCGCACATTCAACACAATGTTACTTATGAGCCTTACACTTATTTCTTTGATGGACGAGTCGGTTACGATGTTCAATATATGGATCAAGATGAATTGATCGCCGATATGTTGAAACAATATGAACGTTATTTAAGTTTGCTTGATGATGTGGGGCAGGAACTAATGGCACACGAGCAAACCGAACTAGCAGAGTAATCGATTTAAAGGTGCAACATGTGCCAGTTTTTTGGTTATTTAACTTGATTAATCAAAAATTGGGTTAATAGCGAAACAGGGCGACCTGTTGCACCTTTATTTGCGCCTTGTAACCAAGCTGTACCTGCAATGTCTAAATGTGCCCAGCGGTATTTTTTCGTGAAATTAGACAAAAATGCACCCGCTGTAATTGCGCCGCCCCAGCGACCGCCAATGTTGGCAAGATCGGCGAAAGGTGATTTCAGTTGCTCTTGATATTCTTCGCTTAATGGTAAACGCCACGCTTTGTCAGTGGTTTCTGTTGCCGCGTGAAGTAGTGCATTGGCAAGATCGTTATCTGTAGAAACTAAGCCACTGTTGTGTTGGCCAAGCGCAACCACACAAGCACCAGTCAAGGTTGCAACATCAATAACAAGCTCTGGTTCAAAACGCTCAATATAAGTGAGGGCATCACAAAGGACTAATCGACCTTCTGCATCGGTGTTGAGCACTTCTACGGTTAAACCGTTCATGGTGGTGAGAATATCGCCAGGGCGATAAGCATTACCATCTGGCAGATTTTCACAACCAGCTAAAACACCAATAACGTTTAATGGCAAGTTCAACTCTTCAATGGCTTTCATTGTGCCGAAGACAGAAGCTGCACCACACATGTCATATTTCATTTCATCCATGTCAGCGGCAGGTTTAAGTGAAATACCGCCCGCATCAAAGGTTAATCCTTTGCCGACAAGTACAATTGGTTTGGCGTTTTTATCTGGTGCATTATTGAATGTCAAAATAGACATATAAGCACGGTTTTCAGAACCTTTTGAGACGGCAAGATAAGCGTTCATTCCAAGTTTTGACATTTCTTCTTCATCCACAACTTTTAATGAAAGTGCGGTAGAATTTTCTGCTAAATTTTTTGCTTGTTCAGCAAGATAAGCGGGGTTGCAGATATTTGGTGGCATATTTGCGATGTCGCGTGCTGCTTTTATACCTGAGCTAATCGCATTGGCGTGAGAAATAGCTTGTTGTGCTTGATCACAATCTGTATTGAAGATGAAGGATTCTAAAACAGAGGCTTCTAGTTTTTGAGATTTGAAATGATCAAATTGATAATTGGTGTATTCAATCGTTTCAATGGCAAAGCGGATATTCCAATAAAGATCGCGATCTTTTAATTCAATTTCAGTTAAATAAGAAATGACTTCACGCGTGTTGGTTTCTTTTAGTGTTTTTAATACAGCTTGGATGATTTGTTTATATTGACGCTCCGTGAGTTCTCCTTTTTTGCCACAGCCAACGATTAACACGCGTTTGGCAGCCAGACCTTGAAGATCTCGAAGTAAAATAGTTTGGGCTAATTTGCCAGTTAGCTCACCCGATTTCACTAAGTCGTTTAAATAGCCTTGGGTTAATTGATCGATTTCATGGAAACTTTTTGAAAATACATTGTTCTCATGTACGCCTAAAACAATGCAATCACTGGCTTGAGAAAGTGCGGTATTTTTTGCTTGATATTTCATTTGATGTCCTTAAATTTCTGTTTAATTCAGCGAAAATAAGGTATCATACGCGACCGATTTTATCCAGTTTTCCCCCGTTTTAGATTTAGAAAAACAAACGAAATAAGATGATTTTAATTCGATATTTAACGAAAGAAGTATTTAAGAGCCAAGTCGCCATTTTGTTCATTTTATTGCTGATATTTTTCTCTCAGCAGTTAGTGCGCGTACTAGGATCTGCGGCTAATGGTAAAGTGCCAGCTGATTTAGTATTTTCCTTGCTTGGGCTAGGCATGCCTGCTATGGCGCAATTAATGTTGCCATTATGTTTGTTTATTGCGATTTTACTCACTTTTGGTCGTCTTTACGCTGAAAGTGAAATAACGGTGATGCATGCTTGTGGTGTCGGGCAACGTGTTTTAGTGCGTGTGGCGTTAATGCTTTCATTGATTACTGCGGGACTTGCTGCTTATAACGTCTTGTGGCTTTCGCCTTGGTCAATTCAAAAACAAGCGGCAATTGTGGAAGATGCCAAAGCGAATCCAACAATGGGGGCGCTTGCTTCTGGTCAGTTTATAGCAACGAATAACAACAATTTTGTTTTATTTATTGATAGTATCAAGGGAAATCAAATCAATGACGTGTATTTGTTCCAAACTGCACCAAAAGGACAAACGAAACCATCCGTTGTGACTGCTGAAAAAGGCGAATTAAAAGCGCTGCCAAATGGCGATCAAATTCTGAATTTACAAAATACGCAACGAGTTGAAGGCACTTCTGTTTTGCCTGATTTCCGCATTACGCATTTTGATGAATATCAAGCCTATTTGGGTCATCAGGAAACAGAAAATACGAATGATGAAGTCGCAGAATTAACATTGTCTCAACTTATCGGTTTAGATTCATCTTCTGCGAAGTCTGAATTGCATTGGCGTATTACATTAATTCTAGCGGTTCCACTCATGGCGTTAATTGCTGTGCCATTAAGCCGTGTAAATCCTCGACAAGGTAGATTTGCCAAAATTTTACCCGCACTTTTATTCTATTTAATTTATTTTTTATTACAAAGCTCCTTTAAATCTGCGGGGGCAGCAGGAAAATTAGATGCTGCTATTTTTATGCCTCTTGTTAATATTGGCTTTTTATTGCTTGGTATCGTATTAAATGGTTGGGATAGCGCTTCGATGTATAAATTCCGCCATTTATTCAGTAGAAAAGGATAAGCAAAATGATGAATACCCTCGATCGTTATATTGGAAAAAGTATTCTTGGCTCAATTTTTGCCACTTTGCTTACATTGGTTGGGCTTTCTGCCATTATTAAATTTGTGGAACAATTTCGTAGCGTAGGTAAAGGCACTTATGATATTTGGCAAGCGGTGGCTTTTACTGGCTTAACCATTCCAAAAGATATTGAAACTTTCTTTCCTATGGCAGCATTGCTTGGTGCGCTAATGGCTTTGGGCAACCTTGCGAGTCGAAGCGAACTCGTTGTTATGCAAGCTGCTGGCTTTTCTCGTTTTAAAATCGGAATGGCCGTGATGAAAACCGCATTACCATTAGTGTTGTTAACCATGGTGATTGGTGAGTGGGGGATTCCGCAAACTGAGCAGTTCGCACGTGATATGCGTGCTCGAGCGCTTTCTGGTGGTTCAATGCTTTCCATGAAAAATGGCGTTTGGGCAAAAGATGGTAATAATTTTGTGTTTGTTCGACGTGTGATGGATGACGCAAAATTAAACGATATTTATATTTATACTTTTGATCGACATCGTAATTTGACGGAATTGAAACATGCTAACCAAGCAAGTTATTCGGAAAATGAAAGTAAATGGACTTTACGTCAAGTGAACCATTCTATGATTAGCAAGGATGAAATCACGACAAGTAATCGCTTATCGGAAAAATGGGAAACAAATTTAACGCCAGATAAATTAGGCGCTGTTTCTTTACGTCCTACATCACTGTCTATTTCAGGTTTGTATAATTACATTTCATTTTTACGTGAAACAGGTCAGGATGTGAGTCGCTTTGAACTCACATTCTGGCGGAAAATTTTCCAACCTGTATCTGTTGGCGTAATGATGTTATTGGCATTATCGTTTATTTTTGGATCGCTACGCAGTGTGACAGCGGGAGCTAGAATTGTAACGGGCATCTGTTTTGGATTTTTGTTTTATGTAGTAAATGAAATTTTCGGGCAAATGAGCGTTGTTTATAACATGCCTGCTGTTTTCGGTGCGTTAATGCCAAGTTTGCTATTTATTGTGATGATTTGGTGGTTACTGAGTCGAAAACGGGATTAATTTAGATTATTCAAATAATTGCGTGTTCAGAAATGGCACGCAATATTTTTATGTGTTGTTTTCAAATGGAAGAAGTTAAAAAATCAATGAAAATTGGCTTAGTATTAGAAGGTGGGGCGATGCGAGGCATGTACACCGCGGGAGTACTAGATACCTTCTTAGATAAAGATTTTTGGGTGGATGGCATTATTTCCGTTTCAGCTGGTGCATTGTTTGGCGTTAATTATCCTTCTCGGCAAAAAGGGCGGGCAATTCGTTATAACAAGAAATTTATATCAGATAAACGTTATATCAGTTTTAAAAGTTTGGTGAGTACTGGAAATATCGTGAATAAAGATTTTGCTTTTTATGAAGTACCTTTCAAATATGATGTGTTTGATAATAAAACGTTTAAAGAATCAGATATCGATTTTTATGTGGCTGTGACTAATTTACAAACTGCACAAGCGGAATATGTCAAATTAACAGATCCTTTGGCGCAAATGGAGGTGTTGCGTGCCACTTCCGCTATGCCTTATGTTTCTCGGCCAGTTGAGATAGACGGTATTCCTTATTTGGATGGCGCTATTGTGGATTCTATTCCTGTCGAACAAATGCAGAAGTTAGGATACGATAAAATTATTGTTATTCTTACCCGCACTTTAGAGTATAGAAAATCTAAGCCGATGGCTTGGATTGCCAAATGGTTTTATCGACGTTATCCACATTTTGCAGATGCCGTAAATCAGCGTTATGCCATGTATAATCGACAAGTTGAAAATGTGATTAAGCTAGCAGAAAAAGGCGATATTTTTGTTATTCGACCTTCTGTTGATTTGAAGATTAAGCGCATTGAAAAAGATCCCAATAAATTGCAGGCAATGTATGAGCTGGGTATGAAAGATATGCAATTACAGTGGGAAAATTTATTGGACTATTTAAATCGATAATAAAAAATGGATTAAACCTTTTACCGTTTAATCCATTTTTTATTTATTGTGGTAAAGCGCCGCTTCCCCAAGTTTGCACTTCTTCAGGGCGCTTTATTTGAAGTAAGAAACGTTTGTTTGGCTGCGCCTGTGGTTGAATTTCTTTTTCTGCTGGTGTGGAGAAAGAAATACCACCTTTTAGCAACTGTTGAACACTTCCTGTATTAAATGCTGCACCTTTCCAGCCTAAGGTAAAGTCATAGCCTGATGCAATCCAAAACTCTGTATTTTGTCGAACAAGATGGCTATATTTCGGCATGATTGCAATATGCACTAAGACGCGATCACCAAGACTGTTAAGCTCAAATTTTTTCACGGTACCCACTTCTACGCCTCGATAAAGAATTGGTGAACCTTCACTTAAATTCATCGCATCACGTGTTTCTAAAATAAATGACGTACCATTACTAAATTTATTACGTTGTGGAGCTGTTTGAACTAAATTGAATTGTGTTTTTGGTTTACCATTCCCGATTTCAATATCGATATAAGGCTGTAATAAGCTATCAAGGTTATCTATTCCACCAGCTGAAATTTGTGGTGAGATAATCGTAAAGTTAGAACCTTCTTTCGCAATCATATTCATATAATTTGGGTTTATTAATGCTTTTGCAGTGATGCGTTTAGATTTTGCATCAAGCTGAATACTGTCAATCTGCCCCACATCTAACCCCAAATAGCGCAGACTCATCCCTTTGCTCAGATTGGTTGCATCATCTGCCGTTAAGGTGATTGCAAGTCCGATGGATTTGGCATAACTTTCATTTGCGTAAAGTGTTCGATTATTGCCCGAACCACTATTATCAAAGCTAATCGCACCTTTTAAGGAACGCGCAAGTGGCGTCGCTTGAATGCTAATTCCTTTAGGTGTGATATCAATTTTCGCCGCACTTTCTACCCAAAAACGGCTTTTATCTGTCAACAAATGTTGATAGGCAGGGTAAATATAAACTTCAACATCAAAGCTATTCGTTTGAGGTTTAATATTTAAAATTTTCCCCACTTCAAATTGACGATATAGTACGAGAGAACCTTTATCAATGCTTGGTAACGTTTGGGTGTGTAAGGTTATTGTTGGCGTAAGAATATTTCCTATAATCCCATGTTCAGCATTGCTAATATTTTGATAAAGTGGATAGCTATCTTTAGCTTTTCCCTGACCTGATTTCGTTAGTACTCGCACGCCACCTTGTAACCATTTTTCTGGTGTAGCGGACTCAAAACGCAATCCGTCTAATCCAACGCTGATATCAAAGTTGGTTGCTGCGACAAATTGTGTGTTTTCGTGAATTAAATTGCGATATTCAGATGCAATTGCTGCCTTAAATTGCACACCATTTACATCCACTTTTTGTGAAACAATTTGTCCGATTGGCATGTTGTTATAAAACACATTTTGCCCTTCACTTACACCATAATTTTCTGGTGCGGTGAGTGTTAAAACTAATGTATTAGGTGCATTGAGTAATAACTCATTTTCTTTAATGACATCAAATTTATGCTTAGTTTCACCATCTCCAGCAATGACATCAAAATATTCGCCACGAAAGAATTTTTTTGGATCTGCTAAATTACCAAGATCCGTTTTTTTATTGCGAAGTACGATTTTGCTATTCGCTTTAAATAAAGAGGCTTGGTTTGGATCTATCAATAAACTGCCTTCTAAAATTTCATCGTTATTTTCAACTGCACTTATTTTAGAAAGAATCCCGATAGGATTATCTTGAGAATAAACTTCGGTCTGTCCTGCAACGAGACCAGCAGATGCGGGGATATTTACGTTGACTTCAATTCCACGTTTTGCCGCTTTTAAATTGGTATAGAGCGTGAAATGATTATTTTCATCTGCTTTTGGGCTGTCAGCTGGAGAGTCAAAAGAAACAGCTCCTTGTACAATCGCATTTAAACTTTCTACATTTAGATTTAGGCCAGATGGGCTAATGTTAGCGTTAATGCCACTGATGTTCCAAAAACGTGAATCTTTTTTCACAAAGTGCGCATAGGCTTTATCAATCACAACATCTATTTGCACCTTATTGTCTTTATTAATGCGGTAATCGTAAATTTTTCCTACAGGTAGTTTTTTAAAATAGACGGATGCACCGATGGAAATTGAGCCTAAGTCATCAGAAATTAAGTGAATCAATAAATCTCCAGGCGAAACTTGGGCAATGGGGCCTTGTTCTTCCGCAATAAATTCATCTTCGTGATCGCCATCACCCGGTTGAAGAGTGATGTAATTGCCTGATACGAGAGAATCTAAACCTGAAATTCCTGCAAGTGAAACATTTGGTTGAACAAGCCAGAATTTTGTATTTTCACGCAAAATACTTGATGCTTCAGGATTGATATTGGCAACAACTTCCACTTTTTGCATGTTATCTGTGAAATTTACTTTTTTCACCACACCAATTTGCAACCCTTGGTAGCGAACTTGTGTTTTATCCGCAACGATACCGGAACCATTGGTAAAGGTAATCGTGATGCTTGTGCCACGTTCCTTAACAATTTGGAAGAATAAAATTGCCCCAATACATAATGCAATAAATGGAAGTAACCAAAATGGAGAAATACGACGAGTTTTTCGTACTGCCGCTGTCATTTCTGTATGTTGATCTTTCATTGAAGAACTATTTTTCTCTGTCATAAATTTTCCAAATTAATCGACTATCAAATTGTGAGGTTGAAATCATGCTGCAAAATACGGCAGCGCCGAAGTAAAATGCACCAGGACCAACGGTAAAATTAATAATTTCACCGCGAGTTACTAGAGACATCATTAAGGCTAATACAAATAAATCGAGCATCGACCAGCGTCCAACGAAATGCACAATATGTAATAAACGTATTTGCCATTTTATAGAGTGTCGCCATTTAAAATGAACACAACTTAGTAAGTAAAGTAAAATTGTAGCTTTACTGATTGGGACAAAAATACTCGCAAAGAATACCACGAAAGCAACAAAATAACTGCCCATGTTCACAAAAGAAATTACACCAGATATTAATGTATCTTCAGAGAGCGAACCTGTTAAATAAATGCCTGATATGGGTAATAAATTTGCTGGGAAAAGCATAATAATCCCAGCAATTAAACTTGCCCAAGTGCGTTGTAACTTAATATTATCTGAAATATGAATAGGCGATAAACAGCGCGGACATCGTGGGTTGTTCTTTTTATCGTAATGAATGCCATTTTTTGAAAATGTATAGTTACAAGCATCACATAATTCGATGTTGTTTGCATCATAAGCAGGTTCATTTTCAGGATAAAACTCTTTCCATAATGCTTTAAGGTTTAATTTGATAAAAAGTAATGTTGTCAAAAGTGCGGTGAAAATAAAGGGAATTAAATAAACATTAATTTCCAGTGTTGCATATTCACGCACTTTGAACATCGTCACGCCTAGCGCAACTAAATAAACATCAAACATAACCCAAGGTTTTATATAACCTAAAAAAAGCAAAATACTACGTGGTTTAATATGCAAAATTTTTGCAATCCAGAGCATAATGACTAAAATTGCAAAGGTAATAGGCATGACAACGGCACAGATAAACACCATAAAGGCAGTGTATTCATAGCCTGCCACTGACATTTTCCAAATACCTTCCCAAATAGATGCGTCGATTTTTACACCTAATAAATGAAGACTTAATAGGGGATAACCTAAGGCAAATGGCATCAAAATAAGGATCGATAAAGCAACCATAGCGCAACGATGAACAGACCAACGCCCACCTGTCGCTAAATGGTGATAACAACGTGGACATTCAGCTTGTTCATCTTTATTTAATATTAAAGGCGTTTCTACGCTAGCATCACATTCTTCGCATTTTATAATTTGAAATGATTTTTGTGTGAGATTTGATTCTTGCACGAAAGATTATCTTTTATTCGGTTGTTAAAACGGGGCATTTTAGCCTTGTTTAAGTATATATGGGAAGTGATCTTGACTATTTTTGTGCAAAATTTATTCACAATGTTTTGATTCATTGTAAATTTTGTAAAAAGTGCGATAAACTAAGTCGGTTTATATTTACCCTAGGATAACTAACATGACTGATTCTCAATCTGGCGTTCAGACCACTGATGCGCAAGTAAATTCACAAAAATTAACCAATACAAAAGATATTATTGCGTATTTGGCTGAAAAATTCCCGCTTTGCTTTATTTTAGAAGGCGAAGCAAAACCATTAAAAATTGGTCTGTTCCAAGATTTAGCGGAAGCATTACAAGATGATGAGCGTGTAAGTAAAACTCAGTTGCGTCAGGCTCTTCGTCAATACACATCAAATTGGCGTTATTTACATGGCTGTCGCGAAGGCGCAGTGCGCGTAGATTTACAAGGTAATCCAGCTGGAGCATTAGAAGCGGAGCATGTAGCTCATGCAGCTCAACAGCTTGCAGATGCTAAAGCTCGTGTTGCTGAAAAACGTAAAGCAGAGGCTGCCGCGAAAAAAGCACAACAAAAACAACGCCCACGTAAACCTGCAAATAAAAATGCTAAACACCTCAATAAACCGTCACTAAGTGCGGTTGATTTTTCACAAATTTCTGTTGGTTCTGTGGTGAAAGTGAAAGCTGGTGATAATGCAAAAAAAGCAACAGTAGTGGAAGTTCTAAAAGATTCTGCACGTGTTGAGCTTGAAAACGGTTTGGTTATGAGCGTAGCTGCAGATCGCTTATTTGCATAATGATTTAATTCTACTCGGGAAAGGTTATGAGATCTAATATTTCAAAAAATGTGATTACTCGCGCATTGTTATCGGCATTGTTAATCGGCTCTATGCCTGCTTTTGCTGTGCAGCCTAAATTAAAACTGAGCGATATTACTATTCCAACAGCAAGCGAAGAGAATCAGTTGGCAACTAAGCGTGCAACGACTCGATTAACCCAATCGCATTATCGAAAGATCTCATTGGATGATGCTTTTTCTGAGAAGATTTTTGATCGTTATATTAAAAATATTGATTTTAGCCATAACACCTTTTTGCAATCTGATGTAGATGAACTTCGTCAAAAATATGGCGCTAAGTTGGATGACCAGTTAAATCAAGGTGATCTTTCTGCTGCTTTTGATATTTATGATGTAATGATGAAGCGTCGTTATGAACGTTATGCTTATGCGTTGTCTTTATTAGATAAAGAACCTAATTTGAATGGCCAGGATCAAATTGAAATTGATCGTGAAAAAGCGGCATTTCCGAAAACTGAAGAGGAAGCCAACAAACTTTGGGAAGAACGAGTAAAAAATGACATCATCAATCTTAAATTAAAAGATAAAAAATGGTCAGAAATTAAGTCAAAACTCACCAAACGTTATAATTTGGCAATTCGCCGTTTAACTCAAACGAAGGCAGATGACATTCTTCAAACTTATTTAAATGCATTTGCTCGCGAAATTGATCCACATACCAGCTATCTTGCACCAAGAACCGCGAAAAGTTTTAATGAAAGCATGAATCTTTCGCTTGAGGGGATTGGGGCAACGTTACAATCAGAAGATGATGAAACAAGCATTAAGTCACTTGTTCCTGGCGCACCAGCGGAGAAAAGTAAAAAATTACATCCCGGAGATAAAATTATCGGTGTGGGACAAGCTACAGGCGAGATTGAAGATATCGTTGGCTGGCGTTTAGAAGATATCGTTGAGAAAATTAAAGGTAAAAAAGGCACAAAAGTGCGGTTAGAAATTGAGCCGTCTAAAGGTGGAAAATCCCGTATTATTACTTTAGTGCGCGATAAAGTGCGTATTGAAGATCAAGCTGCAAAATTAACCATGGATAAAGCAGATGGTAAAAATATTGCGGTAATCAAAGTGCCAAGTTTCTATATTGGTTTAACTGACGATGTTAAAAAATTATTGGTTAAAGCAGAGAAACAAAAAGCCGATGCGTTAATTATTGATTTGCGTGAGAATGGTGGTGGCGCATTAACAGAAGCGGTTGCTTTAAGTGGTTTGTTTATTACTAATGGTCCTGTTGTGCAAGTACGTGATGCTTACCAACGAATTCGTGTACATGAAGACGATGATGCAGAACAACAATATAAAGGTCCTTTGTTTGTGATGATTAACCGTTACAGCGCTTCTGCATCAGAGATTTTTGCAGCGGCAATGCAGGATTACAATCGGGGTATTGTAATTGGACAAAATACTTACGGTAAAGGTACCGTTCAGCAAAGTCGCCCTTTGAATTTTGTGTATGATTTAGATCAGACGCCGTTAGGTTTATTGCAATATACTATCCAAAAATTCTATCGAATTAATGGCGGTTCAACACAATTAAAAGGTGTCGCAGCAGATATTAATTTCCCTGAAATTATCGATGCGAAAGAGTACGGCGAAGATAAAGAAGATAATGCATTGCCATGGGATAAAATTCCATCTGCAACTTATAAAGAAGTTGGTAATGCGCGCAAAGATGTTGATGTATTAAATCAAAAACATCTTGAGCGTATTGCCAAAGATCCTGAATTTGTGGCATTGAATGAAGATTTAAAAATTCGTAATGAGCGCCGTGATCGCAAATTTTTATCGTTGAATTATCAAACACGTAAAGCTGAAAACGATAAAGATGATGCAAGACGTTTAAAAGATATTAATGAGCGTTTTAAACGAGAAGGTAAAAAGGCATTAAATGATATTGATGATTTACCGAAAGATTATGAAGCGCCAGATTTCTTCTTAAAAGAAGCAGAAAAAATGGCTGCAGATTTTGTCATGTTGAATTCAAGTACGCAAGATGTTGGTAAAGAAGCTCAGAAACCAACGGAAAAAGTAGAAGAGAAAAAATAAAATTATGTTAACCGCACTTTGTTTTAGAACTTAGATAAAGTGCGGTTGTTTTTAGGAAATGTTTAAGGAATGGCTATGTTTAAAAGCACTGCAAAGCTCTCAGTATTTGTGTTGTCATTGTCAATGATGGCATCAGGATGTGCTTTAGCAGATTTTGTAAAAAATGGACAATCGGCGCAACTTCATGGCGTTGATGTTTCTCATTTATCTCCAGAAGAAAAACAAAAGCTTGAAGAGGAAATTAAATTAGATCAAGCCCGCTTAGCACAGGAAAAGCAAGCTATTTTAGAAATGTCTCTAACCCATGAAATAGGCGAGCATGCTTTACAGTTTAAGCCTTTGTTGGCTCGTTTATATGCAGAACGTAAATATGCGCCATTATGGAAAGATAATGCTGCGGCTCGCCAATTATTACAGGATTACGCAGCAATGGTGGCTAGTGGTATTTCTAAACGTTCAGCAAAATCCTTAGAATCCTTTGAATTGATCGAGCAGCAAGGTGGGTTAGCTTATGATGTTTTATTGAGCGATATATTGCTAGATTACTTGTATTATACTCAAAATGTAGGCGTACAAGCTCAACGCTGGCTTTATTCATCCAGTGCCTATCAAGTCCAACAACCTGCAGATGAGCATATTCAACGTTGGTTAAGTGCGGTAGACAATAGTCAACTTTTAGGTTTTGTACAAAGTTTATCGGGTGATAATCACTTATATCATCAAACTGTTAAAGCATTATCATCAATGGTATCTGCATCAGGCTTATCAGAGGTTGGGCAGAAACTTGCAATTAATGCACAGCGTTTACGAGTAATTCCTGATTTTCATAACGGCATCTTTGTAAATATTCCAAGTTATAAATTGCAGTATTATCGTGATGGTAATTTAATTTTGGAGTCTCGTGTTATTGTTGGTAAGGATCAACGGCGTACGCCAGTGATGTATAGCAAATTGAGTAATGTTGTTGTTAATCCACCTTGGAATGCCCCTACTCGCTTAATTAATGAAGATTTATTGCCAAAAATGAAAGCGGATCCAAATTATATTGCAGAACATAATTATTCAATTTTAGATAGTCAGGGAAATGTTGTTGATCCAGCTTCTATTGATTGGGCATCTATTGGTAATAAATTCCCTTATCGAGTTCGACAAGCTGCGGGCGATAGTGCCCTGGGTAATTATAAATTTAATATGCCAAGCTCAGATGCCATTTATTTACATGACACGCCAAATCATGGGCTGTTTAACCGTAAAGATCGCGCATTAAGTTCTGGTTGTGTGCGTGTTGAAAAATCTGATCAACTTGCAAGCATTTTATTAAAAGAAGTGGGTTGGTCTGATGAACGTCGAAAAAATGTTTTAGAAAGTAAAAAAACGGTTTCTGCCCCAATTCGTTCAGAAAACCCAGTATTTATATACTATGTGACATCTTGGGTTGAGAATGGAAATATTCAGGCATTGCCAGATATTTATAAATATGATGGATTGATGAATTTCAGTGGAATTAACTGGAATGTCGTCAAAAAATATCTCTAATAATCCATCAAAAAATAGAAAGGAGAGATGATGAAGGTTGATAAACAGAAACGTAAATGGCTGTCGCTCGGTGGAATTATTTTAGGTGCATCAGTTTTACCAAATTCTGTCTTAGCAATGGTTTCAACACCTAAGCCTCGTATCTTGATGTTCCGTAACATTAATACGGGAGAGCGATTAAGTGGTGAATTTTCTGCACAAAAAGGTTTCACAAGTGCCACATTAAAGAAATTAGATCATTTTATGCGCGATAAACGAACAAACCAAGTTCATAGAATGGATCCAAGTTTATTCCACAAGTTTTATAATATTCAAAGTAATTTAGGTTTACGCAATGCTGAAATTGAAGTAATTTGTGGATATCGTTCCGCTGCAACTAATGCAATGCGCCATCGTCAAAGTAAAGGCGTGGCGAGTAATAGCTATCATATTAAAGGAAAGGCCATTGATTTTCGTATTGCAGGTGTGCCTTTGATTAAAGTGAAATCTTCCGCAGAAAATCTTCGAAATGGTGGGGTAGGGTATTATCCGACAAGTAATTTTATTCATGTGGATACAGGCCCTGTTAGAACCTGGAAAGGGGTATAAAATAGATTTAAAATTGACCGCACTTTTGTGCGGTTTTTCATTGAAAAATACTATGCTATTTGACAGTCATCTTCATTTGGATCAACTCTCTGATGAGAATATTCAGAAAACACTTGGTGATTCAAAGATTACAGGTATGCTTGCAGTAAGTACGAATCTAAAAAGTGCTAAAAAGCTATTGAATTTAAAACAGGCTTATCCCGAGAAACTTTATATTGCAGCTGGTTTTCATCCTGAACAGCCCTTGCCGAAGTTAGAAGAGCAAGAAGAATTATCTCAATGGATTGATGAAAATCATTCATCGATTTCTGCGATTGGCGAGGTGGGGTTGCCACATTATTCTAAACGTGAAAATTCAAATTTGGATTACGTACCTTACATTGAATTACTGGAACGATTTATTCTGATAGCGAAAAAATGGGATTTACCGTTAAATTTACATATTGTGCATAATGATGTGGATATTGCCCTTGAATTATTGCAGAAACATAATATTCAACGTGCCCATTTTCATTGGTTTAAGACAGATGAAAAATCTTTTCAGAAATTTTTATCTACACCATATTTTGCGAGCCTCACACCTGATATTTTATGGAATCCTAAAACGCAATATGTTGCCCAACATTTGTCGTTAAACCGTTTGATGATTGAAACGGATAGTCCTTGGCCACATGAAGGATTTGAAAGTTCGGTCATTTCTGAAAAATTATCTGCAGTAGTAAAGAAAGTAGCTGAATTAAGATCTTTGCCATTACATTATATTCAAGAGAAAATGCTTTTGAATACTCAGCAATTTTATCGATTATAAGGAGCAAACATGAATATCGAAATTATCCCAGTCACCGCATTTCAACAAAACTGTTCTTTGATTTGGGATGACGACAAAAATGCAGCAATTATTGACCCAGGTGGCGAAACCGAGCGCCTAATTCAACGTATTGAAGAACTGGATTTAAATCTTAAAGTGATTTTGCTTACCCACGGTCATTTAGATCATGTTGGCGCAGCTATGCAATTAAAACAACATTTTGGCGTTGAAATTTGGGGTTCTCATGAAGAAGATAAATTTTTATTTGAGAGTTTGCCAGAACAAGCACAACGTTTTGGTTTGCCAAATATTGAAGCCTTTTTACCTGATCGTTGGTTTAACCAAGAAGGCGAAATCTTAAAATTAGATGGCTTTAATTTCGAGATTTTACATTTACCAGGGCATACACCTGGGCATATTGGTTTTATTGAACATGAGAAAAAAGTGGCATTTACAGGCGATGTATTATTTCAAGGTGGAATTGGTCGTACCGATTTCCCTCGCGGGGATTATGAAACATTGATTTCTTCAATTCGAACAAAACTATTACCGTTGAATGACGATCTGATTATTATTGCTGGGCATGGACCTTATACAACCATTGGTCGAGAAAAACAGACAAACCCATTTTTAAATCGTTAAAAGTGCGGTGAATTTTATTCTTATTTTCTAAAGGGCTAATTTTTTATCGGCTCTTTTTATCTGAAAAAGGAAAGAGTTTGAGTCAGATCACAAATCTGTAACAATTTCTGATAAGAGGCTTATTTCCTTTTCAATCCTATGTATAATGGAGAAAAAATGGAGCGAAAAATATCGTTCCAAATAATCATAATAAAGAGGTAATTATGCAGCAAAACAAGGCATTTGATGATTGGTTAGCTAGCACCGCATTAGGCAGTGCAAATCAATCTTATATAGAAGAGCTTTATGAAAGCTATTTGAATGATCCGCAGTCTGTGGAGGAAAGTTGGCGAGCCACTTTTGATTCTTTACCCAAAATGACCGCACTTGAACAGCCCCATACACCAGTGCGAGATTATTTTCGTCGCTTAGCACGAGAAAATCATAATGAAGCAGTGACAGTGATAGATCCGGCTGCTGGTGCAAAATTGGTGAAAGTTCTACAATTTATCAATGCCTATCGTTTTCGTGGCCATTTAGAGGCTAATCTCGATCCCCTCAATTATTATCGTTGGAAAGTATCTTCCGTCCCTGAATTAGATTATCGTCATCACGGTTTTACCGAACAAGATCTCAACGAAACCTTCAATATTAATCATTACGTTTACAAACGCGATACCATTAAGCTTGGTGAGTTAGCTCAAATGTTGAAAGAGACCTATTGCGGCTCAATTGGCTTAGAGTTTATGCATGTGCAAGATATGGCACAGAAAACTTGGCTTCAGAGCAAAATGGAAAGTGTGTTAGATAAACCGCTTTTTACATCTGAAGAACGTGTTAATTTTCTTCGTGAACTTACCGCCGCAGATGGTTTAGAGCGCTATCTAGGTGCAAAATTCCCGGGAGCGAAACGATTTTCTTTAGAAGGAAGTGATGCGTTTATTCCATTAATGAAAGAAATTATCCGTCATGCCAGTCGCCAAGGGGTAAATGATGTGGTAATGGGAATGGCACACCGTGGGCGTTTGAATATGCTCGTGAATGTATTAGGTAAAAAGCCTGAAGATTTATTTGATGAATTTGCGGGTAAACATTCGAGTGAACGTACGGGAGATGTGAAATACCATCAAGGTTTTTCTTCTGATTTTGCAGTGGATGATAAGCGAGTTCACTTAACTTTGGCATTTAATCCATCTCATTTGGAAATTGTGAGTCCAGTAGTGGTGGGTTCTGTACGTTCAAGACAGACTCGTATTAATGATACAACGCGTAGTCAAGTTTTAGCGATTACAGTACATGGTGATTCCGCTGTAGCAGGGCAGGGTGTTGTTCAAGAAACATTGAATATGTCAAATGCTCGAGGTTATAGTGTGGGCGGCACGATTCGTATTGTTATTAATAACCAAATTGGTTTTACGACATCTAACCCGAATGACACTCGTTCCACAGAGTATTGCACCGATATTGCGAAAATGATTCAAGCGCCGATTATTCATGTTAATGGTGATGATCCTGAAGCGGTTGCTTTTGCTGCGCGTATGGCGGTGGAATATCGTAATTTATTCAAACGAGATATTTTTATTGATTTGATTTCTTATCGTCGTCATGGTCATAACGAAGCCGATGAGCCATTAGCCACTCAGCCAATGATGTATAGTATCATCAAAAAACATCCTACACCTCGTAAAGTTTATGCAGATCGCTTAGTTGCAGAAGGCGTGATGACTGAAGAACAAGTCACCGAGATGATGAATGATTATCGCGATGTGCTAGATAATGGTGATCGAGTCGTATCAGAATGGAGAGAAATGGATACGGCAAAAATGGATTGGTTGCAATATCTCAACTATGATTGGACAGCGCCGTATGAAAGCAAATTTTCACAGGAACGTTTTTTAACCCTTGCTAAACGGGTATGTGAATATCCAGAAAGTTTACGTGCGCATCCTCGTGTAGAAAAAATCTATAATGATCGTAAAGCAATGTATCAAGGCGAAAAATTGCTCGACTGGGGTATGGCTGAAACCATGGCTTATGCAACCTTACTTGATGAGGGTGTTAACGTCCGTTTATCAGGTGAAGATGCGGGGCGGGGAACTTTTTTCCATCGTCATGCCGTTGTGCATAATCAAAATGATGGTACGGGGTATGTACCATTAACACATTTGCATGCTAACCAAGGTCGTTTTGAAGTATGGGATTCTGTACTTTCAGAAGAGTCTGTACTCGCTTTTGAATATGGCTATGCAACAACAGATCCAAAAACGTTAACCATTTGGGAAGCCCAATTTGGCGATTTTGCTAATGGTGCACAAATTGTTATTGACCAATTTATTAGCTCTGGCGAACAAAAATGGGGCAGAATGTGTGGTTTAGTTATGCTATTGCCTCATGGCTATGAGGGACAAGGTCCAGAACATTCTTCTGCTCGTCTTGAACGTTATTTGCAACTTTGTGCTGAACAAAATATGCAAGTCTGCGTGCCGTCAACGCCAGCACAGGTGTATCACATGCTTCGTCGTCAATCGTTGCGTAAAATGCGCCGTCCATTGATTGCCATTTCTCCAAAATCTTTGTTACGCCATCCATTGGCTGTATCCAGTTTAGATGAGTTGATTAATGGAGCTTTCCAAACGGTAATTGGAGAAATTGACGGGCTTGATCCTAAAGATGTGAAACGTGTGGTAATGTGTTCAGGTAAAGTTTATTACGATTTGCTTGAACAACGTCGTGCGAATAATCAGAAAGATGTGGCGATTATTCGTATTGAGCAGCTTTATCCATTCCCGCATGAGGATGTAAAGAAAGCGCTTGCGCCTTATGCACATGTCACGGATTATGTATGGTGTCAAGAAGAACCACTTAACCAAGGGGCTTGGTATTGCAGCAAACATAATTTTGAATCAGCAATTCCAGAACCAGTTAAACTCAAATATGCAGGGCGTCCAGCTTCGGCTTCGCCTGCTGTGGGTTATATGTCGTTTCACACTAAACAGCAAAAACAGTTAGTGGCAGACGCGTTAACCCTATAAAGTGCGGTTAAAAATTAAGATATTTTTATAAATTTACAGGTGTACTTGTTGCATCCTGGATAAAAAGTAAAAGAGTAATTCAGTGCAATAAGTTGCACTTTAAGAGATAAGGAAAATAAAATGACCATTGAAATTCTTGTTCCAGACCTACCTGAATCAGTTGCGGATGCAACCGTGGTTACTTGGCATAAAAAAGTAGGTGATACTGTTAAACGTGATGAAGTTATTGTAGAAATTGAAACGGATAAAGTCGTGCTAGAAGTGCCCGCACTTTCTGATGGCGTACTGGCAGAAGTTGTTCAAGCTGAGGGCGAAACTGTGGTGAGTAAACAACTGCTAGGCAAAATTTCTACGGCTCAAGAAGGGGATGTCAGTTCTGCAACGTTAAAAGTAACGAATGAACCTACACCATCTGATCGTCAACATGCAGCGATTGAAAATAGTCATAATCACAATGCGGATCAAGGCCCTGCGATTCGTCGTTTATTAGCAGAACATGATTTACAAGCAGAGCAAATTCAAGGTTCGGGCGTGGGTGGCCGTTTAACGCGTGAAGATATTGAACGTGAAATCGCAAAACGACAAGCACTGCAAGCGAAACAAGACGTTGCCACTGAGCAAAATACAATTAGTACGGTAGCTTATAGTGCACGTTCTGAAAAACGTGTACCAATGACCCGTTTGCGTAAACGTATTGCTGAACGTTTACTTGAAGCCAAAAACAGTACAGCAATGCTTACTACTTTCAATGAAGTGGATATGCAGCCCATAATGACTTTGCGTAAAACCTATGGTGAAAAATTTGAAAAACAGCATGGTGTTCGTTTAGGATTTATGTCTTTTTATATTAAAGCTGTTGTAGAAGCATTAAAACGTTATCCTGAAGTGAATGCTTCTATTGATGGGGATGATGTTGTTTACCATAACTATTTTGATATTAGTATTGCGGTTTCGACTCCTCGTGGATTAGTCACTCCAGTGCTTCGCGATTGCGATAAGCTCAGTATGGCAGAGATCGAAAAACAAATTAAAGCATTAGCTGAAAAAGGTCGTGATGGCAAATTGACTGTAGAAGATCTTACTGGCGGCAATTTTACTATTACAAATGGCGGTGTATTTGGTTCTCTTATGTCCACCCCAATTATCAACCCGCCACAAAGTGCAATTTTAGGAATGCATGCAATTAAAGAACGCCCGATTGCGCTTAATGGTCAAGTTGTGATTCGCCCGATGATGTATCTTGCTTTATCTTACGATCATCGTTTAATTGACGGCCGTGAATCTGTTGGTTTCTTGGTAACGATTAAAGAATTGTTGGAAGACCCAACAAGATTGTTATTAGAAATCTAATAAATAAAAGGCTTTCTTTGTTAGAAAGTCTTTTAAAATGAACAAAAAATTAACCGCACTTTAAATATTTAAAAAGAATATTCTAAAGTGCGGTTATTTTCTTATGTATTTTTAATTATAGATTGAAATCCCCAAAATCATTCGTATCAACTTTTGAATCAATTTGACCTACAAGGTAAGAACTCACTTCCACTTCTTGTGGCGCCACTTGTACGTTGTCAGAAACAAGCCATGCGTTAATCCATGGAATTGGGTTAGAACGCGCACCAAATGGCAATGGAAGACCGACCGCTTGCATACGGATATTGGTGATGTATTCCACGTATTGCACCAAAATGTCTTTGTTCAAACCGATCATAGAACCGTCTTTGAACAAGTAATCAGCCCAGTCCTTTTCTTGTTCCGCAGCGGCTAAAAATAGATCATAGGCTTCTTGTTTACATTCTTCAGCAATTTCTGCCATTTCTGGGTCGTCTTGACCTGCAGCCATAATATTTAAAATATGCTGCGTACCAGTTAGGTGTAAGGCTTCATCACGTGCGATAAATTTAATAATTTTCGCATTACCTTCCATTAATTGACGTTCTGCAAAAGCAAACGAGCAAGCAAAGGATACATAGAAACGAATGGCTTCAAGTGCGTTCACACTCATCAAGCAAAGGTAAAGTTGTTTTTTCAAATTACGTAATGTGACGACACATTCTTTACCATCTACAGTGTAAGTGCCTTCGCCGTATAGGCTATAAAGTTGGCTGTCGCGAATTAAATCATCGTAGTAAGAAGAAATATCACGTGCACGTTTAATAATTTCTTCGTTAGTCACGATATCATCGAACACAATAGAGGGATCGTTCACAATATTACGAATAATGTGGGTGTAAGAACGAGAGTGAATGGTTTCAGAGAATGTCCAAGTCTCGATCCAAGTTTCTAATTCAGGAATAGACACTAAAGGCAATAATGCCACGTTCGGACTACGGCCTTGAATGGAATCTAACAAGGTTTGATATTTTAAGTTACTGATGAAAATGTGTTTTTCATGTTCAGGTAACGCGGCATAGTCGATACGGTCTTGCGACACATCCACTTCTTCCGGACGCCAGAAGAAGGAAAGTTGTTTTTCAATGAGCTTTTCAAACGTCTCATATTTTTGTTGATCGTAACGCGCAACGTTAACGTTTTGACCAAAGAACATTGGTTCTTTTAATTGGTCGTTTTTAGTTTGTGAGAAAGTAGTGTATGCCATATATTGTTCCCCGTTTTGGCAACCTTAATTTTGCCGATAGTAATTAATAGGTTACAAGTAGCGGGTTAAAGCCCGCTAATAATTTGAAAGTAAATAGTTAGATTTTACAAGCCCCACCTGCACAGCCGTCATCAAGATCTTCTTGAGCATCTTCAGCACCATCGCGGGTGTTTTGGTAGTAAAGGGTTTTTAAGCCGTATTTGTAAGCGGTTAAAAGATCTTTTAACAACACTTTCATTGGTACTTTACCGTCTTCAAAACGTTTCGGATCGTAGTTGGTGTTAGCGGAGATCGCTTGGTCTACGAATTTTTGCATAATACCGACCAAGTGCAAGTAGCCGTCATTGCTTGGGATATCCCAAAGTAATTCGTAGTTGTCGCTTAAGTTTTCGTATTCAGGTACAACTTGTTTTAGGATACCATCTTTTGAGGCTTTAATACTTACATGACCACGTGGTGGCTCAATACCATTAGTCGCATTTGAAATTTGCGATGATGTTTCCGATGGCATTAAGGCGGTTAATGTTGAGTTACGTAAACCAAATTCTTGAATATCTTTACGCAAGCTTTCCCAATCATAATGTAATGGCTCTTGCGTTAAGGCATCTAAATCTTTCTTATAGGTATCAATAGGTAAAATGCCTTTTGCATAAGTGGTTTCATTGAAGTATTCGCAAGCACCTTGCTCTTTTGCTAAGTTCATAGAGGCTTTCAATAAATAGTATTGAATGGCTTCAAAAGTGCGGTGAGTTAAATCATTAGCTGAACCATCAGAATAACGAACACCATTTTTCGCAAGATAATAAGCATAGTTAATTACACCGATACCTAATGCACGACGAGCAAGTGAACTATGTTTTGCCGCCACAACAGGATAATTTTGATAATCTAATAATGCATCAAGTGAACGCACAGCAAGATCGGCAAGTTTTTCTAATTCATCTAAGTTTTCAATCTTACCTAAGTTAAATGCGGAAAGGGTACAAAGTGCGATTTCTCCATTTTCATCATTAATGTGCTGAAGTGGTTTCGTTGGTAACGCGATTTCTAAACATAAGTTAGATTGGCGAACTGGTGCCACTTGTGGATCAAACGGAGAGTGAGTATTACAGTGGTCTACGTTTTGAATGTAGATACGACCTGTTGATGCACGTTCTTGCATTAATAAAGAGAAAATCTCAACTGCTTTGACAGTGCGTTTGCGGATAGTTGGATCTTGTTCGTATTTTACGTAAAGTTCTTCAAATTTGTCTTGATCCGCAAAGAATGCTTCATAAAGTCCAGGTACATCTGATGGACTAAATAAAGTAATCTCCCCACCTTTAATTAAACGTTGATACATTAATTTGTTTAATTGGACGCCATAATCCATATGACGAACGCGGTTGTCTTCTACACCACGGTTATTTTTTAACACAAGCAAGCTTTCCGCTTCTAAGTGCCAAATAGGATAATAAAGTGTCGCAGCACCGCCACGAACGCCACCCTGCGAGCAAGATTTCACCGCAGTTTGGAAGTATTTATAGAATGGAATACAACCTGTATGGAATGCTTCACCACCACGAATCTCACTACCTAATGCACGAATTGCACCTGCATTGATACCAATTCCCGCGCGTTGTGAAACATATTTCACAATAGCGGATGCCGTTGCATTGATTGAATCTAAGCTGTCATCACATTCAATTAATACGCAAGAGCTGAACTGACGAGTAGGTGTGCGCACTCCCGCCATAATTGGCGTTGGTAAGGAAATTTTGAAGGTAGATGTTGCATCGTAGAAACGTTTTACATAATCCAAACGCGTTTCTTTAGGATATTTAGAGAATAAACTCGCGGCAACCAGTAAATAGAGGAATTGTGCTGATTCATAGATTTCTCCCGTCACACGGTTTTGAACTAAATACTTACCTTCTAATTGTTTTACGGCAGCATAAGAGAATGTCATATCACGCCAATGGTCGATGAATCCGTCCATTGTGTCCCACTCTTCACGAGTATAATCATCCAATAAGGCGTGATCATATTTGCCCATGCGTACTAATTTTTTGACGTGATCGTATAAACGAGGGGGATCGAAATGACCGTAGGCTTTTTTACGTAAATGGAAAATCGCTAAGCGAGCAGCTAAAAATTGATAATCAGGCGTATCTTTGCTGATTAAATCTGCAGCTGCTTTAATAATGGTTTCGTGAATGTCTGAAGTGCGAATGCCTTCATAAAATTGAATGTGTGAGCGAAGCTCAACTTGGGAAACAGAAACATTGTCTAGACCTTCTGCTGCCCATGTAATAACACGGTGGATTTTATCAAGATTGATCTGTTCCTGCGTGCCATCACGCTTGGTTACCATTAAGCTTTTATTCATTGTACGACCCTTGTTATTATGCGATGTTAAACACAAGATATAGTGTTTGTAATAAAATTATGCACAAGGTAATGTGTTTTTTGCTTGAGATCAAGCAATAAATTTTTTGCTTGAATTATTGACAATAGGTAACTTATTTAAAAATAAATGGTTTTTTCGAAAGAGCAAAAAAATCAAATTTTTTTACTTGTAAAAATGAGAAAAGTGCGGTTGAAATTCGTTGAATTTTTACCGCACTTTGAAGATTAGTTGAGATATTTGAAAACTTTAATTACTTTTTTCACGCCACTGATTTTGCTCGCAATATCTGCGGCCGCATCAGCTTGGGCATGAGTCACTGTACCGAGTAGGAAAACTTCTCCGTTTTCACTAATAACTTTAACATCGGTTGCTTTAACTCGATCATCGACTAACATTTTTGATTTGACTTGCGTAGTAATCCAACTGTCTTTGCTGATTTGTGCAAAAGAGATTTTCGGGCCAACAGTCAGCTCGTTATAAATGTCATTGACACCTTCAACACCTTTTGCAAGAGCTGTGGCAGTGTCCTTTACGCCACTATTAGGAACTTGACCGATTAAAAGCACTCGACCATTGTAGGATACGGCATTTACACGACCTTCAGACTTAATTTGGGCATCTTTTTCAACGGCATTTTCTACTTTGAATTCGAGTGTTTCGTCATCAATTTGTGCCCCAGTTGTTCGAGGATCGGTACCTACTTTAGCTGCTACAGCTCCACCTCCAATCACAGCTGCAACACATCCCTGTAAAAAGATTGTTGTTCCAAGTACGATAGCCAGTTTTTTTAATGGGGATAATTTCATATTAACTCCTTTTGAGATTGAACTACTGGTAGTTTGAAAGTAATTTATTTTTCTGTCAAGCACTTGGGAACAACGTATGGTCAACTAATTCACAAAGGGCATTAATAACAAAAAGATGGTTTTCTAGGACTCGACTTTCTTTGGTTGCTGGAATCGATATTTCTAAATCACTATCGGCTAAAATTCCTTGAATTGAATCGTTATTAGAGCCTGTGAGTGCAATGACATTAACTTCTTTATTTACTGCATGAGAAATAGTATTTAGCACGATTTTCTCTGTTCCCAAAGGTGCAAAAGCGATAAGTAAGTCGCCCGGTTTGGCAACGGCATTAAATTGGTGACAATACAATTCTTCAGGCGAGTGTTCAAAAACAAGAGAAGAACCCACCGCACTTTCTAAACTTAAGAGTACAGAGGGAAAACTCGGTCTTGCTAAATCGTATCGATTAAGTAAGTTAGATACGAGAAACTGTGCATTGGCATAAGAACGCGAGACGCCACAAGCGATCACCTTATTGCCGCCTAGCAAACATTGCATCACCATTTGGGTAGCGTTAGCAATATTTTCCGAAAGCATGCTAGATGCAGCAATTTGAATTTGAATACTTTCGCTATAAATATCTTTTACTTTTTGTAACATCATAAAAAGCCATTAATCGAGAAAATTAGGAATCCATTGAATATCTTGGGGCGTTTTGCCAAAGGCGATTAAATCAAAACGACAATCGGCGTCTTCTAAACTCATGTTTTGTTTCATTAGCCATAAATTTGCAGCATCCAACCATTTTTGTTGTTTTTGCCAATCTACGCTTTCTATTGCAGAGCCAAAGGCATGATTAGAACGCTGGCGAACTTCAACAAAAACGATGGTTCCTTTGTCATTCATAATAAGATCAAGTTCACCACATTTGAAATTTTGATTAGCCGCAATAAATTTTAAGCCTTTTGATTCTAAAAAAAGGCGAGCTTGATGCTCAAAGCTCGCCCCTTGTTGACGTTTTAAAGAAAACATTAGTTTGCGACCGGCACAACTGCACCATCTTGATATTGATACCAAGTCATATCGCGTTCAACATTACAATTTGTACCCGCACTTAAAATACCAGTTAAACCACTTAAGCGATATCCTGGTACTTGGCGTAATTCATTAAATTGATTGATGAGTAACCAAGCATCCGCGCCCATTGCGTATAAACGCATTAATTGATATTCACCGCCAGTTGTTTTGGCGAGTTTTTGATATTGTGGTGAATTGGTTTCTTTAAAAAATGGAATATCACTAAATTGAACGCCATTCATTTGAGCGACAAACTCAGGATTGCTGCTTGCTGCATTGGAGCTTGAGCGTGAGCTTGCATAAATACGTAAATTTGGTGCGCTATTCGTTAAATATCCTTTCATTTCAACCAATTCATCTGGATTGGCGACCACGTAAAGTGCGGTTGAATTTGAACCATTTTCTTGAAGGAAATAAGTGACATCCGCTGGTAAATTATAGTAACGAATATTCGCATCTGTGCCCGCTAATTGTTGCCAACGCACATTAAAGGCATTGCCTACGCGTTGTCCTAAATCATTTTGCGGCATGGCGACGAGTGGACTACGAATTCCATCATTCCACATTTTATTGGCTGCTGACTCTGCTTCATCTTCTGGTGAAAGTCCATAATAGCAAAGTTGACCAATTGCACGAGAATTTGGTGTTGCATTTAATGCAAGCACATCCATACCTTGAATTTGTGCAGGATCCGCTAAAATCACATCAAGATTTTGTTTTAGTAATGGACCAACTAATGTTTTAATCCCCGCTTGTTTTGCTTGTGCAATGATATCTTGTACAGAATTCATTGAGGTATCAAATACTTGCACTGGAATTGTTGAGTTACCTTTCGCATCATTGAAACCCGATTGAATGGTTGTACCAAGAATTTGTCCGTCACCACTTAATGGCAAGAGTAAACCAATTTGTGACACATTCGTTTGTTGGAAATTAAGCAATGTAAGCAATTCTTTTGGGAATAACGTTGCGGCAGCATGATTTGGGTAAGCATTTTTCCAACTTTGCAATGCTTGGCTTAATTGAACTGGTTGACGAATATAATCATTGTAGGTTTTGATTAAGTTTAACCAACCGCCTAAAGCCGCGCTGCCTTCATCTGAAGCATTATTGATTACACCAGTATTTGCTGAACGTAACAATGTCCAAGTTTTATCAACATTATCTTGGCGACGTTGTACATCCGTTAAATTCTCATCAATTTTTACCCGAGCTTTTACGGCTTCAATGATGTCTTTTCGGTTTTCAGCAACAATAGCTAAGGTTTCGTAATAACGAGATTTTTGTGACGGGCTTAATTTATTTAAATCCAATGCACGTAATTGATTTTGCGCGACTTCATTAGCATTTTTTGCAGCAGAAATTCTCGCTTCAATTAATGCACGATCTAATTTTTGCGCATCATTTAATTCACCTAATTCACTTAATAAAGCTTCTGATTGTTCAACTTTATTTTCACTGATTAACACGCGAGCTGCGAGCAATTTATAGGTTTGTTGATCTTCAAGTTCTTGTGCTTGTCCTAATTTATTCATATAAAATTCAGAACTTGCATTCGCATCTTGTTGTAAAGTTTGCGTAAAACTGCTGCCAAGTAGATTTGAACAGCCAGCTAAGGCCATTGACAATAAAATTGGCATTAAACGTTTTTTAAAACGTCCGCCTTGTAATAGAATAGACATTCTTGCTCCATCATGAACAGACAATAGTTGTGGCAGATCTTACTTATCTCATAACTTAAAAGCAAACAAAAATGACTGATTTAACCGGAATTTTATATATTGTTGCCACACCGATTGGCAATTTACAGGATATTACCCAGCGCGCTTTAGATACTTTTGCGCAAGTGGATTTAATTGCCGCAGAAGATACCCGTCATAGTGGTCTTCTATTAAGTCATTACGGCATTAAAAAGCCATTTTTTGCTTTGCATGATCACAATGAACAAGAAAAAGCCCATATTTTGGTGGACAAACTCAAGAAAGGTAGCAATATTGCTTTAATTTCTGATGCGGGGACGCCATTAATTAGTGATCCTGGTTTTCATTTAGTACGCCAATGCCGTGAGGCTGGTATTCGTGTTGTTCCTTTGCCTGGGGCATGTGCGGCAATTACCGCACTTTGCGCATCAGGGATTGCTTCTGATAGATTTTGTTTTGAAGGTTTTTTACCAGCGAAAAGTAAAGCCCGCAAAGATAAATTAGAAAATATCGCAGAAGAAGACCGTACTTTAATTTTTTATGAATCCACTCACCGTATTTTAGATACGCTAGAAGATATGCAATCGGTGTTAGGGGAAGAACGATATATTGTGTTAGCCCGTGAAATTACTAAAACTTGGGAAACGATTATGGGTAATACGATTAAAAATTTACGCGAATGGCTTTTAGAAGATCCTAATCGTACAAAAGGCGAGATGGTTTTGATTGTGGAAGGCAAACCAAAGTCTGACAATAACGATGAAATTTCTCCACAAGCGGTGAAGGCACTTGAATTAATTGCAGAAGAATTACCGCTAAAAAAAGCAGCTGCTATTGTTGCTGAGTTGTATGGTTATAAGAAGAATGCTTTGTATCAATTTGGATTAGCGCATTTGGAAAAATAACCTCAAAATTAACCGCACTTTATTCATCCGATTTTAATCAGTGCTGTTGCACCAAACGGACACAAGCTCTTACAAGATATTTACTTTTAGACTGGAAAAAATATGTTAAACCAAGTTTCAAATACATTACTGACACCAAGTAATCTTTCAACTAAAGCATTGCTCAATATTTTCGATATGATGTCGCATCGCAATATTGATTATGCTGATCTGTATTTTCAACTTAGCCAAGATGAAAGTTGGGTATTGGAAGATGGCATTATAAAAGAAGGCGGTTTTCATATTGATCGTGGTGTTGGCGTGCGGGCAGTTTCTGGTGAGAAAACAGGCTTTGCTTATGCCGATCAAATTAATCTTGCTTCTTTGCAGCAATGTGCAGAGGCGGTAAAGGGAATTGCGCAAGTCAAACAGGGGAATTTGATTTCCCCATCCGCTTTTAATGTTGTAAATCCTATTGCTCGTTATGCAGCGATTAATCCTTTGGAAAGTTTGACTAAAGAGAAAAAAATTGAGCTATTACATTTAGTTGATCGTACAGCACGCGCGGAAGACCATCGCGTAACCCGTGTATCAGCAAGTCTTAGTTCCGTTTATGAAGAAGTATTAGTCATGGCGACGGATGGTACGCTAGCGGCAGATATTCGTCCTTTAGTTCGCTTATCTATTTCTGTGTTAGTAGAAGAAAATGGAAAACGTGAACGAGGAAGTTGTGGTTCTGGTGGGCGTTTCGGTTTAGATTGGTTCTTTGAAGTGATTGATGGCGATATTAGAGCAGTACTTTTTGCTAAAGAAGCGGTTCGTCAAGCCTTAGTAAACCTTAGTGCAGTTGCAGCACCAGCAGGATTAATGCCAGTGGTATTAGGCGCAGGTTGGCCAGGCGTGTTGTTACACGAGGCGGTAGGGCATGGTTTAGAAGGGGATTTTAACCGTAAAGAAAGTTCACTTTTTACAGGCAAGATTGGTGAGCAAGTGACTTCACCGTTATGTACGATCGTGGATGATGGTACGATTGAAAATCGTCGAGGTTCATTAACTATTGATGATGAAGGTGTGCCAAGCCAGTGCAATGTACTCATCAAAGAAGGGATTTTGCAAGGTTACATGCAAGATAAAATGAATGCCCGTTTGATGGGTGTGGCTCCAACGGGAAATGGACGACGTGAGTCTTATGCCCATTTACCAATGCCTAGAATGACTAACACCTATATGCTTGCAGGACAAAGTCAGTTTGATGATTTGATTGCTTCTGTAGAACAGGGCATTTATGCACCGCACTTTGGTGGTGGTCAAGTGGATATTACGTCTGGTAAATTTGTATTTTCCACTTCAGAAGCTTATTTAATTGAAAAAGGAAAAATCACCAAACCAGTGAAGGGCGCAACTTTAATTGGCAGCGGCATTGAAGTGATGCAAAAGATTTCTATGGTTGCAGATAAATCAGAACTTGATTTAGGTATCGGAGTTTGTGGTAAAGAGGGGCAAAGTGTGCCAGTCGGTGTTGGACAGCCCGCACTAAAAATTGATGAAATTACCGTGGGTGGTACAAATTAAACCAAAATTGCGCAAAAGATCACAAAAATCCCATTAAAATTGGATTTTTACTGGCAATTTAATTCAAATTTTGATAGTCTCGGGCAGAATTATATTTTTATATCTTTTAATTATTTTAAATTATGTTGAAAAGAATTTTAGTTATTATCGGTTTAGCGACCCTCGCAACCGCCTGTTCTAATGGGCCTCGAACGGCAAATCACCAAGTTATTTCAGAAAGTGATGATGCTCAATTAACCGGTTTGATTAGTAATTTAGAAAAAGGTAATCGTTCAGGGATTTTCCACAAAGTGAGAACAAACCGTTCATCAGCTTTAATGGGGGATAAGGCTTTAGCTGGTGTGTATAATGAATGGGTGGGAACCGCTTATCGTATGGGCGGTACAACCAAACGTGGTATTGATTGTTCTGCATTTATGCAAACAACTTTTTCTGAAGCATTTGGCATTGAGTTGCCTCGTTCGACAGCTGAACAACGTTATTTAGGTAAACAAATTAGTAAATCAGAGTTGAAAAAAGGCGATTTAGTTTTCTTCCGTAAAAATAACCATGTCGGTGTTTATATTGGTAATAACCAATTTATGCATGCAAGTACAGGGCAAGGTGTGACGATAAGTTCCCTTGATGAAGAATACTGGGCTAGAACTTACACTCAATCGCGTCGTATCATGTAATGAAAAGAAAACCGAACATTAAGTTCGGTTTTTTTGATCAGCTTATTGATAAAAATCTCCTCTTTGTAATCGAGGAGATTTTTATTATTCTTCTTTAAATTCTTCCATCATTTCTTGCGCTTTTTTCACCATATCTTGTGAACCAACAAATAGTGGAACACGCTCATGAAGTGCGGTTGGTTCGATATCTAAAATTCGACGATAACCATCCGTTGCGATACCATCAGCTTGCTCCGCTAAAAATGCAATTGGATTGCCTTCATATAATAAACGGAGTTTTCCATTTGGATAGTTGGTTGCACTTGGGTAAATATAAATGCCGCCTTTTAATAAGTTGCGGTGGAAGTCTGCTACAAGTGAACCAATATAGCGAGAGACGTAAGGACGATGAGTCGCTTTATCTTCTTCTTGGCAATATTTAATATATTTTTTCACACCTTGTGGGAATTTGAGGTATTGCCCTTCATTGATGGAATAAATCCGACCAGTTTTTGGCATTTGCATGTTTTCGTGAGAAAGACAGAATGTACCGATTGATGGATCATAAGTAAAACCATTAACCCCATTACCAGTGGTATATACCAACATAGTTGATGAGCCATAAACAATATAACCTGCGGCAACTTGTTTATTCCCTGGTTGTAAGAAATCCTCTAAGGTGACAGGTGTGCCAATTGGAGATACGCGACGGTAAATGGAGAAAATTGTACCGACGGATACGTTTACATCAATATTCGAAGAACCATCAAGGGGATCGGTTAAAATAATGTATTTTGCATTGCGTCCACGTTCTGTATCAAACGCGATAAAACTTTCTTCTTCTTCAGATGCAAAACCAGCCACTTCTTCACGCGCCATTAATGCCGCTTTCATTGTGTTATGGGCGAATAAATCAAGTTTCATTTGACTTTCGCCTTGTACGTTTTCAACACCTGATTGGCCGAGAATATTTGTTAAGCCCGCTTTATTAATATCTCGGTGAATAATTTTCGCTAAAAGACGAATTGACGACAAAATACCACTCAATTCCCCTTTTGCATTTGGGTATTCTGCTTGGCGTTCAACAATAAATTCACTCAATGTTTTCATAATTTTCCTTTTAGTTTTTCATAATATGTCGATTAATTATAGGTAATTTGGAGTGTAAACTCTAATGATAGATTATCAGAATGAGATCTTTATCACAAAAATGTCACATTTATTGCTGTAATTTTTAGAAGCTATCACTTATTTGTTAATTAATTCTGGAGCGATTTTGTGAATTTGCGCTCCAAATAAACTTGAGCTACCATAACTGCACTTTATTAAGCCAAAAGGTAAAAAATGAAAATCGCATTAGGCATTGAGTATAACGGGAAAAATTATTATGGTTGGCAGAGACAAGAAAAAGTCCGCAGTGTACAAGAAGAATTAGAAAAGGCGCTTTCTTATATTGCGAATGAAAAAATTGAAATATTTTGTGCTGGCAGAACTGATTCTGGTGTGAGTGGAACGGGTCAGGTTATTCATTTTGAAACCAATGCAGTTCGCCCAGAGAAGGCTTGGGCTTTTGGTACTAATGCTCATTTACCTGATGACATTGCAGTGACTTGGGCAAAACAAGTCGATGATGAATTCCATGCGAGATTTTCCGCAACAGCACGCCGTTACCGCTATATTCTTTATTGTAATAAATTACGCTCTGCGATTTTAGCGGGAGGAATGACCCATTGCCATTTAGATTTAGACGCTGAAAAAATGCATCAAGCAGGGCAATTTTTATTAGGGGAACATGATTTTTCCTCTTTCCGCGCTGCACAATGTCAGTCTCATACGCCTTGGCGTAATGTGCATCATTTGAATGTGTCTCGTATCGGAAAATATATTATTGTTGATATTCAGGCGAATGCTTTTGTGCATCATATGGTGCGTAATATTGTGGGAAGTTTGATTGAGGTCGGTGCTGGAAATCAGCCGATTGAATGGATGCAATGGCTACTTGAGCAGAAAAATCGTCAGCTTGCCGCACCAACAGCAAAACCCGATGGCTTGTATTTGGTTGATGTGATTTATCCGCAGAAGTTTGATATTCCTAAACGCCCAATTGGCCCTTTATTTTTAGAGGATGGTTTATTAAATCGTACTTTGAAATAAAGCGTAATTTCATGTTTTAAATAACTATATCTGAAAATATTCTTCATAAAAAAAGACCGCACTTTAAAAGTGCGGTCAATCTTAAGTGAATTTTATATTAATTTTGATATTCCATAGTTCACTAAAAATCCCCCAATCACTAGCCATAAATAAATCAGTATCCCTAAAATCAGAGGTCTTAGTCCTGCTTTCTTTATTGCGCTTGCTTGCGTAGTTAAGCCGAGCGCAGCCATCGCTGAAATTAATAAGAAAGAATCGATTTCAACTAATAATTTCACAAGTTCTTTTGGTAATAAATCAAAAGAATTAAAAATGGCAACGCCAATAAAAAGTACAGCAAACCAAGGAATTGTAATTTTGTGTGACGTATTTTCTGATACTGTATCACTACGCGTTAATAACCAAGAAAGCATTAATAAAAATGGTGCGAGCATCATCACTCGGATCATTTTGGTAATGACGGCTGTATTCGCCACGATAGGATCAATATTTCCCCCTATCGCATAAACTTGAGCCACTTCATGCACGCTAGAGCCAACATAAATACCGAATTGATGAGCGTTAATTAAATGTTGTGACCAAGTGTAGAAAAATGGATAAGTAAAAATAGAAAGCGTCCCGAAAATGACTACTACGGCAATCGCCACTGAAACTTTATGTGATTCTGCTTTGGTAACAGGCTCTGCTGCCATTACAGCTGCTGCACCACAAATACTACATCCAGCCCCAGTGAGATAAACCAATTGTTTATCCATTTTTAGATAACGAATACCCAAAAGTGTGGTAAAAAAGAAAGTTGAAATTAGCACGATTGTATCAGTGACAACAGCATTTAATCCTACATCGGCGATATCGCCAAAAGTTAGGCGAAAACCATACAGCACAATGCCAGTGCGAAGAAGAGGACCTTTCGCAAATAATACTCCTTTTTCCACTTGTGCAGAAAATTGAGGGTAAATGGTATTGCCGATTGCCATTCCCAGCAAGATGGCAATAATTAAGGCACTGATATGATAGTGATGAGAAAAGTCGGTACTTCCTAAGTAGCTGGCAAGTACAGAGATAATCGCGATAAATATAAGTCCGAAATAAAAGGGACGAGTGTTCATTTTTTCTTTCCTTAGTTAGTATGAGTTTCCTTTACCCAGGCACTTTCATCCAAAATTTTTCCAAAATAACTTTCCACTAAACGACCAGTTACATCTGTTTGTGGATCGGTAAATAGCGTTTTAGGTGTACCGATCTTTATCATTTTCCCTTTATCCATCACGATGACCGAGTCTGCAATATGTTTAATCACGCCCAGGTCTTGCCCTACATAAATGTAAGAGATACCTAAACGTTGCTGCAAATCAAGGGTTAAATTTAGTAATTGAATGCGTACTGAAGCATCTAGATTGCCAAGTGCATCATCTATAATAATTATTTCAGGTTCTAAAATCAGCGCGCGTGCTAAAGCGACACGCTGTTTTTGGCTGATCGAAAGATTTTTGATTTTTAGATTGGTGTAATCGGGATAAAGCCCTACAAGTAACAGTGTTTCAAAGATTTTTTGATTGCGACGTTCTTCATCCCAATCTGTTGCTAAACGTAGCGGCGCATCTAATGCCTCACCGATATTTAAGCGAGGATTAAACGCTGAATTCGCATCTTGGAACACCATTCGAATATGTTGTGCTCGGTATTGGAAATCCTCAAATTGCAATTCATTATTGTTAAATAAAATTCTGCCAGAAGTGGGCTGTGTAATGCCCGCGATCATTTTTACTAATGTTGATTTCCCAGAACCATTTTTGCCGATAATTGCTAAGGTTTGTTGGCGCTCAAGAGAAAAAGTTACGTTTTCTACCGCATTAAAGTCACTCGTACCAAATAAACGCTTGCGGCCTTTGAAGGTTTTAGTCAAATCTTCTACTTGTAATAACGGCATTATTCATTTCCTTTGCTTGCAAGAGTTAATGGTGCGCTCGTTGCTTTTTCTTTGAATGTTTTCTCGCGTAAATTAATTGGATAATGGCAAGAAAATTCATGTTGTTTTATTTTGAATCGAGTTGGTTTCTCAATACATTTTTTCTGTGCAAAAGGACAACGAGGACCAAGACGGCAACCAATAGGCATTTGTTCTAAAATTGGCACGGTACCTTCTAAGGTGCTTAGTTTGCTTTTAAATCCTAAGGGCTGGGTAAAATCAGGCACGGCATTAATTAACGCTTGTGTGTAAGGATGATGAGGACTTTCAAGCAACATTTGTGTTGGGCCTGATTCCGTATTTTGCCCGCAATAGAGTACAGAAATCTGATCGCACCATTCACTAATACTTCTGATGTCATTGCTAGCCAATAAAACGGTTGTGCCTTGGTTTTGGTTCATACTAGAAAGTAATCGAAATACCTGTAATGCTGTTGTTGCTTCTAATGCATTAGTCGGTTCATCGGCAATAAGCAAGCGGGGCTGATTTGCTACTGCAATAGCAATCATGACTTTTTGTCCTTCACCTTCCGTTAATTCATTAGGATAGCTTGTCATAATGTCTTTGTGTTCTTTTATCCCTACACGATGCAATAATTCAACGGCACGGCGTTTTTTCCAACCAAACCATTGCCACCATTTTCCTTTAAATGTCCAATTTGGGATATTTTGGATTAATTGTTTACCAATTTTCCGACTTGGATCAAGACAAGAAAGAGGATCTTGGAAAATCATGGATATTTCTTTACCTACCAATTTCCGGCGTTTATTGGGACTAAGTTTTAGTAACTCTACATCATGAAAGCGAAAGCGATCTGCGGTAATAATCCAGTTTTCTTTGATGGCATTACAAATTACTTTGGCGATTAAACTTTTACCAGAACCTGATTCGCCAACAAGCCCACAAATTTCCCCTTCATTAATCGATAAATTTACGCCGTCCACAATCTTAACGAGGCCGTTTGAGGTTTGTATTTCGATATTTAGGTTACGGATGTCTAGTAGTGCCATAAATTATTCGTAATATTGGTTGATAGCTTTAGTTAAGCCATTGCTAAAAATAATGCTTAATAAAATGGTAAAAATAATTGCAAAGCCGGGAAGTAATACTGTCCAAGGTGCAAGATAGAGGAGTTCTAAAGAATCTCGAATCATTGCGCCCCATTCTGGGGTTGGTCGTTGTGCGCCAAGGGAAATAAAACTCAAGGCGCTAATATCCAATATGGCGACAACAAATGCTCGTGCAATTTCTTGAACATAGATTACGGTGATATTTGGCAAAATCGTACTTTTTAATAATTCCCTGTTAGAAATGCCCTCAAGTTTTAACATGAGTACGTAATCTTTTTTCAATTCTTGTTGAATTGCGCGATAAATTGCATGGATGAAATACGGCAATATCGCTAAAAGTGTTGCGAACATTGCATTCAATAAACTCGGTTCCATCAGTGTGGAAATTACGATAGCAATGAGCAAAATAGGGAGAGATAAAAAGGCATCGAAAATATGACCAACAAAACGCGCTTTTAAGCCTTTCAACATACCAGCAACAATGCCAAGGGTTCCACCAATTAAGGCAACGGCAAGTACGACTAGCAATGATGATCCAATAGTGTAACTTGTGCCCATAATTAGTCGGCTTAGTACATCACGGCCTAAATCATCAGTACCAAAGAAAAAGGCAATTTGACCTTTTTCGACCCAAGATGGTGGCATTAATTCTTGCCCGACAAACTGCATATTATGAGCATAAGGTGCGATCCAACCGCTAAAAAGTGCGGTTAGAATTAACAACGTTAATAAATAAAAGCTGAACAACGCAACGGTATTTTTGCGAAATAGTAGCCATATTTGGAATATTGAAGTATTTTCTCGAAATTCTTCAGGTTCTTTATCTTGCATACCAACCTTTCTTTTTAAATGGATCGAGCACGAAAGTAAGCGCTTTAATGAATGTGTCGATCAAAATAATGCAAACGCCAATGACAACTACACCCGCAGAAATACTATTGTAATCTTGTTGCGTTACGGCATCGATCAGCCAGCGACCAATTCCAGGCCAACCTAAAGCCGTTTCTACCAACATACATTGAGTTAATACTAGGGTAAACACGCGCGGTACTTGTGGAACAAGCAGAGGAAACGTATTACGGAATACATATTGATGGAGAATTTTCCATTTTGACCAACCCCGTGTTGTGGCAACTTTGGCAAAATTTTGGTTCAAAACATATTCTGCTCGTTGTTGAATAATTCGGATAATTTCCATTGTTGGCAAAATGCAAAGCACCAGTGTCGGTAAGGCTAAATGTTGTAAAACATTTTGTACAATTTTGGTGCGATAAGGCACATCCATAAACCAAACATCAATGACTGGGAAACCAGTAATCGGTTTTATTTCATAGAGTAAATTGTATTGCCCAATAGATGCAATTTCCCAATGATTTACCGCCGCCACATAAAGTAAAATCGGTGCGAGCCAAAATATTGGGATCGACAAACCAACATAAGATAAACTTTTTAAGCTCTTTGCAAAAATATGCTGAGAATTTACCGCACTTATAATGCCAAGCGGCACGCCGAGAATGAATGCCAATAAAAGTGCGGTAAAACAAAGCTCTAATGTGGGTGGAAGCACAGTTAGAATCAAATCTATGAGAGATTTTCCACCGTTATAAGTAATGCCAAAATCGCCATGTAATAAGGTGCTTAAATAATTAAAATAACTGGTGTAAATATTGTGAGTGACGAGATCAGCATTAAGCGGATCTCGCAATAAAATGACGAAACTTAGCAAAGATAACACGAGCAAGAGCAACGTTACCCAAAGGGTATGGCGAATAACAGACCACAACATTAGGGTTTCTCCTTGTGTAAGCGTAAGTCAGAAAAGTTAAGACTACCAAAAGGTGTCATTTCCACGCCTTTTACTCGGCTATTTGCTACCAAAATGCGTTTTACATTCGCGATAGGGATAATTGGCAATTCATGTAGAATCAGTTCTTGAGCGTCATTATAAGCACGTGCCCGTTCAGATAAATTAGATGTGGCAATCGCGCGATCCATTAAATTATTAAATTCTTCATTACACCAGTTAGATAAATTTGTGATTTCATTTTGCGTATTACAGCTCAAAATAGGGCGCATAAATCCGTCAGGATCAAGATTTCCTGCTAACCATCCAGCTAAAATTAAATCGTAATTTTCTGATTTATTGCGAAGTTGCTCACTCAAAAATGTGCGTGTTACAGTCCGCACTTTCACTTTCACACCGACTTGATCTAAATCGGATTTAATCATTTCCGCCATTTTAAAAGGCGCAGGGTTATACATTTGTTCTTCATTAATCACCCATAAATTGAGCGAAAGATGTTTATTTTCTAATTTTTTCTTTGCGACTTTTGGACTGTAATCAAAGTCAAATTCTGGCGTGTTTACGCTAGAAGCCCAAGATATTTCAGGAATAATGTTATTTGCCACTGTCGCAGTATTGTGATAGATGTTGTGAATAATACGTGCGCGGTTCAAACTTTGTGAGATAGCTTCTCGAATAGTACGATCCTGCATCAATGGTTTTTCAAAATTGAAGGCAAGATATGCCAAATTCATTCCGTCAGTGGATTGCATATAGTAGTGCTTATCATCGCTCTTTAATAAGCCAATTTGGCTCACTTCAGGATAAGAGGCTATTTGACATTCATTATTGAAAAATTTAACGAGTCGCCCGTTTCGATCAGTAGATAAATCCACGATAATATTTTCAATTTTTGCTTCTTTTTTCCAATAGTTTTCATTACGCACTAAGCGAACATATTGGTTATACACATAATCCTTTACTTGATAAGGCCCTGTGCCCACGGGGTGAGTATCTAATTGAGTGAGATTATCGTCAGCGCTTAATTGATAGGCATATTCTTGTGAAAAAATAATGGCATATTGACTGGCAAGATGCGATAAGATAGAGGAATCAGGCTCAAACAATTCAATTTTCACTTGATAAGGTGAAAGTGCGGTTACTGATTTAATTTTTTCATTAAGCTTAATGCTATCAAAATAAGGAAAGCGAACTTTTCTTGCTTGCTCGTGAAACACTTTATATTGTGGATTTTTATAGGTAATTGCGGTTTCTGCTAAGGTTGGCAAGTAAGTATCATGACCTAACACACGATTGATTGAAAACACTACATCTTCCGCATTAAAATCACGAGTGGGGGTAAACCAAGGCGTATGATGAAATTTCACCCCACGGCGTAAATTAATCAAAATTTCTTTGTTATCTGGTGATATTGAATAGGATTGTGCGAGTACGGGTGTAACGTTCGCGCTATGGTTTTTTATTTCAAAAAGTTTGTTATAAATTTGTTCTGTGACGACATTCATACTGGTGCCTGCATCCGCAGTTTGCGGATTAAAAGAAAATCCAGAGGCATTAGTACAATAAGTTAGTCCGTTTTCTGTTAGGTGTTCTGGTACGCGCGGAGCCGCTTGAAGTTGGGAGTTCAAGCCAATACCAAATAGAAAACAGAAAAACGTAAGATTTTTGCGTAACATAACAAATGCATTATGATAAATTATGTGCCAAATTGTAAGGCATATTAGTAAAAATGGCTAGGATATTGAATGTTTAATAGGGTTCAAAACGAAATCAATCAAATCATTAATCGTGGTTTTGACCGCACTTTGCGTTTGGCGGTAACAGGGTTAAGTCGGAGTGGAAAAACGGCGTTTATTACAAGTTTAATCAATCAACTTCTCTCCATTAATCAAAATTCATCACAGCATTTGCCCTTGTTTGAAGCGGCTAGAAATGGTGCAATCTTGGCGGTGAAACGAGTGTCCCAACAAGATCTCAGCGTGCCACGTTTTGATTATGAAAGTAATTTAAATGATTTGTCACAAAATCCGCCTCAATGGTTTCAGTCTACTCGTGGCGTGAGTGAAACGCGTTTAGCCATTCGTTTTCAACGTCAATCAGGCTTGCTACGTCATTTGAAAGAACGAGGCACGCTTTACCTGGATATTTTTGATTATCCTGGTGAGTGGCTGCTCGATTTGCCGTTATTAAATCTAGATTTTCAACAATGGTCACAAGAGCAAATCAAGGTTACAACTGGCATTCGTGAAGAATTGGCGCAGAATTGGCTTTCCATGTTACAGGATTTGGATTTAAGTGCGGTCGCAAATGAAGATGTTTTAGCTAAGATAGCGAAAAGTTATACGGATTATTTGCACCAATGTAAGTCGCAAGGCATGCAATTTATTCAGCCTGGGCGATTTGTATTGCCAAGTGATTTAGAGGGGGCGCCCGCATTACAATTTTTTCCATTAATTCATCTTTCGGAAGAACATTGGCAAACCTTGAAAAAAACTGCTAAATCGAATAGCTATTTTGCCGTGCTGACAAAACGTTATGATTATTATCGCAATAAAATTGTGAAAGGTTTTTACGAAAATTATTTTTCTACCTTTGATCGCCAAGTTATTTTGGCGGATTGTTTAACGCCTTTAAATCACAGTCAGCAAGCCTTTTTAGATATGCAAATGGGCTTAAATCAGTTATTTAATAATTTCCATTATGGCAGCAGAAATTTTCTTCATCGTTTGTTTTCTCCGCGAATTGATCGATTAATGTTTGTTGCAACGAAGGCGGATCATATTACTCGGGATCAAATTCCTAATTTAGTGAGTTTAATGCGCCAAATTGTGCAAGAGGGTGGTCGCCATGTGGAATTTGAAGGAATCGATACGGAATACACTGCCATTGCAGCTGTTCGTACCACAAAGCAAGTGATTGTGAATCAGCAAGGAAAAGAAATTAAAGCGATTCAAGGGATTCGTTCTATTGATAAACAGCCGATTACGCTTTATCCAGGAACGGTTCCAAGTAAATTACCAAGAACAGAATTTTGGCAAAAACAACCGCACTTTGATTTCGATAGTTTTGAACCTCAGCCTTTAGAACAAGGGGAGAGCATTCCTCATTTGAGAATGGATGCAGTTTTACAATTTTTATTAAGTGATCGATTTGAATAAAAAAGTGCGGAAAATTTTCCGCACTTTTTTATCCTTCTAGCCCGTATTGCGCATCCCAGCTGCGATACCTGTGATGGTAATCATCAATGCTTGTTCCACATCGGGATTGACTTGCTCTGGATTTTCACGGAAACGGTGAAGCAATTCTACTTGCAGAAGATTGAGTGGATCTGTGTAGATATTACGCAATGCGATTGAATCTGCAATCCAAGGTAAATCAGACATCAATTCACTTTGGTGAGAAAGTGAAAGGACGGTTTGAATATCATTTTCAAGTTGCTTACGTAAATTTTCGCCTAAGTACCAAAGCTCTTTTTTCACTAATCGTTGATCATATTGTTGGGAAAGCCAAGCATCTGATTTACTAAATACCATTTCCAACATACCAATTCGAGTTGAAAAGAACGGCCAGTTTTCGCACATTTCATGAATAATATCGCCTTTGCCTTGTTCAATAATCTGACGGATAGAGGCACCCGCGCCCAACCAAGCTGGCAGCATTAAGCGATTTTGCATCCAGGCAAAAATCCAAGGAATGGCGCGTAAACTTTCCACGCCACCATTTGGATTGCGTTTTGCTGGGCGAGAGCCAAGTGGCAATTTGGAGAGTTCCTGCTCTGGCGTCGCACTGCGGAAATAAGGAACGAAATCTTTATCGCCACGCACCACTCCGCGATAAATATCACAAGAAATAGTGGAGAGCTCGTCCATTATAGTGCGCCATTCTGGTTTTGGTTCTGGTGGCGGTAACAGATTTGCTTCTAAAATGGCGCTGGCGTAGAGATCAAAGGTTTCTACCGCTACAGCGGGTAAACCCAGTTTGAAGCGAATCATTTCGCCTTGTTCTGTTACACGTAAACCATTTTTTAGGGAACGAGGCGGTTGAGAAAGTAATGCCGCATGTGCTGGTGCACCGCCACGACCAATCGTACCACCACGTCCGTGGAATAAAGTGAGTTCAATGCCAAGTTTTTCAGTTAAATTCACTAAGGCTTCTTGTGCACGGTATTGCGCCCAAGAGGCTGCCATCATTCCCGCATCTTTTGCCGAATCTGAATAGCCAATCATCACCATTTGACGATTATTGATAACGCCACGATACCAACCCACATTGAAAAGTTGAGTCATCACTTTTTCGGCTGCATCTAAATCGTCTAAGGTTTCAAATAGCGGCACAACAGGAATATGATATGGCACGCCAGCTTCTTTTAAGAGTAAATGAACGGCTAAAACATCAGAGGCACTGCGCGCCATTGAAATAACATAACAAGCAATGACGCCTTGTTTTTGTTGCGCAATGACTTTGCAAGTATCTAAAATTTCTTTGGTTTCAGGCGATGGCGTCCAGTTTTGCGGAATTAATGGACGGCGAGAGCTTAATTCACGAATTAAGAATGCCTGTTTATCGTCTTCCGTCCATTGAGAGTAATCACCTAAACCAATATAGCGCGTGATTTCAGCAATGGCATCAGTATGACGTGTGCTTTCTTGGCGAATATCCATTTGAGAAAGTGTCACGCCAAAACAACTAATACGGTGCAAAATATTCAACAATGAACCATTTGCAATAATGCGCATACCGCATTGAATTAAAGATTGATAACAATCGTAAAGCGGTTCCCAAAGTTGATTATCTTCCAAAATAATTTCGCTTTCGGATACGCGCGGTGCACGATCTGATAGGTGATCATCAAAATAAGCTAATGTTGCCGTAAGCTGATTGCGTAAATTTTTCACCACAAAGCGATAGGGTTCTAAATGCTCGCCGTATTTAGCACGAAATTCATCGCTACATTTCACCATTGAAAGTTCATCGGCTAATTTGCTGATGTCTTGTAAGAATAAATCCGCCGCTTTCCAACGGGCAAAATAAAGCACTTTTTTGGTGATTTGTGCGGTGACAAACGGGTTTCCATCACGGTCGCCGCCCATCCAAGAGGAAATGCGCACAGGTTTTAATCCCACCGGCAAATCGTAACCTAAAAATTCACGGGCAGTTTCGTTGAGTTGGCGTAAAAATTCTGGCACAGCTTGCCACAAACTGTTTTCCAACATCGCAAAGCCCCATTTGGCTTCATCAAATGGCGTTGGGCGAACAGTACGAATTTCGTTGGTATGCCATGCTTCAGCGATTAAGCGAAGTAATAGACGCTCAATAATATTGCGTTCTTTTTCAGTTAAATCATGATGTTCTAGCTTGCTTAAACATTTATTGATTTCAATATGCTTATGAATGAGTGAGCGACGTGTTGTTTCTGTTGGATGTGCGGTCAGAACAAGCTCAATTAATAATTTTTCGACGGTTTTATGCACCTCTTCCACTGAGGCATTTTGTTCTTTTAAGCGTTTGAAAAGTTCGCTTAAGGATTGAGAAGAACTTTGTGCAAGAGAATGTTCACGCGAAATTGTTTGATATTGTTCCGCAATGTTCGTGAGATTTAAAAATTGGCTGAAAGCACGTGCGACAGGAATAATATTTTCATTAGAAATACTACCAAGCGTATCGAGCAATTCTTGTCTTGCTTTATCATCACCCGCACGAGAATTACGAGAAAGTTTACGAATATTTTCGATTAATTCGAGAATATCGGCACCTTGGGCATCGTTAATTGTTTCTCCGAGAAAACGCCCTAACATACTAATGTTATTACGCAGAGTGCGGTACTCTTGTGTCATAGGAACTCCTAAAAGTAAAAAATAAAATTCGTAAGTTGGTGATAGATATAGCTAAAAACGGAAGATAGGGCAAATGCTATTCATAGAAACATTGAAGATAATCAAGAAAAGCTAAAAAATAGATAAAAAAGAACCGCACTTTTTATAGATTATTTAAAAAGTGCGGTTTATTTTTAATAAGTTTTATAAAATTGATTTAACAGATTTTCGAATAATGAGCTCAGGGCCAATGTCAATACGGCTATATTGCTGAACGCCTTTATCTTTTTGGCTAATACGTTCCAATAAGATATTTACTGCCTGTCTGCCTAATCGTAGTTTCGATTGGTGAATAGTGGTTAATGGTGGCGCATAGAAACGTGAAGCATGAATATCATCATAGCCGATAATGGACATATCATCTGGTACGCGTAATCCTTTTTCTGTCAATGCAGAAATTGCACCTAACGCCATCACATCGTTACAACAGAATAGGGCGGTTGGTAATTCTTCTTGAGCCAGTAAACGATTCATATATTCATAACCATCTTCAGGCTCAAATGCACCTTCGAAAATCCAAGGTTCATGCACTTCAAGATTCGCATCTGCCATTGCTTTTAAAAAGCCTTCATAACGAGTTTTTGCCGTAGTTTTATTGAGTTCACCGCAGATAATACCGATTTTTTTATGACCGCACTCAATGAGGTGTTTGGTTGCTAAATAACCGCCATCAAAACTATGATCATCAATTACATCGGTATTCGCATTTGGGCCCCAATCCATCACAACCATAGGAATACTGGAAAATGACGAAAGCAAATCCAATGAATCTTGCGTATATTCAGAACACATCACCAGCAAACCATCAACCCGTTTTTTCGTCAACATTTCCAAATGGTTTTTGACTTTTTCAGGTTCATTTTGTGTATTACACAAGAACAATGAATAACCTTGTCGATAGCAATGTTCTTCAACGGAATGAATAATCTCCGCAAAATACGGTGCTTCACTGGTCGTCACAATCATCCCAATGGATTTTGTGGTATTAACTTTTAAACTGCGCGCCACGGCACTAGGTGAGTAATTAAGTTGCTTAATTGCCGATAACACCGCTTCTTCCGTATCTTTTGCAACGAAGCGGGTTTTATTAATAACATGAGATACGGTTGTGGTGGACACGCCAGCCATTTTTGCGACATCTTTAATTGTTGCCATATTTCGATCTCCAAAAAATTTTGCCTATTATAAAGGTTTGTAAAAAATTTCGTTACTTTTATTGAGATTTTTTTGTAAAAGGGATGATTTTCTTAAAACAATCTTGTTACAATGTGGCATCATTTTTAGTGAGGAGAAAAACATGAGTGATTTTGGTTATGCAATGATTGCAGTTGTATTGAGTATGTCAGTCGTTTGTGGTTTAGCGCTTTCAATTTTTTAATCAATTATGTTTTAGGATCACCGCAGTTTGTTTTAAGACAAAGTGCGGTGATTTTTTTAGGTGTTTTTGCGCAGCAAGCGAAAATATGATAAAACAGATTCCATCTTATTCACACAAAACATAGGAAATACAATGTCAAACTTACAAGCAATTATTGAAGCTGCATTTGAGAAACGTGCAGAAATTACACCAAAAACTGTTGATGCAGAAACGCGTGCGGCAATTGAAGAAGTGATCGAAGGATTAGATTCTGGTAAATACCGTGTTGCAGAAAAAATTGATGGCGATTGGGTAACACATCAATGGTTAAAAAAAGCGGTTTTACTTTCATTCCGTATTAATGACAACCAAATCATTGATGGTGCAGAAACAAAATATTACGATAAAGTGGCATTAAAATTTGCGGATTACACTGAAGAACGTTTTGCTGAAGAAGGTTTCCGCGTTGTGCCTTCTGCAACGGTGCGTAAAGGTGCATACATTTCTAAAAACTGCGTATTAATGCCATCTTATGTAAATATTGGTGCTTACGTTGGCGAAGGCACCATGGTAGATACTTGGGCAACGGTAGGTTCATGTGCGCAAATTGGTAAAAACGTTCACTTATCTGGTGGTGTAGGCATCGGCGGCGTATTAGAACCATTACAAGCTAACCCAACCATTATCGGTGATAACTGCTTTATCGGTGCACGTTCAGAAGTGGTAGAAGGCGTTATCGTAGAAGATGGTTGTGTTATTTCAATGGGCGTATTCATTGGTCAATCAACCAAAATTTATGATCGTGAAACCGGTGAAATTCACTACGGCCGTGTACCAGCGGGTTCTGTAGTAGTATCTGGTAGCCTTCCGTCAAAATGTGGAAAATACAGCTTATACTGCGCCGTGATCGTGAAAAAAGTGGATGCAAAAACTTTAGGTAAAGTTGGTATCAACGAATTATTACGTTCTATTGAAGAATAATTAAAAACCTTATAAAAAATACCGCACTTTAATCATCTGCCCTGAAAAGTTAGCTTAAGCGCTAACTGATTAAGGGCAGATTTTTTTATTGTGCCAAAGCATTTATTAATATTGGTAGATGATTATTCTATTTATGTTTGATCCCCATTGGATTTGCACGGCGTAGAATCTTTCATCTTTAAAAATACCTCAATACTATCCGCACTTTTTTATTTTTGTTCTTTTTATCATCTAAAAATTCATAAAACTTCATCATGCTTTGCTTTAATAATGCACAATTTGCGTATAAAAATGGAGCAATCATTTGCGTTGTGGTTTGCTGAGATGTTAAATGTAAATTATTGTAAAGATCTTTATTTTTACTTGAATTTTATTTAAGTGACGTTAAAATGGCGCGAATTTTTTTCCTGGCTTCTTTTTCTTATTGATTAAAAGAAGTCGTAACTTTTTTTTTACAGAGTTTAGAGGATATCTTTATGAACAAAATTTTCCGTATTGTATGGAGTCATGCAACGCAATCTTGGGTGGCGGTATCAGAGCTAACCAAAGCACATAAAAAACAAAGCAGAAACTCATTAAAAGCAGCAGTAGGAGCCGCTGCCGTGTTGTTGAGCATTAATACGGCAGAGGCAGAAGTATTAATTGGTCAGGTTAATAATGGTACCATAGCAGCAGGAGGCTCCGTAGTATCCTCTTGGGGGATTACTATTGGTGGCGCAATTGATAAAGCTGGTTCGCACTCTGTTCATGTGGGTGATGCAACTCTTGAAGAAGGGGAACGAAATGTAATCATTGGTACCCATGCTACAGCAGGTGTTGATAAAGGTGTTCGACAATTTGTGAGACAATCTACAGCGATTGGTGGGGGAGGTGCTGCCAATGAAGGAGCTCGTGCTTTTGGTGACCAATCCATCGCTATTGGAGCGAATACCATCGCAGAGGGGAATTCCTCTATTGCCATTGGTAATGATGATGTAGATAAAGCTGTTGATAAACAACTTACTTATACAAACTCTGAAGGGAATAAGGTAACAGGCACTCTTGGTAATGCTTACAATAACTTAACTGGTAAAAACCTTCTTAATGATGGAGGCCAGTATTCAGATACTAGATCTGGTGAAGCCGCTGTGGCGATCGGTGTAAAAGCTGAATCAGGAGATATTTCTTTGGCCCTTGGTACGGGCGCAAAAGCGAAGGTTGTCAATGGTGTGGCCATTGGTACAGGTGCTACAGTTGAACGAGATAATGCGGTAGCTCTCGGTGGCGGTGCAACAACTGAGAAAAAAGGTACAAAAGAAACCTCTACAACAGTGAATAATTTCACCTTTAAATGGGCTGGTGGAGATAAAACCCTTGAAGGTGATATTGTTTCATTTGGTAAAGAAGGTTATGAACGTCAGTTAAAAAATGTAGCAGCTGGTAATGTTTCAGAAAATTCTACAGATGCCATTAATGGTTCTCAGTTATATGGTGTATTAGATAAAATTACATCAGATCCGACTTTCTTGTATGCTGCTGATAATTCTAGTGCTGACACAATTACTGGAGATAAAACTACTGATAAAATTACTGATGCGAAAGCAAAAAAAATAGTTGCTAGAGCTATGAATGATGGTCGTTTAAATCTATTAGGTGGCGCAGATAAAGATAAGTTATCTGACAATAATATTGGTGTTACCTATGAAAATGAAAACACTATTAAATTTAAATTGGCAAAAGAGTTAACTGGCTTAACAAGTACTAATGTTGGCGGTATTGTAACAAATGCTGATGGCATTAATATGAATAACAAACCAATCACAAATGTAACCAGTGGTCTTACGAATCATACAGAACCAGGTAAGGCTGAATTGCGCAATCTAAAGAATGATACTGTAACTGATGGTACAGCAGCTACTGTAGGTGATTTACGCAATATGGGTTGGGTTGTATCTTCCAATAAAACAACAGGTGCAGATGGAACAGCTACTGATGCGGCTTATTCTGCAACAGTGAAAAATGCGAACGAAGTGAAATTCGTAGGTAAAGGTGGAGCTATTGTTTCTGGTAGCACTGATGCTAATGGTGTTCGTACAATTACTGTAGAAGTAGATAAAAAAGCTACAGCGGGAGCAGGTTCTTCTGAATCTCCAGTGGCATATACGAAAGCAGATGGTACAAAAGTATATCCAGTGAAAGCTGAGGATGGATCTGTTACATATCATACAACGCCAAATGGAGAAGGTCCAAATGATGCAGTTGTTCCAGGAACAGAGGTAATTACTTCTGTAAATGGTCCTGAAGGTACAACAACACCAGCTACATTAACAAACGTAGCAGGTAATCTAGTAGGTGCTAAAAAAGATACAACTGCACCAACTACAGAGCAGGCAGCGCCAACATTGGGTAAAGGTGCTAATGAAGTAAATCCAAACAACGCAGCGACTGTAGGCGATGTGTTGAATGCAGGTTGGAATTTACAAAATAACAACGAAGCTAAAGATTTCGTAAAAGCCTATGACACTGTAAACTTTATCAATGGTGATGGCACAACAGCTGTAGTAGAAACAACAGACAATAAAGTGTCAAAGATCAAATACAATGTTAATACTGGTAATGGATTAGAAAAAACTACAGATAATAAAATTGCTGTAAAACCAGGAGACAAGTCTTTAGAGGTAACTGAAGCTGGTGTTACAGTGAAAAAAGCAGATCAGTCTTTAGAAGTAACTGATGCTGGCTTAAAAGTTAAAACTGATGGTAAAACGATTACTGCAGGTGATAATGGTCTTACAATTAATACAGGCGATGTAAATCCTGTTGAGTCAGGCGATAAAAAAGGTACCGTGGAAGTACCAACTGCTGATGCAGGAAAAATTGCTACTGTAGATACAGTTGTTAAAGCTGTGAATAGTGCTTCTTTCACATTGAAAGCAAGTGCTACTACTGATGGTACAAGAAATGCAGATAGCGCTGTAGATGAAAACGGTGAGCAAATTAAAGCGGGTAGCACAGTAGAATTAGTAGCGGGCAAAAACCTAGATGTAAAACATGAAGCTAATGGAAAAATTACATTTGCTACGAAAGACAATGTGACATTTGAAACCGTACAAGTAGGTGGAGATCAAGGTCCTAAACTCAGCAAGTCTGATGCAGGAGATATTAAAGTATCTGGATCTGATGGTACAGCACCAGTAAAAGTTACAAATGTAAAAGATGGCGATATTTCTGCAGATTCTAAAGATGCTATCAACGGTAGTCAGTTTCATAAATTAGCTAAAAATACCATTAAATTAGCAGGCAAAAATGGAGAAGAAGCTGCTACTGAAACAGATACACAAACGTTAGATAAAGAGAATGGCATTGCATTCACTGTAAAATCTAGTGATGGAAAATTACTAGAAGTAGCAGCGGCAGGAGATACAATTACATTAACTCCAAAAGTAGGATCTGTTACAACAGATGCTAATGGAGTGCCAACAGCAGATGTGTCAAATGGTAAATTGGTGACAGCTGAAGAGTTAGTAACAGCCTTAAAAGGTATGGGTTGGAAAGCGATTGCAGGCAATGACGGTACTGGAACAGTTACTGGTAATACAGAAGAATTAGTTAAAGCTGGAGAAACAGTAACTTTCAAAGCAGGTGATAATCTTGCTGTAAAACAAGCGGGTAAAGATTTTATTTACTCCTTGAAAACAGAATTAACTGGCTTAACAAGCGCTGAATTCAAAAATGCAGCAGGAGATAAAACTGCGATTAATGCTGACGGTGTAACAATTACTCCTGTGGATACTACAAAACAACCAGTATCTTTAACAAAAGATGGGTTAAATAATGGTGGCAATGCAATTACGAATGTAGCAGGCAACTTGGATGGTGCTAAAAAAGATACAACTACACCAAAAACTGAAGCTGCTGCACCAAATACAACAAATAAAGATGGCGATAAGTACATCAACCCTAACAATGCAGCGACAGTAGGCGATGTATTAAATGCAGGTTGGAACTTACAAGAAAATGGAACAGCGAAAGACTTCGTAAAACCATATGACACTGTAAACTTTATTAACGGTGCAAATACGACAGCTGTGGTAACTACATCTGAAGATGGTACAACAAGTAAAGTAACGTATAACGTAACAGGATTACCTGTATCCTACACAACTGAAGATGGAAAACCAGTTTCCAAAGTAGGCGATAAGTTCTACACAGTAAACGAAAAAGGCCAACCTGTAACAGCTGATGGAAAACCAGCGGTAGGAACAAATGCGGAAGGAAAACTAGTAACAGCAGATGGCACCGTAATTGAGCCAATCGATCCTACAAAAACTCCATTGAAAACAGCATTGGTAAACCCAACGCCAGCAGCGGATAAAACTGGTACAACAAGCCCGACTGCATTGAATAATGTAACAAGCAATTTAGCTAACTTTGCTGAGCCAACTGTTAATGGTAAAGTGCCAGCTAAGAATGCATTACGTAATTTAGACAATACAGATGTATCCGACAATACAGCCGCTACAGTAGGTGATTTACGTAACATGGGTTGGATTGTATCTTCTGATAAAACAACTGGTGATTTAGGAAATCCATATTCTGAAGCCGTGAAGAATGCGAACGAAGTGAAATTCGTAGGCACAGGAACAGCTATCGTATCTGGTAAAACAGATGAGAATGGTGTTCGTACAATTACTGTTAATGTAGATGACCAAGTATCTGCTAATAATGCAACAACACCAGTTGTATATACAAAAGCAGATGGCACAAAAGTATATCCAATTAAAGATGAAAACGGTGCTATTACATACCACACAACTCCAGATGGAAAAGGTCCAGATGACCAAGAAGTTCCAGGAACAGAGGTAATTACGTCTGTTAATAGTCCTGATGGCACAACAACACCAGCCACATTAGCAAATGTAGCGGGTAACTTGGATGGTGCTAAAAAAGATACAACAGCACCAAAAGCAGAAGCTGCTGCACCAAACACAACAAATAAAGATGGTGATAAATACATCAATCCTAATAATGCAGCGACTGTAGGTGACGTGTTGAATGCAGGTTGGAATTTACAAGAAAATGGAACAGCGAAAGACTTCGTAAAACCATACGATACTGTAAACTTCATTAACGGTGCAAATACGACAGCGGTGGTAACAACATCTGAAGATGGTTCTACAAATAAAGTAACGTACAATGTAACAGGATTACCAGTATCTTACACAACTGAAGATGGAAAACCAGTATCTAAAGTGGGTGACAAATTCTACAAAGTGAATGAAAAAGGTCAACCACTAGCAGAGGATGGAACACCAGCAGCAGGTACAGATAAAGACGGTAACCCAATTACAGCAGATGGTACTGTGATCAAAGCAATTGACCCAACAGTAGATCCATTGAAAACTGCCTTGGTAAATCCAAATGCACCTGATGCACAAACAACTACACCTACACAATTAACTAATGTTGCAAATGGTGCAGATACTTTCAAACCAGCAAACAATGTGAAACAAGCAAATGATGGTAAATGGTATAATGCAGCGGATGTAGCTCCTAATGGGGCTCCAAAAGCAGGTGCTCAACCTGTGGTTAGCCCATTAACTACAACGAATGCAGCAGGCGAACCTCTTGAAAAAGGTGCCGATGGGAACTGGTATAAACCTAGTGAATTAACAAATGGAGAACCAAACCCAGGTGCAACTCAGCAAACTCCAGCAGATAAACCTGCTAATGCTGAAAAAGCAGGCCTTGTGAACTTTGAAGGTTCTAATCCTAATAATGCAGCTACAGTAGGAGATTTACAAAATCTTGGATTTATCGTGTCTGCCGCAGATAATGGTTATACTGAGCAAATGCGTAATGCCAATAAAGTAGAATTTAAAGGTTCTAACGGTGTTTCTGTAACAGGTAAAACATTAGAAAATGGTACTCGTGAAATTACAGTATCCTTAAAAGAAGGTCGTGTAACGAACAATGTTATCATTACAAAAGCAGATGGTACTGAAGTACATGGAGAACGTGGTGAAGACGGTAAAGTTTATCACTATGAAAAAGATCCAGTAACTGGTCAACCGAAAAAAGTTGAAGTACCAGTTGTGGCGGGTGATACAGTAACAAATGATGGTGATGCTTACGTAACAGGTAACTCCGTAGCCACTGCTATCCAAAAATCTGGCTGGAATATCGGTATTGGTTCTACTACTAAAGAGTTTAGTAAGGAAGAAAAGGTACATGAAAAAGTTAACCCTAATGACAATGTGAAATATGTAAACGGGGATAATACTACAGTATCTATGGCGGTAGATTCAGCTGAAGACAAAGATGGTACGAAAGTAACAACTACTTACGTCAAATTTGATGTTAATGCAGCAGATTTAACTCACAATATCAACGGTACTGTAAATGGTCCAGTGACAGCTGAAATGAAAAAAGCATTGGATGAGGCGAAAAAAGCATTAGCTGATTTACCTGCAAATGCAACGCCTGAAGCGAAGAAAGCAGCTGAAGATAAAGTTAATGTAGCGCAAGCGAACATTAACAAAGTGGGTAATCCAGTTGCAACAGCACAAAGTGTTGCGGATGCAATTAATAATTCAGGCTTTACTTTAACAACTTCAGGAAATGGTGGTAAGAAGCTTTCTGGTAAAGATGAAGTTATCAATCCTGGTAAGAAAGTTGATCTTGCAGCAGGCAAAAATATGACTGTGAAACAAGACGATGAAGGTAAAGTGACTTATGCAACAGCAGATGAAGTAAACTTTAGTAGCGTTCAATTTGGTGATAATGGTCCGAAGATTAATGCTGCAGGTGATAACATCAATATTGGTGATAAAGACGGTCATCCAACAAAAATTACTGGGGTTAAAGCAGGTGATATTTCTCCAACAAGTACAGATGCGGTAAATGGTGCACAAATTTATGCATTAAGTCGTGGAAACGTGCCAAATGTGAAAAATATTACTGATGCCGCAGGCAATACTTACAACAATGTGATTGTTGATGAGAATGGTACCCCAATCTTGAAGACTTATAACGTACAAGGTCAGAAAGAAATTATCACTAACTCAGTCGTTGAGGCTGTTCATAATATGAATGAACAAGGTATTAAGTTCTTCCACTCTAATGATGGTGTAAATCGTCCTAAAGTGGAAACTGCAAATAGCTTTGACTCAAGCGCAAGTGGTAAATTTGCGACAGCAATTGGTAAAAGCGCTGTTGCCCATGGTGATAACGCTGTTGCAATGGGGAATAGCTCTAAAGCATTGGGTAATGACTCTATTGCAATCGGTACAGGTAATATTGTTGAGGCTAATAACTCAGGTGCCTTTGGTGACCCTAACGTAATTAAAGCTGATGCAACAGGAAGCTATGCATTTGGTAACAATAACGTGATTACGACAAAAAATACATTTGTATTAGGTAATGATGTTAATAATGCAGGCAACTCCACTTCGAGAGAAGGCACCGTTGAAAACTCCGTATATTTAGGTAATAAATCAACAGCAACAGCTGGAGATGGAAGCCGTACAGCAAGTTTATATAACATTAAACAAGATGGCACTAAAGGAACAAGTACTACGGCAGGTTCTGTAGGCACAGTAACCACAGCAACGGTAGGTAATATGACTTACGGTGGTTTCCAAGGTGCAAAAGCAAATGGTGTTGTTTCAGTTGGTGCAGCAGGAGATGAGCGTCGTATCCAAAACGTAGCAGCGGGTGAAATTTCATCAACCTCTACTGATGCAATCAACGGTAGCCAGTTATATAGCGTGGCGAAAGGTGTAGGTAATCGTATTAATAACTTACAAGGCCAAATTAATAAATTAGGCAACCGTATGAATGCGGGTATGGCGACTTCTGCAGCTATGGCAAACTTGTTACAACCGCATAAACCGGGTCAATCTGTGGCAACAGCAGGTGTGGGTCAACACAAAAACCAATCTGCAGTAGCAGTGGGTTACTCTCGTATTTCTGATAACGGTAAATACGGTATTCGTTTCTCAATGGGTGCTAACACTCAAGGTGAAGTGACAGGTGGTGCAGCAGTAGGATACTTCTGGTAATCTAACTGCACTTTATAGTGAATAAATTAAAGGGCTAAGTTCTGTAAATAGGACTTAGCCCTTTTAGTTTGATATAAAAATAGATAAAAAAAGACCGCACTTTAAAAGTGCGGTCAGAAACTTAAAAGAAACTAAGCAGCGAATGGATCACGTAAAATCATGGTTTCTACACGATCAGGGCCAGTTGAAAGAATATCAATTGGTACGCCAGTTACTTCTTCAATACGTTTAATATAGTTAATGCAGTTTTGTGGTAATTTATTTACATCTGTGACGCGGAAAGTATTTTCTTTCCAACCCGGTAATGTTTCATAAATTGGTTCTACACCTTCCCAATCTTTCGCTGCTAATGGTGCATATTCAACGATTTCACCATTTGGCATTTTGTATGCAACACAGATTTTTACTTCATCAAAACCATCTAATACGTCCAGTTTGGTCATGCAGAAGCCAGAAATAGAGTTAAGTTGGATTGCACGACGAATGGCGACGGCATCGAACCAACCACAACGACGTGGACGACCTGTTACTGCGCCAAATTCGTTACCTTTACGCGCAATTTCAGCACCTACATCATCAAATAATTCAGTTGTGAATGGACCTCCACCTACACGAGTACAGTAAGCTTTGATGATACCAAGTACATAGTCTAAGTTACGCGGGCCAAAACCAGAACCTGTTGCAACACCACCAGCCGTTGTGTTTGAGCTGGTTACATACGGATAAGTACCGTGGTCGATATCTAACATGGTACCTTGTGCACCTTCAAATAAAATGTGCTCGCCATTTTTGCGTGCAGTATCAAGAATTGTAGTGATGTCTGCCATCATACCAGTGATTACATCGGCAATTGCCATCACATCATCTAAGGTTTTTTGATAATCGACAGGTTCAACTTTGTAGTAGTTCACCAATTGGAAATTATAGTATTCAAGGATATTTTTGAGTTTTTCGGCAAAGGCTTCTTTATTAAATAAATCGCCTACGCGTAAACCACGACGAGCCACTTTATCTTCATAAGCAGGGCCAATACCACGACCAGTCGTACCGATAGCTTTTTTGCCGAGTGTGGCTTCACGGGCGTGATCCATAGCCACATGATAAGGCAAGATTAAAGGGCACGCTTCAGAAATTAACAAACGTTCACGAACTTTAATACCACGGCTTTCAAGTTCGCCCATTTCTTTCATTAATGCTTCAGGTGAAACCACAACGCCATTACCAATTAAGCAAGTTACGTTTGGATGCAACATACCAGATGGAATTAAACGTAATACGGTTTTTTCCCCATTGATGATAAGTGTGTGACCTGCGTTGTGACCGCCTTGGTAACGAACTACGTATTTTACGCGATCCGTTAGAAGATCGACGATTTTCCCTTTACCTTCATCGCCCCATTGAGCGCCTAAGATAACAACACTTTTTCCCATAATTTCCGCCTTTTATTCGGTTAAATTAGTCAAATGAACAGCCGTTTACTTTACTCTTTTTCGGCTTTAATCTCAATGATATAAAAGCAAAAGTGCGGTGATTTTTCACCGCACTTTAGGTTTAGACTTTATTCAAATAAGGATTTGTGTAATGAACGAACGACTTCATCAGCATGTTCACTTTGCACGAGCATACAAATATTGTTGGTACTCGCGCCATAACTAATCATGCGCACGTTGTAAGATTGGAGCGTATCAAAAATACGTTTTGCTACACCGGAAGCAATATGTAAGTCGTTCCCGATTAATGCGACTAATGACACGCCAGTATCGACTTTTACTGCACAATATTGACGGAGTTCATCTAATAATTCGGTTGAAAGTAATTCCGCTCCTGAAGATGCGGAGCCTGTTTTATCTAATGTCAATGCAACGCTCACTTCTGATGTAGTGATAGTATCCACTGAAATTTTGTGTTTAGCCAAAATGTTAAATACATTCGCTAAGAAACCTTGCGCATGCAGCATACTTAAGCTTGAAAGAGTGAGTAAAGTTTGATCTCGGCGTAATGCAATTGCACGGAAAGTTGGACGAGGTTGAGGATCGCGCGTGACCCAAGTTCCGCCGGCTTCTGGTGCTTTACTTGAACCCACATAAACGGGGATATTGCTGCGTACGGCAGGAAGTAATGTGGCTGGGTGTAGCACTTTAGCCCCAAAGGTTGCCATTTCAGCGGCTTCTGCAAAACTCATGGTATCGATTCGTTGTGCTGCTGGCACAATGCGTGGATCGGTTGTATAAATGCCTGCAACATCAGTCCAAATTAAAACGTCTTTTGCATTTAATACTTCGGCTAACAAAGCAGCAGAGTAGTCGCTACCGCCACGGCCTAATGTGGTTGTTTTACCGCTTGGTTCACGCCCGATAAAACCTTGGGTGATGACTAATTCGCCGCGGTCTATTAATGGTTTTAAAATGTTATCACTGTTTGATTGAGTCTGTTCATCATTTGGTGCAGCTTTACCAAAATGGTTATTGGTTGCAACAATTGTACGTACATCAACCCAAGTACCTGAGGCATTTTGTTCACGTAAAATCTCAATAAAGATTTGAGTTGACATCATTTCACCGTGGCTGATAAGTTCATCGGTTAATGCGGGAGAGGTTGCAAGACTAGCTGCTTCAGAAAGTGCGGTAATATTTTCAAGATATTTTTCAATAATTGGACGAACACGGCTGTCGTCTTTTAACTCATTCAAAATATTCTCTTGAATTTGACGGATTTCACCAATTAATTTTTCACGTTCTGTCGCTTCTACACCATTTGCTAAGGCGACTAATAAATTCGTTACGCCAGCTGATGCAGAAAGCACGACTACGCGCGTATTGGGATCAGCGATGACAATTTTTGCACAAGCCGTCATCGCTGCATGGTTGGCTACAGATGTTCCGCCAAATTTGGCGACTGAGAGGTGGGACATAAGATACTCCATTGATGTTGTGTGTTTTTTTATGTAATTAGCTATACAAATAACGAGTTAGCTTTTTATTGTCAAATAGATTTTTGTTTAAAATTTAGAGAGTGTTTGTTTTTTAAACATAACTATATTTAGACATGATCTTTGTCATAAATCTGATTATGGCAAGAAAGAAAAATTAAAGCATCAAACTAAATAATCTCGTTGCTAATTCAGACTATAAATGCGTAAAAAATAATTGATGTGTTTTATTAATAATCAAATGAAAGGGAAAATCCAAATATTTTAAAAAAAGTATTTGACGAGTATCGTCAAAATCAGCATAATACGCCCCGCAAAGCCGATATGGTTAGGCAAATTAAGGTAATGGCTACATAGCTCAGTTGGTTAGAGCACAACACTCATAATGTTGGGGTCGCAAGTTCGAATCTCGCTGTAGCCACCAAATTTGCGGGACTGGCGAAATTGGTAGACGCACCAGATTTAGGTTCTGGCGCCGAGAGGTGTGTGGGTTCAAGTCCCTCGTCCCGCACCATTTATCGCTTTGTAAGTCAAATAGTAGTTGGGGTATCGCCAAGCGGTAAGGCACCGGGTTTTGATCTCGGCATCCCTAGGTTCGAATCCTAGTACCCCAGCCATACTATCAAATAAATCTTCTTTATATCTAATCAAAGATTTCTCTGTTGGGGTATCGCCAAGCGGTAAGGCACCGGGTTTTGATCTCGGCATCCCTAGGTTCGAATCCTAGTACCCCAGCCATATTTTTTAAATTCTCATAGTTCTAATAAAAGCTAGTTTTTTGCCTTATCTAAGGTTGTTTTTGAGATCCAGATCTCAAACACGTTTATTTGTAATATAAAGTAATATTCTATTAATGCTATCTTGTTTTCCTGTTCATTTAGGAGAGCAATATGGAATTTTCTTTACAATACATCATTATTTTCATTTTTGTTATTTTATTTCTAATTGGCTTATTTTCATCTAAATCGAGATCAACTCGTCGTAATGCAAAGAAGAGTCGTCTTTATCTTTCAACAGAAAACAAAATTAATATTGTGAATAAAAATGATCATCTTGATGTCGTTATATTGAGTAAGTATAAAAGAAAAGCCTTGATGAATAAGAGTGAATATCAACTTTTTCTTCGTTTAGAAAAGTTGTTATCTAAAGGTTATCAAGAGTTCCGTTTATTTACTCAGGTTTCAATGGGAGAGTTTTTAGAATCAATAGATAAAGAGGCACATTTTGCGATAAATAGTAAACGAGTAGATTTTTTGATTGTAGATAAGAACGGCTATGCCGTAATAGTAATTGAATATCAAGGGCAGGGACATTATCAGGATAATGCAGCGAAGCGTGATGCAGTGAAACGGGAGGCTTGTCGAAAGGCCGGGGTGATTTTTTTAGAATTTCAGCCAAACTATGGAAAAGCAGAATTAGAATTTGTTGTTGAAAACTTAAAACGTTATTTGATAAAAAATTAAAGTTTAGGTATTTATTGAGAAATAATTAAAATACTCATAACAAAAAAGCTAAGACTGATATCTTAGCTTTTTTACTTTGTTCAAACTTGTGAATTACGCGCGTTTGAAGTCAATGTGAACCAATTTTGGTTTGAATGGGTGACGTTGCATTGCTTGTACTTTAACTGCAACTTCTTTACCACCGATCACTAAAGTGATCACTTCAGAATAGAAAGATTCATGTGCTTGCGCGTTGTTTAATTCATCGTGGTTTAAGATGATTGAAACTGGCTCTTCGCTGCCACCATAAACGATTGCAGGGATTTGACCATTGTGACGCAGGCGGCGGCTCGCACCCTTACCTTGCGCTGTACGAACTTCAGCGTTAAATTTAAATGCCATTTTAATGTTCTCTTTAAATTAATGTTAAAAGAAAGAAAATTGCAGGCGACCCAGCAATTTTCCAAATATTGTTCTCAAAGACAAGCATTAAGCTATACTTTGAGACGGTGAATTATAGAGTATCCTGCTTTTCAAAGCAAACTTTTTCTAGGTTTTTTACCCTGAAAAGATTAGAATGTTTAGCAATTTTTTACGATATTCATTAAAAAATAAAGTAGGAAGATTATGGAATTTCTGATTGGATTTTTTACTGATTACGGCTATTGGGCTGTTCTTTTTGTTTTAATTATTTGCGGATTTGGTGTGCCGATTCCTGAAGATATTACGTTAGTTTCTGGTGGTGTGATTGCGGGGCTTTATCCAGAAAGCGTTAATTCACATTTAATGTTGCTAGTCAGTATGATTGGTGTACTTGCTGGCGATTCGACCATGTATTGGCTTGGTCGTATTTATGGCACAAAAATTTTACGTTTTCGCCCAATGCGTAAAATCGTGACATTACAACGTTTAAGAATGGTGCGTGAAAAATTTAGTCAATATGGCAACCGTGTGTTATTTGTCGCACGTTTTTTACCCGGCTTGCGTGCTCCAATTTATATGGTCTCTGGTATTACTCGCCGTGTAAGTTACACACGCTTTGTCTTAATTGATTTCTGTGCTGCCATTATTTCTGTGCCAATTTGGGTTTATTTAGGCGAATTTGGCGCAAAAAATTTAGACTGGTTACATGCTCAAATTGAAAAAGGTCAAATGGTGATTTATGTGCTTATCGCTTTACTTGCCCTATTCCTGTTCTGGAAATGGAAAAAATCGAAAAAATAAACGAAGTCATCAAACAAAAGAGCGGTTAAAAAATTCTGTGTTTTTTAACCGCTCTTTTTATTTCAATAGACTATAAATTTCTTGCTTTTAGATAATTTTCCACAGTATCCACAATGGCTTGTGTTTGTGGATCTATTTCAATATTCACAATATCGCCCACTTTACGTTGCCCCATTAAGGTTCGTTGCAAAGTTTCAGGAATTAAATTCACACAAAATTGTGAACCTTTTACTTCACCAATAGTGAGGCTAATACCATCTACCGCAGCAAATCCTTTCGTTAAAATATATTTCATTACATCTGTGCTTGGCAGCTCAAACCAAATTTGTCGGTTATTTTCACTGGCGATAATGTTTGAAATTTTTGCGGTGCAATACACATGGCCAGATAACAAATGCCCGCCAATTTCGGTTCCCATTTGCATGGCTCGTTCAATATTCACATTGTCGCCCACTTTCAACAAGCCAAGATTCGTAATTCTTAAGGTTTCTTGCATGAGATCAAAGCTAACGAGATCGCCATTGACTTCAGTCACGGTTAAACATACACCGTTATTTGCCACCGATGCACCAATTTCTAGGTCTTTACGCATTTCAGGTGGTAATTTTACCACTTGTGTTCTAAAATTAGCCTTTTCTGTTATTGAATGAATAGGCGCAGTGCCTTGTACAATTCCGGTAAACATATTTTCTCCTTTTCTAAAAATTTTTCTTAGTATATCAAATTTATGAATTTTCGTCTTTTATCCCAATATTGCGCTGATATTAAAAAATTAATTAAAATCTCTTTACCCATTTTGTTAGCGCAAATCGCACAAAACTCAATGGGATTAGCGGATACCATTATGGCTGGTCGAGTGAGTTCCACTGATATGGCAGCGATTTCGGTCGGCGCATCTATTTGGATGCCATTGGTGCTTTTCGGTCAAGGCTTATTATTGGCGCTGCCTCCGACCATTTCTTATTTAAACGGTTCAGGTCAACGCCATCGCATTGCCCATCAAGTTCGCCAAGGCATTTGGCTTGTGTTAGGCGTGAGTATTCCTTTAGGTTTGCTGATTTATTTCTGTGAGATTCCGCTGGAATACATGCAAATGGAAAGCAAAATGTCAGATTTAGCACGTGATTATTTACATGCGATGTTGTGGGGATTGCCTGCTTATTTGATGCTGATTAATTTTCGTTGCTTAAATGATGGTATTGCCAAAACCAAACCAGCAATGGTCATTACCTTTTTAGGTTTACTGCTGAATATTCCGCTTAATTATATTTTTATTTATGGAAAATTTGGTATGCCTGCTTTTGGTGCGGTGGGCTGTGGTATTGCAACAGCCATTGTGAACTGGGCAATGTGCTTAATGATGATGTTCTATTCTTACACGAATGTTCAAGAACGCTCACTAAAAGTATTTAGCCAATTAATTGAAATGCCGAATCCCAAAACACTTAAAAAACTACTGCGTTTAGGCTTACCCATCGCCATTGCACTTTGTTGTGAAGTGGCGTTATTTGCCCTCACTTCGTTAATGCTTTCTCCGCTAGGCTCAACCATTGTGGCGAGCCATCAAATTACATTGAATACCAGCTCTTTCATTTTCATGTTCCCCCTGTCAATTGGTATGGCAACAACGATTTTAGTCGGACAAGCATTGGGGGCAGGTTCTCCACAAAATGCAAAAAAAATGAGCTATGCCGCATTATTATTAGGGCTAACGGTGACAATCATTACCTCATTAATTACGATTTTCTTCCGTTATGAAATTGCCTCTATTTTCGTAACTGATGAAATTGTCATCGCCATGGCGGCAAATTTATTATTATTTGCCGCACTTTATCAATTTTCAGATACCGTTCAAATGGTGGTTGGCGGCATTTTACGGGGCTATAAAGATACTAAAGTTATTTTATACATTACCCTTTTCTCTTATTGGGTAATTGGTGTACCACTGGGTTATACGCTAGGTCGTACAGATTGGCTTGTGCCACACATTGATGCGAAAGGCTTCTGGATTGCCTTTGTGGTCTCACTCACTTTTGCGGCGATCTTACTTTCTTTGAGAATGAAAAAAATGCAAGCCATGAGCGATAACGCCATTTTACAACGTTTAGAAAAACTCAAATAAGGAACTTTATGCAACTTCCAGCTTTACAATCGGCGACATTAATTCGTCGTTACAAACGCTTTCTTGCGGATATTGAACTGCCAACTGGTGATGTTATGACAATTCATTGCGCCAATACAGGCGCGATGACGGGCTGCGGTGAAAAAGGCGACACAATTTGGTATTCACATTCCGATAGCCAAACCCGAAAATATCCCCATTCTTGGGAGCTCACTCAACTTGAAAACGGGCAACTTTGTTGTATCAATACGCATCGTTCTAATCAGCTTGTCTTTGAAGCACTGCAAAATAAGCAAATCAAAGAACTAGCAATGTATAACGAAATTTATCCAGAAGTGAAATACGGCGAAGAAAATAGCCGAATTGATTTCTTACTAAAAGGCGAGGGTTTGCCTGATTGTTATGTAGAAGTGAAATCAATCACGCTTGTAAAAGGAAATTTAGGCATGTTCCCCGATGCAGTGACTACGCGTGGGCAAAAACATGTCCGAGAATTGTTGACAATGAAAAAACAAGGTCATCGCGCAGTGGTAATATTTGCTGGGTTACATAATGGTTTTGATCGTTTTAAAATCGCAGAATATATCGACCCCGAATATGATCGCTTATTAAAAGAAGCAATGGAACAAGGTGTTGAAGCCTATGCTTATGCGGGTAAATTTGAAATTTCTGATGGAATTCCTACCGCACTTTCCTTAACAGAATCGGTTCCTTATATAAAATAATATTTTTTGAGAATTATTTTTATTTAGTTATTGACAAGGTTATTGATAACAATTATCATCTAACCATTCCAACAACAATATTAGATAATCACTCCAACATTCCCGCCTATTTCCCCACAAATAGGCGTTTTTTTTATTCACAAATCGCCAAGAATCCCTATAATAAAACCTTTTAAAAAACATAATTAGGAAATAATAATGACTGACATTAATACCGTTCTCGCGGAACTAAAGCGCGGTACTGATGAAATCCTTTCAGAAGCGGATTTAATCGAAAAACTGAAAGAAAATCGCCCATTAAAAGTAAAATTAGGCGCCGATCCAACCGCACCAGATATTCATTTAGGGCATACCGTTGTATTAAACAAACTGCGTCAATTTCAACAACTCGGTCATGAAGTCTATTTCTTAATTGGTGATTTCACTGGAATGGTAGGCGATCCATCAGGTAAAAATGCAACGCGTCCTCCACTCAGCCGTGAAGATGTATTGCGCAATGCGGAAACCTATAAAGAGCAAATTTATAAAATTCTCGATCCACAAAAAACCAAAATCGTCTTCAACTCTGAATGGTTAAGCAAACTTGGTACAGAAGGTATGATTCGTCTTGCAAGCAACTACACCGTTGCGCGTATGCTTGAACGTGACGACTTCAAAAAACGCTTTGGAAATAACCAACCTATTGCAATCCACGAATTTATTTATCCATTACTGCAAGGCTACGATTCTGTTGCATTAGATGCAGATGTAGAACTAGGCGGTACAGACCAAAAATTCAACTTGCTTGTTGGTCGTGAATTACAAAAATCAGCAGGCAAAAAACCACAGGTTGCGATTACACTTCCATTACTCGTTGGTTTAGACGGCGAGAAAAAAATGTCCAAATCACTTGGCAACTATATCGGTGTAACAGAAGCACCAAACGATATGTTCGGTAAAGTTATGTCTATTTCAGATGAACTCATGTGGGATTGGTATAACCTTCTTTCATTCCGTCCATTAAGTGAAATTGCACAATTAAAATCGGAAGTAGAAAACGGCAAAAATCCTCGTGATGTAAAAATCTTACTGGCAAAAGAATTAATTGCACGTTTCCACAATGAAGATGCGGCAAATGCAGCAGAACAAGAATTCATTAATCGTTTCCAAAAAGGCGCAATGCCTGATGAAATGCCTGAATTTACGTTCTCTGGCGAAATGGGTTTAGCCACCTTATTAAAAGAAGCAGGTCTTGTTCCTTCGACTTCAGAAGCAATTCGCTCTGCTCAACAAGGCGGTGTAAAAATCAATGGTGAAAAAGTCGATAACGTAAAAGACAATGCACCGAAAGGTACAAATGTTTACCAAGTGGGTAAACGAAAATTTGCGCGTGTAACCGTTGAATAAAGTAGATACAGCTAAATAGAGTAAATAAAAAATACCGCACTTAGAGGACATTCAAAGTGCGGTATTTTTTATTGAAATTTTAATTTAGTTAAACATCGCAGAAATAGACTCTTCGTTGCTAATACGACGAATGGCTTCTGCTAGCATGGAAGAAAGGGTAAGCACGCGAACTTTGCCGATAGCTTTCATTTCTTCTGATAGTGGAATGGTGTCAGTCACAACAATCTCATCAATAGCATCGCTGGCCAAGTTTTTGGCTGCTGTACCAGAGAAAACTGCGTGAGTGGCGTAAGCAAATACACGTTTTGCACCGCGTTCTTTTAATGCTTCAGCCGCTTTGCAAAGTGTACCGCCAGTATCAATCATATCATCTACTAAAATACAATCGCGACCTGCTACATCACCGATAATATGCATCACTTGCGCTACGTTTGCGCGTGGACGACGTTTGTCAATGATAGCCATATCGGTATCGTTTAATAATTTAGCGACAGCACGAGCACGTACAACACCACCAATATCTGGAGAAACAACAATTGGATTTTCAAGATCAGATTTTTTCAAAATATCGTGAATTAAAACTGGAGAACCAAATACGTTGTCTACTGGAATATCAAAGAAACCTTGGATTTGTTCTGCGTGTAGGTCGCAGGTTAAGACACGGTCAATACCAACAGTTGAAAGTAAATCTGCCACAACTTTAGCGGTAATTGGTACACGAGCCGAACGAACACGACGATCTTGGCGAGCATAGCCGAAATAAGGAATCACGGCAGTAATACGACCAGCAGATGCTCGACGTAATGCATCTACCATTACAATCAATTCCATCAAGTTATCATTGGTTGGCGCACAAGTTGATTGGATGATAAATACATCCGCACCACGCACATTTTCATTGATTTGAACTTGGATTTCACCATCGCTGAAACGTGCGACCGTAGCATCGCCTAGAGAAATATATAAACGTTCAGAAATACGTTTTGCAAGTTCAGGTGTTGCATTACCCGCGAAGAGTTTAATGTCAGGCATTTTATAAAACCTCAGGTTTAGATTGTCGATGAGTATAAGTTGATGATAGCTGCTTCAACATTGCGTGCAAGGGAGAAACATTGAGTCCTTTAGCGACGAAACCAGAAAATTCTTCTGGTTTTTGTCTAAATACCGCTTGTGCCTCTGCTCCATGATCAAATTCAGCAAAAACACATGCTCCCGTTCCTGTTAATCTTGCCGGCGCATATTGTAGCAACCAGTTTAGCGCTTTTTCAACGTTTGAATAATGATTTATCACAACTTTTTCGCAATCGTTTACATAAGATTCGCTCAAAAGTTGTTCAAGGGATTTTTTCGGTGTATTACGTGGTAAATTTGGATCTTGAAATATCACAGCCGTCGATATTGAATCATCGGGTTTTAATACAACAAACCATTTTTCGGCAGGTTCACAATAAGTGATTTTTTCCCCGACACCTTCAGCAAAAGCTGCGTGCCCATGTACAAATATTGGCACATCTGCGCCTAATGCTAATCCTAATTTTGCTAGTTCATCAATGGATAAATTAGCTTGCCATAAATAATTTAACGCGACTAATGCGGTTGCTGCATTGGATGAACCACCACCAACACCGCCTCCCATAGGAAGAATTTTATCTAAATGAATATTTGCACCCAATTGAATATTGGCTTTTTCTTGTAAAAGTTTTGCAGCTCGATAAATTAGATTATCTTCTGTTTTTAGATTTGGAATTTCTGGCGTTAAAACAATTTGATTATCTTCTTCACGGATACTCATTTCTAACCAATCGCCGAAATCTAAAAATTGGAAAAGTGTTTGTAATTCATGATAGCCGTTCGGCAATTTTCCGTTGATATAAAGAAATAAATTCAGTTTGGCTGGGCTAGGGAAACGCAATGGCTTCCCATTTGATTGTGTTGTATTTTGACAAAGTGCGGTAGAAAATTGATGTGATTTCATTAATGTATTCATTAGTAAATCCACTCATCCACGCGAATTTTTAGAGTTTGTTTCGTGCTGTCATTTTTTAGCAAAATATTTTCAGGCATCGAATTATTTGAGTGATAAGTTAGATAATCTGCTGTCCATTGAGAACCATCCACATGATAAGTAAATGCGCCAAGTAAATGGTTGGTACCCACTTGATAATCCGCATTTATTGCCGGTTGGCCTTTCAACCAATAAGCTAAATGTTCTAATGGCACATCCATTCCAATGATCTCTTGTAATAATAGTTTGGCATCGGCTGCAGATTGTTGATTGCCGTTGTTATCGGAAATTGTCATCCCACTTTGATGCATTTGAATCCAAAGGGTAGATTTACTGATTAAAGAATAGAGTTTTAGCGTATAAGATTTTGGATTTTGGTATTGCCATTCAAAGCGACTAGAAAAACGTTCTGTTGGACTGATATAACCAATTTGTCCTTTGGTTTGATAGGATTGAATTTTTTGAATCTTTTGTAAATGTTGTTGCCATGCGGCGTCAGTTTTATCAATGTATTGTACGTTAACTGGACGTTCAGCATCTATCGTACAGGCTGTAAGTATGTTGGTTACAAAAAGTGCGGTGAGAAATTTAAACGTTTTCATATTATTCATCAAGTTAATAAGCTTGCGTATTTTAAGGATTTAGTTGAACTGAGTAAAGTTACTTTTATTTGTTAATTTTTGGGATAATTTGCTTTTGTTTGTTTAACCGCTAAGATTCTTCGTTTCGTCAATTCATTTCTGATTTCTTGTTTCTCAAATCCATCTGCAATAACTTGCTGTACATCTACTTCATTTGCCGCTTGTAATAATTGATTAATGTAATCTATTTGTGGATAGTCTTTATTTTCAAAACCTGTTCTACCTCGAGTATCAGCTAGACATACTTGTAGAAATTCTTGAAAGCGTTGTAGTTTTCTCCACACATCAAAACGATTAAACAGCGTTATGACGGTTTCAGCTCGAAGCTCAAAGGCTTTATGAATATGCGTGTGAAATTCACAAGTCAGTTCTGCAAGTTCTTGAAAATAACTTGGAACCTTCAAGCGTTTGCATAATGATCTAGTCGGTTTTATGCCAGCTTGTTCATGCCCATAATGATGAGGAAGAATATTTTGAGGTGTAAGAGCCTTGCCAAGATCATGACAAATTGCTGCAAAATGGACCGCACTTTTGTTTAGGATAGGATTATTTTCAGTCAAATTAACCGCTTGTTTTAATACCAACATGGTATGAATAAAACTATCCACTTCTGGATGATGTTTTACAGGATTGGGCACACCATAAAGGGCATCGATTTCAGAAAATAAAACTTTTAATGCGCCTGTTTTATGTAAGGTTTCAAAATAAATTTCAGGATTTTTTTCGTTTAAGGCTTTTTCTGTTTCTAGCCAAACTCGCTCGGCGGTGAGATGTTGTAATTCTCCCGATTGGGCAAGTTCTGCCATTAGGGATAGCGTTTCCGATGCGATTTTAAAACCGAGTGAATGATAACGGGCTACAAAGCGTGCCACACGCAATACACGTAAAGGGTCTTCTGAAAAAGCAGGAGAAATATGGCGTAAAATTCGATTTTCTAAATCTTGTTTTCCGCCATAAGGATCGATAATTTCACCGTCTTCACTTTGAGCCATGGCGTTAATAGTGAGATCTCGTCGAATTAAATCTTGTTCTAATGTAATTGTTGGGGAGAAATCACAAATAAAGCCAGTGTAACCTGCGCTAGATTTACGTTCTGTTCGGGCGAGCGCATATTCTTCTTTTGTTTTAGGATTGAGAAAAACTGGAAAATCTTTGCCTACTTGTTGATAACCGAGAGAGAGTAGCGTAGCGGGAGTTGCGCCTACCACAATCCAATCACGATCTTTTACTGGTAAACCCAATAATTGATCGCGAACAGCCCCACCAACCAAATAAACTTTCATTCGTGATTATGCCCAACCATCACGACGGCGACGTTTTGGTAATACATAAGGAATGAGTAAACCGAAGAGTAAGCCTACGCCCAACACTGAACCGCCATAAATAAACCATTGGATCGCAATTTCTCGTTTACCTGCATCAAGCATCGCTTCTAAATCACGATTTTTATTTTTGGTCATTTCAAGTTCACGTTTCAATTGTGAATTTTGTTCTAAAAGATCCGCACTTTGTTGCTCAGCTTGTTTGGTTCGACGTTGCATTTCTACGGTACGTTGTTGCCAATCACCATCTAAACGACTAAGTTTTAAGGTTAATTCTTGAACTTGAGCTTTTAATTTTGGATTTTCTTCTTTACTACTTGGCGTGTTGCTTAAGTCTGAATTTAAAATCCAAGCTTCACGATTTTTATTGTCGCGAATGAGTGTGTATTTACCTTGGCGATCTAATACATTCACCGCTTCACCCGCTTGAATTGAACCTGCAATTTTAAATTGTTCACCGGCGCCACGGCGTAAGAACGTACTGAGATTTTCAGTAACATATTGCGTTTCTGCATGAGCAGTTGCAATACCTGTACCAAGTAAAGCGCAAGATAAAAGTGTATTGTAGATTTTTTTCATGCTTTCTCCTTAAAAATAAAAACAACAAAAGTGCGGCTAAATAAACCGCACTTTTTGTTGCAATAAATTAATTAAACACCGCACGCAGTAAATAGAAGATAATAATTGAGAAGAATGCGCCGGCTGGTAAAGTGATTATCCAAGAACTAATGATGTTTCGGATAACCGTTAAATTGAGTGCTGCGATACCGCGAGCAAAACCGATACCCAAAATTGCTCCAACAAGTGTTTGTGTTGTTGAGATGGGCAAGCCTGTACCAGATGCAACTACAACAGTCATCGCAGTGGCAAATTGAGCGGCAAAGCCACGGCTTGGCGTTAAATCGGTGATCCCAGATCCAACAGTCGCCATTACTTTTTGTCCCATAGTAATTAAGCCTACAGCAATACCTAATGCGCCTAATGGTAAAATCCACCAAGTTAAGGCTCCGCCTGAAATAATTTTACCGCCTTGTTCTACGATTGATACAACCGCTGAAAGTGGGCCAATTGCATTGGCTACATCATTCGAACCATGAGCGAAAGCCATGGCACAAGCTGTTAATAACATTAAAATGCTGAAGATTTTTTCCACTGCACCAAAAGTACCTTTGCTTGCAGATTGGGTGAATGTTTTGCTTTTAAAGTAGAAATGGAAAAACAGCATGCCTACAAGGCTAATGACAAGTGAAATGACTAAAGTTTCTTTATTGGAAAGATTTAAACCAACATGTTTTAAACCTTTTGTCATGGTTACGATACATAGAACAAATACGGTTATCCCCATGTAGTAAGGACCATATTTTTGTGCATTTTTCAGTGGATGTTCGGTATCAAAAATAAGTTTTTGCGTACTTGCAAAGATGGCATAAGCCAAAATCCCTGCAATGACGGGCGTGATGAACCAGCTACCAACGATGCTACCAATATTTGACCAATCCACTGCGCCAGGGCCAATCGTAATACATGCAAATCCAATAATTGCACCGATGATAGTGTGAGTACCTGAAACCGGCCAACCCATTTTCGTTGCGATAAATAACCAAGCGCCAGATGCAAATAAAGCAGAAAGCATACCCAGTGCCAAAATATCGGGCGTATCAACAAATTGCATTGGATCGATTACGCCACTTTTAATTGTTTCTGTTACTTCACCACCGGCTAGATATGCGCCAGTAGATTCAAAAATTAACGCGATAATAATTGCTTGTTTGGCTGTTATAGTACCAGATCCTACAGATGTACCCATTGAGTTTGAAACATCATTGGCTCCAATACCGAAAGCCATAAAAAAGCCGAAGGCTGCTGTAATCCACACCAACCATGAACCATATTGACTAATAACTTCCATAGTTAATTTCCTATGTTTTGTTGATTATGAACGCGCCAGCATTAATTCAATGCGTGAGCCAACACGTTGTGCTTGGTCAGCTAGTACGCCAACCCATTCAATAATTTTATATAAGAACATCACATCAATAGGGTTATAACGGCTTTCGATGGTGTAAAGCATTTTACGCAATTTGATCTGCATTTGGTCGGTATCATCTTCAATTGCATCGAGTTCTTGAATCATATCGTTAACTAATTTTAGTTCACGACCTTTAAAACCAGTTTCTAAAAGTTGATCCATTTCTTCGATTACTCGATGAGCTTGATGAATAGCATCTAAACTACGTTTTACGTAACGTAAGAATTCTTCCTGCATTTCTTCAGGAATACCAAATTGACGCCCAATCATACGGCCTGCAATATCTTTAGCAAAATTTGCTAACTTATCTTGTTGCGTGACTAATTCTAAGAGATCAGTACGATCGATAGGTAAGAATAAACCACGTGGCAATTTCAAACGAATCTCACGTTTCAAACTATCCGCTTCACGTTCACGCTGAGAGATTTCTAAGCGTTTTTCTTCCGCTTTTTCCCAATCCTTTGAGAAGGTGGTTTCAAAAAAAGGAATTAAAAGATCGCTACATTCAGTGACTTTTTCCGAATGCTTTTGCAATGGTTTTAAAGGCGAATGGGCAAATAATCCGAGAATATTATTCATTGCCATAAGTGATTTACTCCATAAGGGGTTAAAAATTCGTGCGCATATTACCCGATTTTTGTTGATATTTAAAATTTTTCAAAAAAATTTGTAAGAAAAAAGGTTTATCTTCGACTAACTAAATAACTGGGTAATATTTCCTAGTGTGGTAAGATAAGTGACCCAATACACTTTTCGCTTTAAAAGCGAGAAAATTTGAAAGGTAAAAAATGAAGGATTGTAAGATGCAAGGTATCAGCAGCAGCGTGAGTTTATTGATTTTACGCTTTTTTCTTGCGTGGGAATTTTTAGAGGCAGGGTTAGAAAAATGGAATGGTCAAAATTGGTTTACTGAAATACAAGATCGTTTTCCTTTTCCGTTTAATCTTATTCCTGCTGATATTAATTGGCACATTGCAATGGGGTCAGAATTAATTCTCCCTTTCTTGCTAATATTCGGAGTACTAACTCGTTTTAGTGCATTAGGTTTAACGATTTTAATCTCTGTTGCGTGGTATAGTATTCATGCTGATTCAGGTTATAACGTTTGTGATAATGGTTATAAATTACCATTAATTTATGTGGTAACTTTATTAATCTTAATTACGCAGGGAGCAGGGAAACTCTCTTTAGACACGCTTATTAAGAAGGTTTATCCAACTAAAAGCTGGTTGAAATTCCTCTAACTATATATTCAAGATCAAACTCTAGGAGATTTAAATGAAAAAATTATCCACTTTAGCCGCATTAGCAGGAGCATTAACGATGACAGTAGCTACTGTTGCACACGCTGAGTCAAAATCAAGCAGTACAGATAAAACTGCAACACCTTGTGTGGGTGATAAATGTGTGAAAACAAAAGCTGCAGAAGGTAAATGTGGTGAAGGTAAATGCGGTGCGAGCCAACCAAAAGCTGCAGAAGGTAAATGTGGTGAAGGTAAATGCGGTTCTAAATAATCGTATTTTAATCTAGATGCCATACATAGCACTGGTGTAAATTTACACCAGTGTTGTATTAAAAGGAGTAAATAATTATGTTACAAGGTGCAGGATTAGGGTATCGTCGAGATTTAGCGGATGATTTTTTGAATTTATCATCAAATAATGCGATTCAGTTTATGGAAGTTGCTCCAGAAAATTGGGTAAAAATGGGAGGAGCTGCTCGTTATAAATTTGATCAAGCCGCTGAAAGATATCCACTTGCGGTACACGGACTATCACTTTCATTAGGCGGGCAAGCACCACTTGATCGCGAGTTATTAAAAAATACTAAAGCATTAATGACTCAATATAATTCGACATTTTTTTCTGAACATTTGAGTTATTGTGAATGTGAAGGGCATTTATATGATTTATTACCTATGCCATTTACTGAAGAAGCTGTAAAACACGTAGCACAGAGAATCCGCTATGTGCAAGATTTTTTAGGATTACAAATTTCATTAGAAAACACCTCTTATTATCTACACTCTCCCACCAGCACAATGAATGAAGTAGAATTTTTAAATGCTATTGCACAAGAAGCAGATTGTGGTATTCATTTAGATGTGAATAATATTTATGTAAATGGCGTCAATCACGGTTTACTTGATCCTTATGTTTTTTTAGATCAAGTAGATGTGAAACGTGTCAATTACATTCATATTGCAGGACACGACGAAGAACATTCTGCAGCACAAGTTGTGGAGGATTTAGAAGGAGAATCATTTAATAAAATAAAAGGGGCATATCGCTATTTACCAGAGTTATTAATTGATACGCACGGTGAGGCAGTAAAAGGTACTGTGTGGGATTTATTAGAATATGCCTATCAACGACTACCTGCCATTCCGCCAACATTATTAGAGCGTGATTTCAATTTCCCTCCATTTGCAGAACTTTATGCTGAAGTTGAACATATTGCACAACTACAGCAAAAATATGCTCAAAAAGAGGTAATATCCTATGCAGCCTAAACCTTTGCTTATTGAAACACAAAAAGCACTTGCCACAGCAGTTCGATTGGCTAATGCTCAACCTCTAAATGGTTATGCTCCGAATCGCCTTGCTGTTTATGCTCGTTTAGTTCGAAATAACATCTTTGGTTTTATTGACCGTTGTTTTGTTGAAGCGCCTAAACACGTTTCTGCTGAGAGTTGGTCTCAGATAAAAGAAATGTTTGTATTAACAGGAAAATCACATTCTCCTTATTTTCAAGATATTGCTGGAGAATTTCTCTTATTTTGTCAAGAAAAAGAGAGTTTTGATGCCAATATACTGGCATTGATGGATTTTGAAAATACTCAATTACTTGCAGAAGTTTCTTTAGCAAAAGTACCTGCAAAATTTGAGTGGAATAAGTATAGCGTAATGCAGTTATCTGATGCAGCTTATTTAAAAAGCTATGAAGTCGATTTTTTATCAAGCGATTTTAAACAATTTGATAAAAAACCTATGCAAGCTGTTATATGGCGGGATAGCGATTTTAATATTCTGCAACAACGCTTATCTGAACTTGACTTTTGGCTATTAAGTTATATACAAGAACAACCTTCGTCTTTAGAAGAGGTATTATCTGCCTTGAATACCGTAGTTGAAGATAGCACCCCCTTAATTCCATTATTGGAAAACACTTGGGTGAATTGGATTAATGCTGAAGTGCTTTATCCGAAAGAGGGATAAATTTTGTATAGAAAAACTCACAAAATGTTAGATAGGTGAAAAAGATGACTTTTTCACCTAATTTTTTCTTGGTTAGTATTTTCCATATATTATCCAAATCTTTTCAATATAGATTTGAGAACAGTTCGAATCATATTCTCCGCTTAAATGAAACCTTTCAGTTATAAATCTAAATATTTGATTTCCAATTTATTCAATTTCATATAATGAAAATTTGTCACATAATTATTTGAATAACCTTTCATTTATAATTTCCTATATTTTAATTATAGAAAAATACTGCACAATAAATATAAATTCATTTATAGCTGTTTAATATGTAAAGTAAAACACCACAAAAATCTTGATTTATTTTTATTGTATTGTATATTCAAACAGTTAATTTGAGTAAGGAATATTATGCTACAAGAAATTGAATTAAAATTGGCGATCTCGCCACAAATCAGTATTGAATTGCCACAATATCTTGCAAAATTTACGATTTTAGATCATCGAGATTTATTTTTGAGTAATACTTATTATGATTATCCTGATCATTTCCTTGCTAAACAAAAGATGGGATTACGAATTCGTCAAGAAGATCAAGAACTTACATTAACGCTTAAAACCAACGGCGAAGTTGTTGGTGGATTGCATAGTCGCCCAGAATATAATTTATCATTAACCGAAAAAGAAACGCCAACTAATGCCCAATTAAGAGAGCTTTATCCTTTTGAACAATTACCTAGTTCTACACTACAACCTATTTTCTCCACAGATTTTAACCGCACTTTTTGGTTAGTTGAATTTCAACAATCCAAAATTGAAGTGGCTTTTGATCAAGGCAAAATTATTGCAGGCGAATCTGAGCAATCGATTTGTGAAATTGAGTTTGAATTGAAATCTGGCAATGTGCAGGATCTTTTTGATTTTGTGGAAACTTTGCCTTTCGAAAGAGATATTTATTTTAGTAGCGCAAGTAAAGCAAAGCGTGGTTATTTGCTGGGTTCAAAACAATTTTTAACAGATTGGTTAAATAAATGGCGTGATTTCTTAAAAGAAGAACGAGAAGAAAGTGCGGTAGATTTTTGTGCAAAATTTAATTCCGTGTTGAAAATGGAACAGAAACTTTTGGAAGAAACTTTATCCTTTTCTCCCGCACTTTTTAGCCAAGATTTTATGAAAACAGTGGAGCGAGTTGGGGCATTTTTTAATCTTTATCATTATTATGATGAAAATGGAAAAATCCTAGAAGCGGTGGCAACAGAAAAACAAAAAGAAACGCTCTTACCAGCTTTGTTAGAAAGCAATCAGAAAATTTTTGCTGAAATCCGTGATTTGATTCGTTTTCATAGTGAAACGAAAGAAAATGAAAAAACTATTGAAAAATTGACCGCACTTTTGAAAAGTCGAGTTTATTTTGAGCGAATGATCAAATTAATGAGATTCTCGGCATAATGCGAATCAACCGTGCAAATGGGTAAGCTATGTTTCTAGGCATTATGTAAGCTTGCTCTGAACAATATAACGATATTTAGTCCTAGGTATACGAATACTCGGTTAAAGGATGAGAAGGATAAAAAATGGCTAAAGCCCCGAAAACAGCTTATGTATGTAACGATTGTGGTGCGGAGTTTTCTCGTTGGCAAGGGCAATGCTCGGCTTGTAAAGCGTGGAATACAATTACCGAAGTGCGGTTAATTTCCACGGCAAAATCAAAAAATGATCGTTTTAGCGGCTACGCAGGTGAAACTCAGGCAAAAATTCGAACGCTCTCTGAAATTAGTTTGCAAGAAACACCACGTTTTTCCAGTGGTTTTAATGAATTAGATCGCGTACTGGGTGGTGGGATTGTACCAGGCAGTGCGATTTTAATTGGTGGGCATCCTGGTGCAGGGAAAAGTACATTGTTATTACAAGTCATGTGTGGTTTAGCGAAAAACATGACCGCACTTTATGTGACGGGAGAGGAATCACTACAACAGGTTGCGATGCGTGCAAGTCGATTAGGATTGCCAAACGATCAATTAAAAATGTTGTCAGAAACCTCTGTGGAACAGATTTGTAATTTGGCGGATCAGTTAAAACCGCAAATTATAGTTGTGGATTCGATCCAAGTAATGCATTTGGCAGATATTCAATCATCGCCAGGAAGTGTAGCTCAAGTGCGAGAATGTGCTTCTTTCCTCACTCGTTATGCGAAAACCCGCCAAGTTGCCATTATTATGGTGGGGCATGTAACGAAAGACGGAACCCTTGCAGGGCCGAAAGTGTTAGAGCATGCGATTGACTGTTCATTACTATTAGAAGGCGAAGCCGATTCTCGCTATCGTACTTTACGTAGTCATAAAAACCGTTTTGGTGCGGTGAATGAATTAGGTGTATTTGGTATGACCGAGCAAGGCTTGCGAGAAGTAAAAAATCCATCGGCAATCTTTTTAAGTCGCGGGGATGAGATTACATCGGGCAGCTCTGTTATGGTACTTTGGGAAGGAACACGCCCTCTTTTAGTTGAAATTCAGGCTCTAGTGGATCATTCAATGTTAGCGAATCCTCGTCGTGTTGCGGTGGGATTAGAGCAAAATCGCTTAGCACTATTATTGGCGGTGTTACATCGACATGGGGGCTTACAAATGGCTGACCAAGATGTCTTTGTCAATGTTGTGGGTGGTGTAAAAGTGAGTGAAACAAGTGCGGATTTGGCTTTGTTGCTTGCATTAATTTCTAGTTTCCGTAATCGTCCTTTGCCACAAGATTTAGTGATTTTTGGTGAGGTGGGATTAGCTGGAGAAATTCGTCCTGTGCCAAGTGGACAAGAACGTATTAGTGAAGCGGCAAAGCATGGCTTTAAACGTGCTATTGTTCCTTTTGGCAACAAACCGAAAAGTGCGGTCGAAAATATGCAAGTTTTTACGGTGAAGAAACTTTCCGATGCGCTAGCTGTATTGGATAATTTCTAAATACTTCCATTAGAGATAATTAATAGACTTAATGGAAATGAATTATCTATGGCCGTTGTACTGAAAACGTTAGCAAAATTTGTTAAAATAAACATACTTTTTATTCAAAGAAAAATAAGAAAATGGAAAAAAAACTGAATAAAGCACTGGATGCGATTGATATAAAAATTCTTAATGAATTACAACGCAACGGTAAAATTTCTAATATTGATTTGTCGAAAAAAGTAGGGCTTTCACCCACGCCTTGTTTAGAACGTGTTAAACGTTTAGAAAAACAAGGCGTAATTATGGGATATCGTGCATTGTTGAATCCTGAATTATTGGAAGCGCCTTTGCTTGTGATCGTGGAAATTACGTTAGTTCGAGGAAAACCTGACGTATTTGAGGAATTTAATGCTGCGATTCAAGAGTTGGAAGAAATTCAAGAATGCCATTTGGTATCGGGCGATTTTGACTATTTATTAAAAACTCGTGTTGCCGACATGGCTGAATACCGAAAATTGCTGGGAACGACATTATTGCGCTTACCTGGCGTAAATGACACTCGCACTTATGTTGTGATGGAAGAAGTAAAACAAACTAATTTCCTTGTATTGAAATAATATGATTAAACAAATAACAGAACGATTTACGCCCAGACAGTATTTAGCTGAACTTTTGCTTGGATTGACCGCACTTTTCGGGCTTTATTTAATTGTTGCTTGGTCAAGTTATACTCCGCTTGATAATTCTTGGGCAACGGCTGGTGCGCATGGTGAAACAATTAATAAAGTCGGCGCATTTGGTGCGTGGATTATCGATCTTTCTTTTGTTTTCTTAGGTTATGTTGCCCACGTAATTCCTTTTACGGCTTTTTTTGTACCTGTCTATTTATTGAAAATAAAAGCAGTTAAAAATCTTTCCTGTACTCGAATTATTTTACGTAGTTTTGGCTTTACAATGCTGATTATTGGGCTTTGCGTGATGAGTATGTTGCTTTTGCAAAGCAATGCCTTTTATTTAAGTGGTGGAGTTGTAGGCGGTTCACTTGTTGTAAATTGGCTTTATCCAGCATTAGGTAAATTCGGAGCGGTTTTAATTGGTTTTATATTTGCTTTAATCGGTTTTATTTTTTGCTCTGGCGCCTCATTAATTCGATTGATTGTAGCCTTTTATCATTGGTTGACAATGAAAAATGAACAGGAAGAACGTGTTGAGCAAGAAAAAACAACGGAAGAATTAGAGCAAATCGTGATTGTAAAATCAGATAGTTCAGAAACAGAAAATCTAAATCAAATTAATCTTAATGTAGAACAAAATGGTGAGATTGAAGCCCAAAAATCATCTTTAGAGGTTGAAGACAACTCTGTTGGGCATCCTTCGCATTTAATTAATATTCATGGTTTAAACCCAGAGGTCTCGATTAAATCAGAATATGAAGTTTCTCCTGAAGAGAGTGTAAAACCTCAGTTTTCTCTTGAGTTTGAATCTGAAGCATTACCTAGCGTGAATTTATCGAGCGACGCGCATGGACAAACGGTAAGTAAAAATGATTTTGTGCCAGTGTGGAATAAACCGATAAAGCCTGCTGTTCAGGATGATGTCTCAATGAATCAAAGTGAGGATGATTTTACTAAGGTGTCCTTGCTTACAAATGATGAAATGCCAAAGGTTTCATTAAAACCAATTAATGAATCCTTGAATACGGAAATGGCGGATAATAATTTTGATGTTCAAGCTGATGAAAAAGTCAGTTTAGGTGATGATGAACTAAAATTTAACGTATCCTTACAGGATGATATAAGGGATGTTCAATTAGACAAAAATCAAGAGGAATCACCTAACTATAAAGATTATAGTAGCAGCTTGATTCATCCAGCATTCCAACAGCAAACAACTAAACGTGAAAAGCCTAGTACGCCATTGCCAAGTTTAGAGTTATTATCGAAACATCCGGCGGTAGAACAAAATATTACACAAGAAGAAGTTTTGGAAACGTCCCAACGTATAGAGCAACAATTACGTAATTTTAATGTGAAAGCGACTGTAAAAGATGTGCTTGTTGGCCCAGTTGTCACTCGCTATGAATTAGAATTACAACCAGGGGTGAAAGCGTCAAAAGTAACGAGTATTGATACCGATTTGGCGCGTGCATTAATGTTCCGTTCGATTCGTGTGGCAGAGGCTATTCCTGGCAAGCCTTATATTGGTATTGAAACACCTAATCTTCATCGTCAAATGGTGCCATTACGTGACGTGTTAGATAGCAGCGAATTCCGTGATACTCATGCTACTTTGCCAATGGCTTTAGGTAAAGATATTAGCGGAAAGGCAGTGATTGTTGATTTAGCGAAAATGCCACATTTATTAGTTGCTGGCTCAACGGGATCAGGTAAGTCTGTTGGAGTGAATACGATGATTTTAAGTTTACTTTATCGTGTTCAGCCAGAAGATGTGAAATTCATCATGATCGATCCTAAAGTCGTCGAACTTTCAGTTTATAATGATATTCCGCATTTGCTAACGCCTGTTGTAACAGATATGAAAAAAGCCGCTAATGCGTTGCGTTGGTGTGTAGATGAAATGGAACGCCGTTATCAGTTGCTTTCTGCTCTACGTGTACGCAATATTGAAGGTTTTAACGAAAAAATCGATGAATACGAAGCAATGGGAATGCCTATTCCAAACCCAATTTGGCGACCTGGTGATACAATGGATGCAATGCCACCTGCGTTGAAAAAATTGAGTTATATTGTGGTTATTGTCGATGAGTTTGCTGATTTAATGATGGTAGCGGGTAAGCAAATTGAAGAACTTATTGCTCGCTTGGCACAAAAAGCGCGAGCTATCGGTATCCATTTAATTTTAGCGACACAACGTCCTTCTGTCGATGTGATTACAGGTTTAATTAAAGCGAATATCCCAAGTCGTATTGCCTTTACCGTTGCAAGTAAAATTGACTCACGTACTATTCTAGATCAAGGAGGGGCAGAGGCGCTTTTAGGTCGTGGTGATATGCTTTATTCAGGACAAGGTTCATCGGATTTGGTTCGTGTTCATGGTGCCTTTATGAGTGATGATGAAGTTATTCGTATTGCGGATGATTGGCGAGCACGTGGTAAACCTGATTATATCGATGGCATTTTAGAAAGCGCTGACGATGAGGAAAGCTCAGAAAAAGGAATATCAAGCAGTGGAGAATTAGATCCACTCTTTGATGAAGTAATGGATTTTGTTATTAATACCGGTACAACTTCAGTATCTTCTATTCAACGTAAATTCAGCGTAGGCTTTAACCGAGCAGCGCGTATTATGGATCAAATGGAAGAACAAGGGATTGTTAGCCCAATGCAAAATGGTAAGCGTGAGATTTTATCGCGTCGTCCGGACTACTAATTTAAAAGGAAAGTAAAATGAAAAAAACAACGTTAAAATTTGCCGCACTTGCCTTACTTGGTTTGAGTAATTTGGCATTGGCTGATGCGGCAAATGAATTGCAAATGCGTTTAGCTAAAGTTGATGTATTAAGCGCAGAATTTGTGCAAACAGTGACTTCTGGAAGTGGCAAAAATGTTCAACAAGGAAGTGGAAAACTTCAAATTAAACGCCCAAATTTATTCCGTATGGATACTAAAACTCCTCAAGAAACCCAGATTATTTCTGATGGTAAAACCTTATGGTTCTACGATCCATTTGTTCAACAAGTGACCGCACAATGGGTTAAAGATGCGGTAAATAACACGCCTTTCGTGTTGCTTACAAGTAATGATAAAAGCCATTGGGATCAATATTCGGTTATGCAACAAGTGGATACTTTCGTATTGAAACCCAAATCTTCAAAAAGTAATATCAAGCAATTTGATATTCGCGTCGATGCCAATGGCGTATTAAGAAATTTCAGTACGACCGAGAAAGATGGGCAAACCAATCTTTATGTTTTACGTAATATTACGAATCAAACCTTATCTGACAGTTTGTTCCAATTCAAGCCAGAAAAAGGCGTTGAAGTGGATGACCAACGTAAAAAATAATAAATGATTATTTTAAATAAGGGCGTAGAAATACGCCCTTCAATTTTGTGAGAAATAAAAATGTCGAACCTCAATTTTGATTTTGCCGAAAATGATTTTCGTCCACTGGCAGCCAAGATGCGTCCAAAGAGTCTAGAGCAGTATTTTGGGCAAACTCATCTTATTGGTGAGGGTAAGCCACTGCGTAAAGCTATTCAAGCTGGGCATATTCATTCTATGATTTTCTGGGGGCCACCAGGTACGGGAAAAACAACGCTCGCAGAAATTATAGCGCAACGTATTAATGCAGAAGTTGAGCGAATTTCTGCGGTGACGAGTGGTATCAAAGAAATTCGTGAGGCGATTGATCGTGCAAAACAAAATCGTCTTGCGGATCGTAAAACTATCTTATTTGTGGATGAAGTCCATCGTTTTAATAAAAGCCAGCAAGATGCTTTTCTGCCACATATTGAAGACGGAACTATTATTTTTATTGGGGCGACAACAGAAAATCCCTCTTTTGAGCTAAATAATGCGTTGCTTTCTCGTGCCCGAGTGTATGTGCTGAAATCACTCACAACGACTGAAATTGAACAAGTTTTGCAGCAAGCTGTAGAAGATCCTGAACGAGGATTGGGTAAAGAGCGGCTAATTTTAGAAGAGAATTTACTACAAGTTCTTGCCGAATATGTTAATGGGGATGCGCGATTAGCCTTGAATAGTCTCGAATTAATGGTGGATATGGCGGATGGAACAGAAAATGGAAAGAAAATTGACCGCACTTTATTAAAAGAAGTCTTAGGCGAACGCCAAGCAAGATTTGATAAACAAGGTGATCGTTTCTACGATTTAATTTCTGCGCTACATAAATCTGTCAGAGGTTCTGCACCAGATGCTGCTCTGTATTGGTATGCACGAATTTTAACAGCAGGGGGAGACCCTTTATATGTCGCGCGCCGATTACTTGCCATTGCTTCAGAAGATGTGGGAAATGCAGATCCTCGTGCTATGCAAGTCGCATTGGCTGCATGGGATTGCTTTACTCGCGTGGGGGCTTATGAAGGGGAGCGAGCCATTGCCCAAGCCATTATCTATCTAGCGGTAGCGCCAAAAAGTAATGCCGTTTATACCGCATTTAACACCGCAAAACAGCAAGCGAAAGATTTGCCAGATTACGATGTTCCACCACATTTACGCAATGCGCCAACTAATTTAATGAAAGAACTTGGCTATGGTGCTGAATATCGTTATGCTCACGATGAACCTAACGCTTATGCGGCAGGTGAAAATTATTTCCCGCCTGAATTAAAAGACACTCAATATTATTTTCCGACGAATAGAGGTATGGAAATTCAGATTAAGGAAAAACTAGAACGATTACGTGAGCAAGATAAAAGTGCGGTGAAAAGACGGTATAAATAATCTTTATTTAGGATTTTTTAGAATGGAATGAAAGTGCGGTTAATTTTGAAAACTTTTTTGAAATTTACCGCACTTTTTTAATTTAACCTCTTAAGCAAATTTTCTCAAATTCACTAAAGAATTTTGGAAAGGTTTTGGCAGTACATTTGGGATCTAAAATTGTTACTGGTGTATTGGACAGAGCGATTAGAGAAAAACACATTGCCATGCGGTGATCGTTATAAGTTTCAATATCAGCATGTTTAAACTGATTGAGTGCAAGTGGTTGAATACGAATAAAATCTTCACCTTCTTCGACTTCTGCACCGACTTTACGTAATTCGGTTGCTACTGCCGTTAAACGATCTGTTTCTTTCACACGCCAGTTATAAATATTTCGAATGACGGTTTCCCCTTTAGCAAAAAGAGCAGTGGTCGCAATCGTCATTGCGGCATCTGGAATGTGGTTCATATCCATATCAATGCCATGCAATTCATCACGTTCGGCTTGAATAAAATCCTCTCCCCAAGTGATTTTTGCTCCCATTTTTTCTAAAACATCAGCAAATAAACGATCGCCTTGAATAGAGTTTTTACCAATTCCCGTTACTTTTACTTTTCCTTTAATGGCACCAGCTGCGAGAAAGTAAGATGCCGATGAGGCATCGCCTTCTACCAAATATTTTCCAGGTGAAATGTAGGATTGATTTCCCTTAACTTGAAATTTTTGGTAGTGATGGTTTTCAACGTGAACACCAAAATCTCGCATCATTGCAAGGGTGATGTCAATATAGGGTTTAGAGACTAGTTCACCGATAATTTCGATTTCGGTGTCATTTTCTGCAAGTGGCGCAGACATTAAAAGTGCGGTTAAAAATTGGGATGAAATAGAGCCATCAATTTTGACATTTCCACCTTTTATTCCTTTGTTGCGAATTGCGAGTGGAGGATAACCTTCATTTTCTAAGTAGCGAATATCTGCACCCGCTTGGCGTAAAGCATCGACTAAATGGAGTATTGGACGCTCTTTCATACGAGGGTCACCCGTTAAGATGATTTCAACTTCGGAGGTACCTTTTAAGCAAAGCGCAGCGGTTAGAGGACGCATTGCCGTCCCCGCATTGCCAAGAAAGAGTGAAAGATTGTTCTGTATATTGAATGCTCCGCCTAATCCCTCTATTTCACAAATAGTTTTGTCATCAGAAAGTTGGTAGCGTACACCTAACGCTTTTAGGGCGTTAAGCATATGTCGAATATCATCGCTATCTAATAAATTGGTTACTTTTGTTGTGCCTTTAGCTAAGGCGGCTAAAAGTAATGCTCGGTTCGATAAACTTTTAGAACCTGGTAAATTAATTGTTCCTTCAACCGCACTTATTGGCGCAAGGGTGATTTTTTTCACTACAACACCACCGTTTTATTTTTATAAACGAAAATTCTATCGTGTAAAGCAAGATCAAGGGCGCGACTTAACACTGTTTTTTCCACATCACGACCAGCACGCATCATTGCTTCAGCATTATAAGTATGATCAACATTAATGACATTTTGCATAATAATCGGGCCTTGATCCAATTCATTATTAATGAAATGCGCTGTTGCACCGATAATTTTTACACCTCGTTCATAGGCTTGTTGATAAGGCTTGGCACCAATGAAAGCAGGTAAAAATGAATGGTGAATATTAATCACTCGATTTGGATAACGAGCGACAAATTCAGGATTTAATACACGCATATATTTAGCGAGGACAATATAATCTGGCGTGTATTCATCAATGTTTTTAGCTAATAATTTATCGTGCTCAATACGAGTTAAGCCTTCATGACTAACCAAATGAAACGGAATATTAAAACGCTCAACGAGTTCGCGTAAATTATCATGGTTGCCGATCACTGCAGCAATTTCTACATCAAGCGCACCATAATAATTTTTCATTAAAATATCGCCGAGACAGTGAGCTTCTTTGGTGACTAAAATAACAATTCGTTTACGTTGTGTACCAATTAATCGACAATGTGTTCCTTCGGGTAAGCTATATTTTAGATCTTCTAATAAAGTATCTTCGTTAAAAATACCTTCCAATTCTGTACGCATAAAGAAATGTTTGGTTTCAAAATCTACGAATTCATTATTATGCAGAATGTTTAGTTGATGTTTGTAACAAATGTTGGTTATTTTAGCTATTAAGCCTTTATCATCGGGACAATCGGTGAGTAATATTTTTTTTTCGATCATAATGTTGTGTGATACGTTTAGATAAAAAAATAGAACCCATAAAAATGGGTTCTAGTTTCAAATAGAAAAATTAAATTTCGAAATCAGATAATGATTTACCAGAATTCAATTCATTTTGAATTGGGCGTGGTGTGCGACCTTGGCCAGTCCATGTTTTACGCTCGCCATTTTCATCAATAAAGGCATATTTTGCTGGGCGAGGTGGACGTTTTGCTCTAGCAGATGTTGCTGCAGTACCAAAGATCTCTTGTAATTCTTCAGGTGTAATACCTTCTTTTTCCATTAATTCTTTATATTTAGCTAAACGTTCTTTTCGCTCTGTTTCTGCTTTAATTAATTCTGCTTCATTAGCACGTTTCTCTTCAACAGCTGTTTGTAATTTCTCAAGAGCACTTTCCGCTTGTTCTAAAGTTAATTCGCGTACCGCCGCACGTAAACTACGAAGATTTGTTAAACCTTTTGCTAATTCGCTCATAATAAACCTCGATAAAATAATCTTGTGTGTGGAAAACTTATTTAATAATAGGGAAAATAATATTTATTGTAAATATCTATTTTAAATAAATGGTCGGAGCAGGTATATATCTTTAAATTTCTTTTTGTTTATTTTTTATATTTTTAATTCAATCTAATAAAAAATTTTATAAAACCTGTTGGCATTTGGATTTTTTTACGGTAATCTCTTGAATCACTACAAAAGTAGAGGTGCAATCATTATAAGTATTTTTTCAGAGTGGATAACGATGAAGAAAAAAGAAAGGAATGATTGCCGAAATCAAACAAAAGTCGTTTTGTTTGGTTGGTGGCGTACTTGAAAGGGGCGACACTGTCATAGTTTTTTTGATTAACTATGGAGCGCTACGGTTGTTCTGGTCTTATTCTGTCCTTTGCTTTCCGTTCTCTCCATTAATTGTAGGTATCTCTTAATGGAACTTATCGATTTTTCATCCTCAGTTTGGTCAATCATTCCAGCTTTATTGGCGATTGTCTTGGCCATTGCAACTCGTCGTGTATTGGTGTCTCTCAGCGCAGGGATTATTGTTGGTGCGTTAATGTTAGGTGGCTGGAATATTGGCTCATCTTTCAGTTATCTATCAAGCAACGTGATTTCACTTGTTTATGCTGATGGCGCAATTAACTCTAATATGAACATTGTCTTGTTCTTATTATTGCTTGGTGTTTTAACCGCACTTTTAACTGTATCAGGTAGTAATCATGCATTTGCTGAATGGGCACAAAACCGTATTAAAGGTCGTCGTGGTGCTAAATTATTAGCTGCATCATTAGTTTTTGTTACTTTTATTGACGATTATTTCCACAGTCTTGCTGTAGGCGCAATTGCTCGTCCAGTGACAGACCGTTTTAAAGTTTCTCGTGCGAAACTTGCTTATATTTTGGATTCAACGGCAGCGCCGATGTGTGTCATGATGCCAGTTTCAAGTTGGGGTGCATACATTATTACCTTAGTAGGCGGTTTATTAGCGACTTATTCGATCACTGAGTACACACCAATTGGTGCATTTGTGGCAATGAGCTCAATGAACTTCTATGCAATTTTCTCAATTATCATGGTGTTCTTTGTGGCATATTTTTCTTTCGATATTGCTTCAATGGCACGCCATGAAAAATTAGCTTTGGAAAATTCTGAAGATGAATTAGAAGAAGAAACGGGGGCAAAAGGTCACGTACGTAATCTCGTATTACCTATCTTAGTTTTAATTTTTTCAACGGTTACAATGATGATTCACACCGGTGCATCAGCATTAGCAGCGGACGGTAAAGAATTTAGCATTTTAGGTGCATTTGAAAATACTGTTGTTGGAACCTCTTTAGTTGTGGGTGGCACTTGTTCGATTCTAGTTTCTACTTTATTGATTATTATTGATCGTCAAGTAAGTGTTCCAGAATATGCACGCTCTTGGATCGCAGGTATTAAATCAATGGCTGGTGCAATCGCAATTTTATTCTTTGCGTGGACAATTAATAAAGTCGTTGGAGATATGCAAACTGGTAAATATTTATCTTCTCTTGTTTCTGGTAATATCCCAATGCAATTCTTACCAGTAATTTTATTTATTCTTGGTTCTGCAATGGCATTCTCAACCGGTACTAGCTGGGGTACATTTGGTATTATGTTACCAATTGCAGCGGCTATGGCTGCAAATGCAGCGCCAGAATTATTACTCCCTTGTTTATCAGCCGTAATGGCGGGGGCTGTATGTGGTGACCACTGTTCGCCAGTATCGGATACAACGATTTTATCTTCAACTGGTGCAAAATGTAACCATATGGATCATGTGACTACTCAGCTTCCTTATGCTGCAACAGTTGCAACTGCAACGGCTATCGGTTACATCGTAGTTGGATTCACTTATTCAGGTTTAGCTGGTTTTGCAGCGACGGCGGTTTCATTATTTTTAATCGTATTTGCAGTGAAAAAACGTTAAAAATGTGATCTTGCTCAAAAATCTAAATAAAATATAAAATTTTGATAAATTTATAAAATGCGACATAAGGTCGCATTTTTTTTGTTTTTTAATTTTATTTTTTTATAAAAATCTAAATTTTTTCCATTGGTTGATTTTTTATTCTGTTTTGTTTGTGTTTTTAGCTATTGTACAGACTAGACAAAAAATTTTTGCTTAGTATGATGTAAATCATTGATACAAAGCATGGGCACTTTTGAAAGTGCGGTTCGTTTTAGGAGTAAAAAATGAAGAAGTTATCTGGCGCAGAGATGGTCGTTCAATCTTTACGCGATGAAGGCGTAGAGTATTTATTTGGTTATCCTGGTGGGGCAGTATTAGATATTTATGATGCAATTCATACACTAGGTGGTATAGAACATATTTTAGTTCGTCATGAACAAGCGGCTGTGCACATGGCGGATGGCTATGCACGTTCTACAGGTAAAGTTGGATGTGTGTTAGTGACTTCAGGGCCTGGAGCAACAAACGCAATCACTGGGATTTTAACGGCTTATACCGATTCTGTGCCTATGGTCATTATTTCTGGTCAGGTCATGAGTAATTTAATTGGCCGAGATGCATTCCAAGAATGTGATATGGTGGGGATTTCTCGTCCAGTTGTAAAGCATAGCTTTATTGTCAAAAAAGCGGAAGATATTCCGTCTATTTTGAAAAAAGCTTTTTATATTGCCTCAACCGGTCGTCCAGGGCCTGTTGTGGTGGATATTCCAAAAGATACTGTAAATCCGAATTTTAAATATCCTTATGAATACCCTGAATCTGTAGAGTTACGTTCTTATAATCCGACAGTAAATGGGCACAAAGGCCAAATTAAAAAAGCATTAAAAGCACTTTTAGTGGCGAAGAAACCAATACTTTTCGTCGGTGGTGGCGCAATTGCTGCTGAATGTAGTAAACAGTTAATTCAGTTTGCACAACGTTTAAATTTGCCAGTTACTTCATCATTAATGGGATTAGGGGCTTATCCAAGTACAGATAAACAATTCCTAGGCATGTTAGGGATGCACGGTACTTTCGAAGCTAATACGGCAATGCACGAAAGTGATCTTATTTTGGGGATTGGCGTTCGTTTTGATGATCGCACAACAAATAATTTAGAAAAATATTGCCCAAATGCTAAAGTTATTCATATTGATATTGATCCAACCTCGATTTCTAAAAATGTTCCAGCAGCGATTCCAATTGTCGGAAATGCGAAAAATGTATTGGAAGAATTTTTGAGTTTATTGAATGAAGAGGGATTGAAATCTCAAACGGATCTTGAAAGTTGGTGGCAAGAAATCAACCAATGGAAAGCAAAAAAATGTTTGGAATTTGACCGCACTTCTGGCGTGATTAAACCTCAACAAGTCATGGAAGCGGTATATCGTCTTACTAAAGGACAGGCGTATGTGGCTTCTGATGTAGGGCAACATCAAATGTTTGCAGCGTTACATTATCCATTCGATGAGCCTCGTCATTGGATTAACTCTGGTGGCGCGGGCACAATGGGATTTGGTTTACCCGCGGCATTAGGCGTGAAATTGGCTCATCCGGAAGGAACAGTTGTTTGTGTGACTGGCGATGGAAGTATTCAGATGAATATTCAAGAGCTTTCTACCGCAACCCAGTATGGCATTCCTGTTGTCATTATTTGTTTGAATAATCATTTCTTGGGTATGGTAAAACAATGGCAAGATTTGATTTATTCTGGTCGCCATTCGCAAACCTATATGAATTCGTTGCCTGATTTTGTGAAATTGGCTGAATCTTACGGTCATGTCGGTATAAAAATTGCTACACCCGATGAACTTGAAAGTAAATTGAAAGAAGCATTCAGTATTAAAAATAAATTAGTATTTGTGGATATTAATGTAGATGAATCTGAGCATGTGTATCCAATGCAAATTCGTGGTGGCGCAATGAATGAAATGATTTTAAGTAAACCTCAAGAGGAGACAAACTAATGCGTAGAATTTTATCTGTTTTACTCGAAAATGAGTCTGGTGCTTTATCACGTGTTGTTGGTTTATTCTCCCAACGAGCCTTTAATATTGAAAGTTTGACAGTGGCGCCAACGGATGATCCAACACTTTCTCGAATGACTATTGAAGCAGTGGGCGATGCTCAAGTATTGGAACAAATTGAGAAACAACTCCATAAATTGGTGGATGTGTTTAAAGTCATTAACTTGAGTGAGCAAGAGCATATAGTTCGAGAAATTGTTTTAGCGAAGGTAAGGGCAGTAGGTTCATCTCGCGATGAGATTAAACGTTTAGCTGATATTTTTCGTGGACAAATTGTAGATGTCACACCAAAATCTTATACAATCCAATTAAGCGGTACTAAAGACAAAATTGATGCATTTATTTCTGCGTTGAAGGAGGAAACCACATTGTTGGAAATTGTTCGTTCTGGATTGATTAGTGTGTCTCGTGGAGAAAAGAATATTCTCTAAAGTAGGGGCGTAAAGTGCGGAAATATTTTAATAGAATCTTACCGCACTTTATTAGAAATATATTTGTTTTTAGTTTTTTTATAAAAAAATCGTGACCAAGTTCACAAATCTAAAAATATGTATTTGCATAACTGATCGGATTTCTTTATTCTGAAGCCACTAAAAACAAGTGCTATCTTAAATAGCCGACATCTATTTTGCTTTCCGAGTAGTGCCCCATTGGGGCACTTTTTTTATTCTGTAAATAAGCATAAAAAATCCCTTTCGTAAGAAAGGGATTTTAATTATCTAAATTACATTTTTTCTACGGTTTTAATACCGAGTAACTCTAAACCTTGTTTTAAGGTTTTTTCCGTTAATAATGCCAATTTCAAACGGCTTAATTTTACGGACTCATCTTCAGCATTTAAAATTGGGCAATGTTCATAGAATGACGAGAATATGCCTGCTAGTTCGTATAAATAAGCACAAAGGACGTGTGGTGTGCCTTCTTTTCCGACTGTTTGCACTGCTTCTTCAAATTGTAGAAGTTTAATTGCAAGCGCTCTTTCTTTATCATCTTCAAGCGTTAAAGATGCAGCCAAAAGTGCGGTCGAATTTATATCTGTTTTATTAAAGATCGAACGAATTCGGGTATAAGCATATTGCATATAAGGTGCAGTGTTACCTTCAAAGCCTAACATGTTATCCCAATCAAAAACGTAATCAGTAGTACGGTTTTTGGAGAGATCTGCATATTTCACCGCACCAATACCGATAGCCTCGATCACGGCTTCTTTTTCATCATTAGATAAATTTGTATTTTTTTCATTAATTAATACAGTAGCGCGTTCAATTGCTTCATCTAATAGATCGGCTAATTTCACCGTTCCACCGGTACGGGTTTTAAATGGTTTGCCATCTTTACCAAGCATCATCCCAAAGTTTTTATGCTCCAAAGAGAAACTGTCTGGTACATAACCTGCTTTACGAGTAATTAACCAAGCTTGTTGCATATGTTGGCTTTGGCGAGTATCTGAAAAAACAAGTGCGCGATCAGCTTTTAATGTTTCATAACGATATTTTGCTGCAGCAATATCGGTTGTTGTGTAAAGGAAACCGCCGTCTTTTTTCTGAACGATTACGCCCATTGGATCGCCTTCTTTATTTTTGAACTCATCCAAATAAACAACCAATGCACCATCATCTTCTACAGCTAAGCCTTGTTTTTTAAGATCTTCTACGATGCCTGGTAACATAGGATTATAAAGACTTTCGCCCATCACATCTTTTTCGGTTAAAGTCACATTCAAGCGATCATAGTTGTGCTGATTTTGTTGCATGGTGATATCAACTAAACGTTTCCACATCGCTCGGCAATATTCATCACCACTTTGTAATTTCACAACATAATTACGCGCTTTTTCTGCGAATACTTCATCTTCATCGTAGTGTTTTTTGGCTTCGCGATAAAAGGCTTCAAGATCTTGTAATTCCATTTCACTAGCATGCTCGTTTTGCATTTTTTCAAGATAAGCAATAAGCATTCCGAATTGCGTTCCCCAGTCACCAACATGGTTTGCTCGAATGACATTGTGACCTAAAAATTCCAGGGTTCTCACAACCGCATCACCGATGATAGTGGAGCGCAAGTGACCAACATGCATTTCTTTTGCTACGTTTGGAGATGAATAATCAATCACAACAGTTTGCTTATCTGTAGCTTGAATGCCTAAATTCTTTTGGGAAAGCGCAGTTGAAACTTCAGTTGTTAACCAAGTTGGATTTAAGAAAATATTAATAAAGCCCGGCCCTGCGATTTCTAATTTTTCTGCAATATCAGATAGTTGAGCATTATCTAAAACTTTTTGAGCAAATTCTCGTGGATTTAAACCTAATTTTTTCGCCGCAGCCATAATGCCATTGGCTTGGTAATCGCCAAATTGTGGTTTTCCTGATTGACGAACAAGCGCATCGCAAGATTGATCTGCTCCAGCAAGAATCATAGCTTGTTTGATTTTGTCGGATAAAATAGATTGAATATTCACGTTTTTTCCTATGTTCAAATTGAATAATGAAAATAATCGGCTATGATACCGTTCTTTATGAGTTTCTCAAAGGGACAAAATGACAAATTTACAGGAAAAATCACCCGCACTTTTTTCTGATTTGGCGGAATTTGAAAAAAAAATTCAACAATTAGCTCAAATGATGTCAATCGATTTTTCAAATTATGAAATTGATCACCTTGCCGTACGTGTAAATAATGAACAAAATGCAAAAAACTGGCTGACACTTTTATTGAAATACGGTAGAATTTTATCCGATAACATTGTCAATGGACGTAAGATTTATCTAATTCAGTTAGAAAAGGCAGTGAAATTCGCTAATCAGTTCGTTGATGTTATTGAACTACCGTTCCCTAAAAATAAGCAGTATCCTGTAGAAGGTTGGGAGCATATCGAGGTTGTAATGCCATTTTTACCGAATGAATCGATAAATGAATGGGTACAGCGTATTAATATGCGTTTTTTATGGAGCGAATTAGCTCAATTAATCATTAAAGTGAGCGAGCCTAAAGTTGATGGTGAAAGATTGCTTAATCCATCTATTGCAGTAAGTTTTGTTGATAAAACATCAAATCATACTTGTATTAAGGTTCATCCTTATTCTATAAAGAAAATACTCGAGGTTTAGCAAAATGAAAAAATTATCTCTTGCATTAGCAGTTTTAGCAGCTGTGGGTTTAAGTGCTTGTTCTTCTTTCCAAAAAGGTGAAAATGCTTATAAAGGTCAAATCGTTTTTAGCCAAATGGAAGGTGAAAATCTTAAATTAACCATCCGTAAAAATAATTGTTCAGGTAATCAACAAGAAGGTGAGCAAGTTGTGCTTACTCACAAATATGATTCAACCTTAGTTGTTGGTGCTTGTGTTTTAGTATCTGACAATGGTAATACTAAAAACATTTCAACTTTTTCTCCGAGAAATCCAATTTAATTCCTTTTCAGAGGGAACATAGCATATAAAAAACAAGTATGGCATTAGCACTGTTAGTTGCTTTTAGTGTGACTGGTTGTGCGAATACTGATATTTTCAGCAGTGATGTTTATAGCGCATCTCAAGCTAAAGAAGCTCGTTCAATTACTTATGGTATGATTGTTTCTGTGCGTCCTGTTAAAATCCAAGCTGATAATCAAGGTGTTGTTGGTACGCTTGGTGGTGCTTTAGGTGGTATTGCAGGTAGTGCAATTGGCGGATGTCGTGGTCAAGCTATTGCTGCAGTAGTTGGAGTGATCGGCAGTGCAGCAGCTGGAAGCAAAATCGAAGAAAAAATGAGTCAAGTAAACGGTGCTGAACTTATAATTAAGAAAGATGATGGTCAAGAGATCGTTGTTGTTCAAAAAGCTGACAGTAGTTTTGTAACTGGTCGCAGAGTTCGTATTGTTAGTGGCTCAAACTTAAATGTTTCTGTGCTATAATTAATAGCATTAACGCCTAATATATTATTAATCAGCGTCTTAATCTGTTAAGGCGCTGATTTTTTATTATAAAAAATACAAAAAATTAATTAAAAGTTTTTACGTCTATTCATAACATCTTAAAGATAAATTTAAAGGACTAAATCCTATAATAAATATAGAATTTAGTCCTTGATATAAAATTATAATTGTTTAAATCTTTTATATTAAATAAACAATTAACGCCATGCTTTAAATTGATTAATTAACCCATTGGTTGAACTGTCATGGCTTGCTACTTTTTCAGAATCTGTTAATTCAGGAAGAATTCTGTTTGCAAGTTGTTTGCCTAGTTCTACACCCCATTGATCGAAGCTAAAGATATTAAAAATCACACCTTGTACGAAGATTTTATGTTCATACATAGCAATTAATGCCCCTAAGGTAAATGGCGTGATTTTTTGAACGAGAATAGAATTAGTTGGTTTATTACCAGTGAATACTTTAAATGGAACAATATTTTTTACATCATCTAAAGATTTACCCGCTTTTACAAATTCAGCCTCTACTTCCTCTTTTGTTTTTCCGAATGCTAATGCTTCTGTTTGTGCGAAGAAGTTAGAAAGCAATTTATTGTGATGATCTGCTAATGGGTTATGGCTTTGGGCCGGCGCGATAAAATCACAAGGAATTAAAGTAGTGCCTTGGTGAATTAATTGATAGAACGCATGTTGTCCGTTTGTACCTGGTTCACCCCAAATGATAGGGCCAGTTTGGTAGTTGTTAATAACATTGCCATCACGATCGACATATTTACCATTTGATTCCATATTACCTTGTTGGAAATAGGCTGCGAAGCGATGTAAATATTGATCATAAGGTAAGATCGCTTCTGTTTGTGCACCAAGGAAATTAGTATTCCATAAACCAACTAATGCTAAAGTGGTAGGAATATTTTTTTCAATTGGAGTAGATCGGAAATGTTTATCCATTTCATGCGCGCCATCCAATAACTCTTCAAAATTTTCAAAGCCAATTGATAGTGCAATTGAAAGACCAATAGCTGACCATAACGAGTAGCGACCACCAACCCAATCCCAAAATTCAAACATGTTATTGGTATCAATACCAAATTTTTCTACATCTTTAGCATTGGTTGATAATGCTGCAAAATGTTTTGCAACCGCACTTTCATCTTTCCCTGCTTTCAGTAACCAATCACGCGCACTTTGCGCATTTGTCATGGTTTCTTGAGTGGTAAAAGTTTTAGATGCCACTAAGAAAAGCGTCGTTTCTGGATTGACTTTTTTTAAGGTTTCCGCAATATGTGTACCATCGACATTTGAAACAAAGTGCATATTTAAGTGATTTTTATATGGGCGAAGTGCTTCAGTTACCATATAAGGACCTAAATCAGAGCCACCAATACCAATATTCACGACATCCGTAATCGCTTTGCCTGTATAGCCTTTCCATTCACCAGAAATAATACGCTGACAGAAATCTTTCATTTTAGCTAGCACAGCATTGACTTCAGGCATGACATCTTTACCATCAACAAGCACTGGAGTATTAGCGCGATTGCGAAGTGCGGTATGTAGTACTGCCCGATTTTCAGTACGATTGATTTTTTCACCAGTAAACATTGCTTCTTTTGCGCTATCAAGAGAGCATTCTTGAGCAAGTTGGCGAAGATGTGAAAGGGTTGTTTGATTGATGTTATTTTTAGAAAAATCTACAAGAATTTGGTTATTGAATGTTAAAGAATAATCGTCAAAACGATTTTTTTCTTGTTTAAATAAATCTTGGATGGTGGTGTTTGACAATTCAGCTTTATGTGCTTCGAGAGATTTCCACGCATGGGTGTGAGTCGGATTAATGTTTTTCATGGTATTTCCTTTCATTAAAAATAATCAAAATTTTAACCGCACTTTCTAGGATTTCTATTAGAGAGGGAGTGAATCCCTGTCTTCAGAAAATGCAGTGATTAACAGATTAATCAACATATTCAGTTATAACACGCGGTGTTAATTTTGTAATTAGCTCATAGCTTAAAATTCCTGTGAATTTAGCTACGGTTTCAATAGGTAATTCCTTACCCCATAGAATTACTTCATCACCTACTTGATCTTGGCTATCAGGTCCTAAATCAACGGTTAACATATCCATTGAAACCCTTCCAACGATTGGCACAATACGACCATTCAAATAAACAGGCGTGCCTTCAGGCACATCTCGAGGATATCCATCGCCATAGCCAATAGCCACAACGCCGATTTTTGTATCATGTGAACTTGTCCAAATACCACCATATCCAACTGGTTCACCTTGTTTATGGTCGCGAACAGCAATCAATGATGAAGCTAAGTTCATCACTGGCGTTAAACCAAATTCAGCGCCAACGGTATCGGTTGGTGAAATGCCATATATAATAATACCAGGGCGGATACATTCCAGATGAGATTCAGGCCAGAAAAGAATGCCGCCTGATGCCGCAATAGTACGCTCACCTTGTTTATCTTTTGTGGCGGATAAAAAACGGTTGATTTGAAGTTGGGTATAATTGGATTCTAATTCATCAGCGCGGCTAAAATGGCTGACAAAGCCTAAGTGCGGTTGAATATATGGAAGTTTTTTAAGTTCATTATAGAAAAAATCCACTTCATCTAATGCAACACCTAAACGATGCATGCCGGTGTCTATTTTTAACCAAACTTTAATTGGACTAGGTAAATTCGCACGTTTTAGTACATCCAATTGTTCACGATTATGTACGATAGTTTCGATATTATTGACCGCTAAGACGGGCAAATCTTGTTCATTAAAAAAGCCTTCAAGTAATAAAATCGGTTTAGTAATACCGTTGGAGCGTAATGCTAAAGCCTCTTCTAAACGCGCCACGCCAAAGCAATCAACATTTTGTTCTAAAGTTGATGCAACAAACACAACGCCGTGACCATAGGCGTTTGCTTTAACCACGGCGATGATTTTACTATTTGGTGCTTTTTGTCTAATTATTTCTAAATTTTGTTTTAAGGCGTGCGAGCTAATTTTCGCTGTCGCCGGTTTTACATTCATTGTTATTCCTTAATAATCATCATGATATTCACGTTGTTCGGCGAGATTGTCGAAGCGTGAGAATTGTCCATTAAATTTTAACCGCACTCGACCAATTGGACCGTTACGCTGCTTACCAATAATAATTTCTGCAACGCCTTTATCTTCTGAGTTATCGTTATAGACTTCATCTCGGTAAATAAACATAATCAAGTCTGCATCTTGTTCAATGGAACCTGATTCACGTAAATCTGAGTTTACAGGGCGTTTGTCTCCACGTTGTTCTAAAGTACGATTTAATTGAGAAAGCGCGACTACTGGCACTTGTAATTCTTTGGCAAGCGCTTTGAGGGAACGGGATATTTCTGCGATTTCTAGTGTTCTGTTATCTGAAAATGCGGGTGCACGCATTAATTGCAAATAATCCACCATAACCATACTTAATCCACCATTTTCACGATAAACTCGGCGTGCACGGGAACGAACATCAGTAGGCGTTAGACCTGAAGAATCATCGATATAAAGATTATTTTTTTGCTTGAACATTCCCACTACACTAGCAATTTTATTCCACTCGATTTCATCTAAATTTTGACCTGTTCGGATTTTAGTTTGATCAACGCGGGCAAGCGATGCGATCATACGCATCATAATTTGTTCTGCTGGCATTTCTAAACTAAATACTAAAACGGGTTTTTCACTTGCCATTGCGGCATTTTCGCAAAGGTTCATGGCGAAAGTGGTTTTACCCATTGACGGACGTGCTGCAACGATAATTAAGTCAGAAGGCTGTAAACCTGCCGTTTTTTTATCAAGATCGGTGAAACCGGTCGTAATGCCCGTTACGCCTGAATGATTTTCAAGTTTGCTCAAAATATCGATTTTTTCAATAGTACTTTCCAGCACATTGATCACATTTTGTGGACCCTCGCTAGAAGTGGTCCGTTTTTCTGCAATCGCAAACACTTCACGCTCAGCTTCATCAAGAATTAACTTGATGTCTTGCCCTTTAGGAGAATAGCTATTTTCTGCAATGCGATTTCCTACCGAAATAAGTTCTCGTAATATGGCTTTTTCTCTCACAATATCGGCATAAGCCAAGATATTAATGGCATTCGGCGTATTATTGGAAAGCTCTGCTAGATAGGCAAATCCTCCCACTTCATCGCTTACACCACGGCTTCTTAAGGCTTGATCTAGCGTAATTAAATCAATAGGCGATTGATTACGCATGAGATGTTCCATTTCTGTAAAAATTAGACGATGCTGAAAAGTATAAAAATCGTCAGCAATCACACGTTCAGCAATGCCGTCCCAATGTTGATTGCTCAGCATTATGCCACCCAACACGGCTTGTTCAGCCTCAAGTGAGTGCGGTGGAATACTTATTTGTGCCGTTTTTTTGTCAGAAGATTTGATTTGAGGTTGTGATGCCATAGGACTTATTTCGATACTAGAATATCGCCTATGATACCGCAAATATCTACTGGGTTTAAGTGAAAAGTGCGGTAGAAAAAGGAAATAAAAAACGGTGGAAAAATCCACCGCTCTTTCATTTTAACGTATTTAGATTGTTGATTATTCAACAATTAATGTACGACATACGTTGGTTTGTGTCGCACCTTGACCACCGTGAGTAACAAGCACTAAATCCCCAGTAGATAAGTAACCTTTTTCTTTTAATGATTGAAGTGCTGCTTTTGCACTAGTTTCTGTGCGGCTATCTTCACCATGATAAACTGGAGTTACGCCACGGTATAGTGCACAAAGGTTTAAGGTTTCTTGATGACGAGATAAAGCAAAGATTGGTAAGCCAGAGCTAATGCGTGACATTAATAATGGAGTACGGCCTGTGCTAGTTAAAGTGACGATTGCTGTAACACCTTTCATGTGGTTTGCTGCGTACATTGCAGACATGGCAACAGATTCTTCAATGGTTTCAAATTCTTTATCCATACGGTGACGAGAAACGTTAATGCTTGGCATTTTTTCCGCCCCTAAACATACGCCAGCCATTGCGGTTACTGTTTCAGAAGGATATTGACCAGCTGCGGTTTCCGCAGAAAGCATAACCGCATCAGTACCATCTAATACTGCGTTTGCAACGTCCATTACTTCGGCACGAGTTGGCATTGGGTTGCTAATCATTGATTCCATCATTTGAGTTGCTGTAATTACCGCACGATTTAATTGACGTGAACGACGAATTAATTTTTTCTGTACGCCGACTAATTCAGGATCACCGATTTCTACACCTAAGTCACCACGAGCAACCATGATGACATCAGATGCTAAAATGATATCGTCCATTGCTTCATCAGTAGCCACTGTTTCTGCACGTTCAACTTTAGCAACGATTTTTGCATTTAAACCAGCTTGTTGAGCAAGTTCACGCGCATAATTTAGGTCAGCGCTTGAACGAGGGAAAGAAACAGCTAAGAAATCAACGCCAATGCGTGCAGCGGTAATAATGTCTGCTTTATCTTTTTCTGTTAATGCTTCTGCAGATAAACCGCCACCTAACTTGTTGATACCTTTATTATTTGATAATGGACCACCAACGGTGACTTCAGTGAATACTTTTGCACCATCAGTTGATAATACTTTTAATTGAACACGGCCATCATCTAATAAAAGAATATCGCCAGGAACAACATCTTGTGGAAGCGTTTTATAGTCTAAACCAACAGATTCTTGTGTACCTTCGCCTTTTGGTAATTCTGCATCAAGAATGAATTTATTGCCAACGCTTAAGAAAATTTTACCGTCTTTAAAAGTAGAAACACGAATTTTAGGACCTTGTAAATCACCTAAGATTGCCACGGTTTTACCTAATTTTTTCGCGATAGAACGCACACGCTCAGCACGTCCAATATGGTCATCAGGTGTACCGTGAGAGAAGTTCATACGAACTACGTTAGCGCCCGCTGCGATAATTTTTTCAAGATTGTTATCACGGTCAGTTGATGGGCCCATAGTACATACAATCTTCGTTCTTCTTAGTCTTCTAGACATTATTTACTCCGTCAATTATTACAAAATTTTAAAGATACTATTTTTACTTGGCTATATATTAGCCAGATGAAAAATCGGTGCGCATTATACGCTTAAAAATTTGGGAAATCAAAAACAGCCCTGTTATTTAAGGCAATACTGTTTACTTTTTTGCCAGTTATATCGGGTTTTAAGAAAAATACTTGTTTTCAGGTTAAAAATATCTATAATTCCAAACACTTTATACAGTGCGACTATAGCTCAGTTGGTTAGAGCACCACCTTGACATGGTGGGGGTCACTGGTTCGAGTCCAGCTAGTTGCACCATCTCTTCTTTTCAATCCCTCTCAATCCAAATCAAATAAAATTAAATTTACTAGTAAATCAAGCTGTTACTTGATTTCTTAGGATAAATCCATATCAATCTATATTAATCTAACTCACATTTTTGGTATTATATTTGGTAATACAATTTGGGTTTTTTAGGTGTCGTAATACCAAAATCCATAAAAATACTAAAAAATCGCGCTTACCAAAATTATTTCCGTAATACCAAAGGGGGGAGGATGGCCGTATTAGTGAAACCATTAAGCATTACAGAAATCAATAATGCTAAACCTAAAGAGAAAGATTACTCGCTGTCTGATGGTCAAGGTCTTTTCTTGCTCGTAAAAATGAATGGTTCGAAAATTTGGCGATTCCAATATTATAAACCAATTTCCAAAAAAAGAACTTTAATTAGTCTTGGTGTTTATCCTGAGATTTCATTAAAAGACGCTCGAGAGATTAGGGATTCATATCGTTCTTTGTTGGCGAAAAATACCGATCCGCAAGATTACCGTTTACAGCAAGAACAAAAAGCCATCCAAGAACGTCAATTTACCTTGAGAGAAATGGGAAAGGAATGGCTATACCTAAAGAAAAATGAAGTTGATACTGGTCGATTAAAAGAAGTGACTTTTATTGATATTGGGAAACGGTTAGAACGTCACTTGTTTAAAGTGTTGGGGCATTATTCTATTAGTGAGATTTCCGCTCCTCTTGCTATTGAGAAATTAAAACCATTAGAGCGAGCAGGAAAATTGGATACATTGCATCGTATTATTGGTTATTTAAACCAAATAATGATTTATTCGGTTAATAGAGGAGTAATTAATTATAATGCAACCGCAGATATAGGAAGGGTATTTATTCGGCCAATAGCTGAAAATAACCCTACTATTCGCCCAGAGCAATTACCTAAATTGTTTGAAGATTTGCAGAATAGTACCCTTGAAATTGAAACTCGTTGTGCATTAGAGCTACTACTGCTTACCGCAGGTCGGGCTGGGGCTATTACTCAATTAGAATGGGAAAATGTAGATTTCGAAAACAGCTTATTGAATATACCTAAAGAAAAAATGAAGGGGCGACAAGGTAAAGTACAAGATTTTATCTTGCCATTATCCAAACAAGCTGTAACGATTTTGCGCTTGTTACAGAAGTTGAATCGTTGCAATAGTAAGTTTGTTTTCCCTAGCAAAAAAAATCCAAGACAGCCTATATCGAAAGAGACACCAAACAAAGCTCTTGGACGGATCGGTTATAGGAATATTTTGACCGCACATGGTTTGCGATCTGTTTTTAGCACAGCTATGAATGAGGCCGAATTTAACAGTGAGATTATTGAGGTGTGCTTGGCACATTTTGAATATTCTTCCGTTCGTGGCACATACAATAAAGCAAAGTATATGCCACAACGGATCGAATATATGCAGTGGTGGGGGAATTTTGTAGAAGAGGCATCTGATGGGAAAGCATTAATGGGCTGCTAAGATGAATAGCAGCCTGATTCAATTCTTTCAATGTAGTCATTTATTTGTGCATCAGTCCAAAAGTTATTCCCACCGACTAGATGTGGCTTTGGAAAATTAGGGTCGTTTTTTATCCTTCTATAAATTGTTGGCGCGCTCATATCTAATAAGCTAGAAACGGTTTTTAAATTATGTAATTTTCTTGTTGTAGATTCCATATTTCCTCCAATAAAAAAAACGCCATTTCGGACGGTCATATCATTTAACGTTATTACGCGTACCATTTTTCTAATTTTTCAAATTCTTCGACCAATTCACTTTGTCCAAGAGTTTTCAGTACTTCACACAAGATTTTATCAGCTTCAATATGTGTTCCCTCAACATCTCGATTGTTTGCAAGATCACGAATACGATTGATATAGTCTTCAATATTTGGATCTGGCATATAAGTTTTTTCAAAAATATCAGACTTACACGGATAAAATTCACCGTTTACGCCGCGAATAATATAATCGCCATCAGAAGCAATCATTTTCCCTTCGAGGGTTTTTATTGGTAAGCCACCATGTCTGCGAATCTCGCCCTGAATGTGTGATTCGGCAACCATTTGCAAGGTTGATACATCCACATTATTGACCAATTCATACATTTGGATGATGTTTTTTGGATCTTTCAGATTTAATTTCCACGCTTGAATTGTGACAGGTTTCTTTGTGTAGTTCATACATACTCCTTAAAATAACAAACCGCACCAAAGTGCGGTCGATTTACTTAAATTTGCGCCAAACGAGCATCCAAAATTGCAAGATATTGTGACATCACTTTTTCTTGCTGCTTGAGAACGTTATGCTCACATATTGTGATTATTTCTTTGCTATTGAGAAACTCTTTAAGTGCATCAATACGTTCAGCCAATTCCGAGCGTTCACGATGTAAGCGATACACCCAATCACCGCCAATTTTCTGTTTCAGTTCAAAACCGAATAATTGCCACAATTTATCGAACGCATTTTCATACGCAATTTTGTTTCCGATTTCTACATCAAAGTTATTTGGATCTACGCAAGCACTTTCGCCGGTAACAGTAAAGCCTGATTTTAATGTAATGACCGAGATTGTGATTGTTGTGCCGGTAAGTTGATGATATTCAACATTAGCAATTTGTGATTTAATAAATTCTTCGGTAATACTATTCATATTTCCTCCGTGATTTAGATAGTAAAAACCGCTCATAAGAGCGGTTATTTGTTATTCATCTTCTGGTGGTTGTGGTAGTGGTTGCCAGTGGGTAACTTCACCATAAAGAGGGATGTAACCAAAACCAATTAATTCTTGATATAAAGCGCACCGAATTTCATTATCTTGGTTACAAACCAAAACTCTTTTATTTGGTTTTGGCAACCGCTCCGAACACTTAATCCATCCATTGTTTTGCGGATATTCAACAAGCACTGGATTTTCTACCATGTGAGTGTATTTATCACCGTAAATGTCCTCTTCCTCTTTAGTAAGAGGTCTAGTCGGTAAATCAAAACCGCCTAACATAACCCCAAAACACGTTTCTTTTATGCCATCCTCAAGGTCATCTCCGAAACCATCATCGTCGCCAAGGTCAAAAGTCTGGTCGACACAGTCTTGCGCTTGTGATTTGGCTTCTTCTAGTGTGTCATGCATTGTGAACTCGCGTTCTAACGCGTCATAAGCAAAATATTTTTTCATCTTTTAATCCTTACTTAGTAATAAGTTGGAAATTCACTTCTCAGAATTCGATAACAATTGGTTTTTAATTCAAAAACACTTCTCGGCAGAGCGTTAATAGGTAAGGTTTTAAAGGCTTTACCGCTATCGTCCATACCATACGGCACACCGATTGCGCGCCAACATCGTGCGGCTTGTACCGCTGCGTCTTTAACCACATCCGAGTTAATCACAAAGCTATTTGGCCCAATGCGTTGCAACAAAACACCTTGTGCCATAAGCTTTTTAACCCGCCGTCTAAATTGACTTTCGCTTAATCCAGAGCCAGCAATCAGTTGGCTTACGTGCAATATCGCAAAGCTTTCCGCATCTTTCGCCGCATGCTCATCGCTATACGTGCCAACGCTACCACCGATATAAGTTACTAAGGATCTTTGCGCAATACGGTCTAATGTTTCATCCCAAATATACTCAAGGATATGTTCATCTAGCACTTTCATACTTTATCCAATCTCAACCCAAACAACCGATCAGAACATTTAATCCATTCGCTCATATCACACCACCCATCTGATAATTTTCCACGCAACGCCAAGAAATAATCCTATCCCCGCTCCAGCCATAACAATGATAAAAGCTCCAGTCAATACATAGACTAGCCAATCTATAAATTTATTCATTTCATCTCCCTATTAAAATATATCTCTAAGAGTCTGCAATGCACTTTCTGCATTATTGTATTTTTCAATGGCATCATCTTTGGAATTTGTCATCATTTCTATTCTGTGGCCTGGGATATTTAGATGCACTTCGTAATCATCATTAAATTGCCATAATTCAAGGGTGATACTTTCAAATTTGCTAATTTGTAAACATCGGTTCATGATTCAATCCTCCATAAAAATATTTTCTTGGCGACCTAGGATTTTTGTAACTAATCGCACTAGATGAAATCTAAACTTACTATCTGTTTGGTAAACTCTTGTAAGTCCGTAATTTGTTCTATATGTAACAGCGTATTTCTTTTCTAATTTAATACTAACCATGTTTAGGCCTCTAAAACAAAAGGCGCTCACTTGGAACGCCTATTGGATTTGTTAAATATTGATTTACTGCTTTGTATATATCCACTATTAATTCAAGTGGAATATTCGATCTTTCATTGTATGATTTTGAAAAATCCTCCCATTGCTGCTGAGGCTTTGATTTATGGTTATTTCGTAATCCAAGATTAATATTGCTCTTAAATCTTGTTGGTTTACGCAAAGGGTAGTTATACAAGTTATAGTGTGCCAAATTATCAAAAGGAATCTGAAAATTGAGAATGTCATTCACATAATGCCAAATCTTACTGCTTGCTGGATTCTCAATTACATAAACTTTCGGCTCATATCGTTTGATAATCTCTATTGTGTTGTAGATACAAAGCTCACCATTAATGCGGTTTAGGAAAGAGCGGTCATATTTAAATTGGACGTGCGGTAAATCATAATCTGAACGACTTCTAACCGTGAATTTTGATAACTCACGATTTACTGCGCCAGTTTCCTGTTTCCAGCTTGCATTGCCTCCCCACATTGCACTTGCTACCGACCAACTCTCACAAGGCGGACTAGCTATAATCAAATCAGGTTTAGGCAGTTTATCAAGCTCATCAAATAGCTTGTTATCGCCAAACATACGACCATAATCAGCCAGATTAAGATTGATAAAGTGATTATTTTTACACTCAATATCCATACCTATAGGGTATATTTTGATTGACCGACTGACCGACTGACCGACTGACCGACTGACCGACTGACCGATTGACCGATTGACCGACTGATTAAATAGTTCTGCGCCTTGCGTATAGCAACCATTACCGCTATCGAACAATGCCCAAACAATCATATCAATCACCTTTTTTACGGTTTAGTTTTTCCATATCAACCACTGCTAAAACATCAACCAAAGGTCGTTGCGTGCTTGTTTCTTGAGGCTCATCAAAATAGTGTTTCGCCCATTGAATAAACTTAGCAACAAAATTGGTATTCGGTACATCTTGCAATGCTAATTCTGAGATATTGATAATGTCATTTCTCATTTCAGCGCCGAATAATATCCAATTTTCTTTAACATCATTTATTGCTAATTCTATTGCGGATTCATTATTACTATTTATCCTTACATAGAAATAGCAAACGAAAATATCTGACAATCGAGAATAGCGAATGCCAACTTTAATCTCATTCATGCCCACGCCCTACGCACAATGAAATGCCACCTTTCATAACGCACTCTGTTTTATTATTGCTTGCCTTATAAAGCCCTCCGGCAAGAGTAAAATAATTTGCTGCATCAATATAATGATCGGCATGGCTTGAATCTCCATTCAAGATTCTTACTTGTTTTGCGTTAGCCATTGTTAAACCATAAAATTTAACATTGCTAATTGTGCCAGCTAACCATTTTTCGACAACCGGGCGCATTAGTTGTGCAAAATCTTGCGCACCCTTTTCAAAATCGCCATGCGTATTTTTTCGTTCTTCTAAAATTTCTTCTGCTGTTTTCATAGTGCAACCTTTAATCCATTAAATTCAACTGATAGCTCATTCAATAAGCCTGAAAGCACGTTGGCCATTAAAATAAAATCAGCGTAAAAGCGTTTGCCAATTTCTTCTTTTGAAATATCATCATTTTGCTCTGTGATGCGGTCATCAAATTTCAACCGTTTTAGTGTTCCATCATCACGCAAAACAAATTTGAGATTGTTTTCCCATTCGAGAGCAAGTTTAGATACAAGCCCTGATTGCGCAAGCTCCACAATATCTTCATCGAGTGGTGATTTATTTTTGCAACTGATTACGCCAAGATCGTTTTTCTCACGAATCTCAGCCTCTTCTAACAAGATCAACCAATTAGGCTCTTTATCTGCAATCCACTCAGTCATCACCTCGCAAGGCGCTGTATTAAAGCTAACTGGAATAACTGGCAGTGATCCTAGTGATTTACGCAATAGCGCTAGGGCATCTTCAGCGATTTTTGATGATGCTGCATCAACGTAAATCAGTTTTGTTTTTAAATCGATGAAAAGTGCGGTAAATTTAAACTTGGAAAATGCTTGAGAGGTTAGCGATGCAACAACATCATCTCTCAATGATAGGCGCTCTGTTTTCTTCAATTTTCGCTGTTCTTTTTCTTCAAGCGCTGCAATTCGGATATTTAGTTCCCGGTTGATCACATCTACCGGCAAAATCTTTTCTTCACGTTTAGCCATAAGCAAAACTTTGTTATCTGCAAAATAGGCTAAATTGCCATCTGTTTCTAACGGTGCAGTCCAGCCGAATCGGCTAATCTCAGACGGTTCGCACGGCGTAAACTGGCATTCTTTTAATTTTGATTCAATTTCACCGAAGTCAATATTCTTTGTTAGGCGATAAATGATCGCATTTTTAAACCACATATTTACTCATCCTTGTAAATTTAAAGGCCACTATCTAGCGGCCTTATTTTTTGTTAGTGTAGTTGATTATTTCTCTAATTCGCTTACAAATACGCTCAATCTTTAAGTAAAGAGCCTGCTTTTGTTTGTGAATATCTTTTAATTGTTGCTTAATCTCTCCATTATCCATTTCACCTCCAATTAGCGGAATAGTTGCCCGCACTGTATAGAGTGCAATATTCTTTCAGGTGTTTCTTTTACGTTTATGCAATTATCATCGTTTGAATTTAATGTTGTTATTACGGTTGCGCCATTATAAGCATTTAAACTAACGATGGTTTCGGCATTGATGAATATTTCTCGTTCATCTAAAAGTGTTAATTTAATAAAATTAGCCATATTTCCCCCTAAAATGGAATATCATCATTAAACCCATCTTGTTCTGCTGCTGCGCTCAATGGGTCTGGTTTTTCTTTGCCTTTGCTTGGCTGTTGTGTTTCACTGCTTGCTTTGCTGTCTAGCATTTCAAAGGATTGTGTCGCTACTTTAAGTGCGGTGCGATTATTGCCGCTTTGGTCTTGCCAGCTTTCCTGTACCAGTTTTCCTGTTACACAGATTTTTGAGCCTTTTTGCAGATATTGTCTTGCTACATCAGCAGAGTTGCCGTGTACCACAATGGGTATCCAATGCGTACGTTTAACCGTATTGCCTTGTTTATCTCGGTAATCATCACCGATAGCAAGATTAAATGTGGCAATTTGCCCGCCATTCTGGAATTGGCGGATTTCTGGGTCACTGCCTAAATGACCTGTAATAATTACAGAATTTGTATTTCGTGCCATATATCACTCCGTTGTTTTATAGGCTTTAAGTGTTTTGATAAATTCTGGAATGAGCTTGTCGAACGCTTTCATTAAAATTGGATCGCGTTGTGCCGTGAATAAATAAAACGGTTGTTTATAATATCCGGGGCAATAACTGACAAAATCCCATGTCTCATAGCCAGTTACCCAAAGAGCAGATTGCACTTGAATGAGATATTCCTGTGGTACACCGCCCTGAAGTAGGTATTTAATGTGCGTTTTCATCTGAGGGCATTTGATTTCAAGCCCTTTGCGTAGATGAGGGATTAATCCATCAGGGCTAATCATTAAATCTTTGTCCGCATTAAGATACACACCGCCAACCTGAACAACCGAGTTGCCTGTTTCAAATTCATAGGCAGCGCGAGCAAACGGTTCTAATTCGTTACCGCGCGCCATGTCTTCTGATTTATAGTTTTCTTTTAATCCTTCAATGCTTTCAGCAATGAGTTCGGCAAGGTAGGGGAGATAACTCCCCGATTTTTTACCCGTTGGCGTGACTATGTTTGAAATGCCAGTAGCGGTAGGAATGCCGCATCGTGCGGCAAGCCATTCCTCTGTCCCTTGTTCACAATCGAGTGTGATGAGTCCATCTAACATATCGGTACATCCTCACCAAGTTGTTCCTCTTGAGCTTGCTGTTTATCAAGTTTAGTTAGGAGTTTTTCAATCACATGTTTGGCATTTGCTTTTGTTACCTTTTCAAGACTTGATGCACGGCCAGCTGCCGCCAATAGTTGAGTCATATTTGATTGAGTAACTTCAACTAACTGCGTGATTTGCTCGATTTGTTCTGGTGTGATGAGCTCTACTGCTTGAGTTTCAATCACCGTTGAACCATTATCATATGTTACATTGTTATGCTGATTAATAGGTTCTTCATTCACTTCATCCGCAGTAATTACACCACCTAATTCATCGGGGAATGCTTTACGCAATGCGCCAGCCTCAGCACATTTTGCTAATTGGCCTCGAGGGCGCTTGCTCCACATAGAATTAGGCTTACCCTCTTTTGTGGTTGCACAAGCCTCACAAAAATATTCTGTATGGGAAAATGCGCATCGTTCATTATTAATGAATCGATAAACGGTAACTCTGCACCATTCAGGCGCCTCTATACCTTTGAATGTAACCGTATCACCAAAAACTGGCTCATCTTGCCCAGCCATTTGACCAGTGCGAAATGCTGTAATGCGCTGCTCGTAAATACCTGGCATAATGACATCACGCCAGTTTTTATTGCCTGTTTTTGCATCTGTTACTGACATTGGCACGATATGACAAGGCTTTTTAAGAATATCTAACTTACGAGCCTTGCAATAATCTACGGCAAGTAAAATGCTTTCATCCTTTGCGCCTGGGAAAACGCTATTTTGCAAGGTTGTCCAGACTGCGGTATCAATATTGCGTTCAGTGAGAGCTGTTTGGATGTTTGTTGGTAATGTATTCATTTCATTTATCCTTTAATTCATTTTTTTCAGAGAAACATTGTTTTCTAAGCCGAATTGCTCTTTGACTTGCTTAGCTAACTCAATGGCTTTAGAAAGTGTCGAAGTGAAACCGATACGAACTTCAAATCGGTAAGTTTTGGAGTCATTTTCGTTAAGTGCGGTCAAATTTTCTTGAGTTTTCTCTACCGCACTTTCAGTCTCGGCTTCTTCTGTTTTTGCTTTTTCATCTTCTGCTTGTGTGACTCGGGCTTTTTCAACCTCTGCTTGCGCTTGTGCGATTCGGGCTTGTTCGCGCTGCTCTTCCATTTGAATACGTTCTTCTACGATTGATTTTAAATCGCAGTTGCTTGTGATTAACTCTAACCAATCTTTGAAAAGATGTTCGTGCGATACTGGTAATAATTTTCGTCTTGAGATTAATCGGGCAGATTCTTGAGCGAGTTCAGCAAGGATTAAATTTTCCTCCGCTTGTACCGCTTTAGTGAGTGTTGACAACATGCTACGGCGAGCGGTGGAGTTGTGTAAACGTTTGAGTAAGTCTTGTTTCGGCATTGTGCACTCAAGTGCAATTGATATATCGCTTTCGTAGCCATACCGCACTTTACTGATGTTTTCAAAAGCCGTATTTACGATGCTTTCTTTAATTTCAGATTCTTTTGACTTAACTAGCTTGTCACGTTTTAAGCGTTCTTCGCGGAATTTCTCGGCGATTTTTTCTGCCGATTCAATCAATTTCGCAATTTCACCGCTTTGCGCTAACTTAATTGAATTTCTGATTTTGTCTTCAACTTCCTTGAGCGTTTTTACTTCTTCTTTTGCTGCGACAAAATCTTCATCGGTTTCAAATTTTTGTGTGAGCGTTGCTAAAAATTGATCGGCTTGTTTTTCAAAGTCGGTGATATTGGTCGTAAGCACACGGCTTTCGGTGGAGAGAATTAAATCGAACATATTAATTTCCTTTTAGTCGGGATCGTAATCATTTTGTCTATCGAGTAAGTTTTTCTCGGCAATGCTTTTAATTGCTCGTTCGCGTTGTTCTATGAGTTTATCGAATGCACCACTACCGAACGCTAAATCGTGTAGCACTTGCTCATCTGCATTGTCACAGAGCCATTCACTAATCGCGCAAATCGTGTCATCATCTTCGCTTTTAGCTGCTTGCTTTATGCTTTCAATTTCTTTTTCAACTGCGTAATCCCAAGCCGCTAAACCATCAATATAACTCTGATGTCGTGCGTCTAACATTGCGTAGTAGCTGTCTGATGTATCTGTCATTTTGTTTTCTCCAGTTTGACATTGATATACTGTAACAACGTTTTTATCCCTCGGTGTTTGATGTCTTTTTGAAGCCTATCAATCCATAAGCCGGTGGACGGGTAGAAATCAATGGTTTTATTATCGTGGCTCACCACGAGGTGAACGCCGTTGTTATGAGAGATAAAGGGGATGTTAAGAAACTTCAGCAAGTTCGTACTTTTTCTCAAATTAAACGCCTTTTTCTCTTTTCTTGATTCGCGATAGGCTTTAAAGGCTTCGCCCAGTTCGCTTAATTCGTTCATAGCTTTATCCTTAAAGTGAGGCTGTATTTTTTTGCGGAAGTTGTGATTCAAAATATTCCGCAAGGGCTTTGAGTTGTTCAAAATTAAAGTGCCACACCGTTTTACCCTGTAAATTTTTACGATTGTTTGGTTTTGGAATTTCACCACTTTCTACTAATCGTTTAAGTGCGGTTGGATATAGACCGAATATTTGGTGAATATCTGTGATTGAAAAATATTGCTTATGTTCAGAATGAGCTTGAGTGGCCCTTAATACTAAATATTCACGGAATTTTGTGACGTATTTCTCGTAGGATTTTTTGATTCGTTTAGTTATAGTGTTTCCTTGATTGTAGAAAGGTTTTGTTTCGATACGTGGACATTGTTTCTCTTTGTGCGCAAGTGTTCTATCCTTGAGTTTTTTACGCATTTCTATGCGATCCTTGCACGATTCAAGCATAGAAAAATTTGAAGACTTCCATGTCTCTACGCCATCCGTCAGTTCAATCACATACCAACCACCTTTGGGGTGTTTTGGTGTTTTATATTCAATTCTTGGCTTTTGATTTTGCTTTTTCATCGTCCAATTCCTTTTGTTTTTTTAATACATAAGCCAATGCCTCTTGTTCGACTCCTGCTGTAAGGTTTGGCTGCCAATCTCCATTTTTTTCACGCCATTGTGCTTTAGCTTTCGTTTGTTCTTCTTGTTTACTTAATACATTGTTATCCAAGTCTGTTTGATTAGCTTTTGCATCAATACTGATAACTGCTGATACCATGGTTGCCCCAAGAATACAAACCGCAATTTTTAATGCTTTTTCAGTGCCTTTCATAAAGTAGGTAAAACTGTTTTTAAGTTGATATTTTTTCATTTTGAACCTCGATTTTGGCGTAAAAAAAGACCGCATTTTTCAGGCGGTCAGTGGAGTAGTGCAATCAGTCTGTGCTGATTTGTCTAGAATAGGGTGGCGCAGTGTTCTTTTGGTGTTAATGTAAAGTATTTTTAAGAGTCAAACTTTCAGATCCAAAAGATGCGCCATAGATAGGATAGTCTTAGACTACACTTTAATTTCTAATTTTTCCATTTCAAAACACACTCAAGAACATTTCCTCGCCCTGCGCATTAGGCTTAGTCTTTGGAGAATGTGCTTTGAAATTGGCGATGTAACTTTAGCCTTGCCATCGCCTACAAGGTTAGTTAAACACTAATTTTTGGGGCGTCATCCCAGTTTCGTCAGACATCAATGTCTATGCTCGTTGCGACTAACTCATTGAGCCAACTCCACATCCTATGGAGTCCAATTAGCTAAATAGAGAGTATTAAATCCTTTACTGTATAGCGAATCCTTTCGAGTCTATTCGCTATTCAATTGTCATTGTCTCTCCAATGTGTCACGCTTATAGCTGCGTTTGCTTACAACTAACCAGTCCGTGGGGTTGTTCGCCATTTCCCCGACTGATGTCGTATCTTCTGATATAGCTGAGATTGCTTAGAACAATAAGCAGCGCTGCCACTTGGTAATTTAATAATCTGCCAACCGCCTCTCTTCGATTAACACGCAGTACAGTTTTCTGCTGTGGGGTTACTTACCTTAAATCAGGTAATGGCTTATTGTCCGCACGACACCAAATTGTTAAAGAGCTTGAGATATACTTCGTATCTCTTGATAAAGCAATAATACATTTTGTATTTAAGTAAGTCAATACATTATGTGTTAAATAAAATAAAAAATTTTACTTTTAAATCGAAATGTATTTTTAAATCGAAATTTAATAGGTAAAATCTTTGATTGATTGATTGATTGATTGATTGATTGATTGATTGATTGATTGATTGATTGATTGATTGATTGATTGATTGATTGATTGATTGATTGATATTTAATCGATCTCGTGATTGTTTGCTTGTTTTTCAAACAAGGAAACAAGAGCGAGATCGCAAAATTTAATATTCAGGAGAGGGTAAATAAGGATTCATATCGACTTTGGGGATACGAAAGCCAATAAAAAACCGCCTTTAGGCGGTTTTAAATACATGATTATTCTTGTTTTAAAGATTCAGCTTGTGCCTTAGAAACGAAACGAACTCTATTATAAATCCCTGCTATGGGATAAGCGTGCTCAATTTCTGATTCTGGCACGCTAATGGGGCGCTCTCTGAGATTTATGCTAGAAAATCGATACTCATTATCTCGAATATGATCAAGTGTTTTAACTGAGTATTTCCCATTTTTATGTAAAACTAATACATCATCACCGTCTTGAGCTGTAAGACTAGGCTCAATGACGATAAATTCTCCATTCCTGATCCTAGGTTCTGCATTTGAGCCTTTTATTCTGTAGGCTTTTGCTTTTGGGTCGATTGTCTCTACTCTCAAATAACCAAGATCAAATTCTTCTAACGTTAAAGCTCCATCTTCTTCCATGAGAATTTCTCCGACTACAGGCACTAATCGCGCCTTTGGCATTAATACATTTTCTGATGAATCACTCAACTTCTCTAATGAGCCATCCGAATTTAGCACAACTTGATCAATGCCGACAACTCCAAGCATTTTTGCTATATCGTCAATATTTGGTTGCCGTCTTCCATTAAGCCAATGACCTACACCGCCTTGAGTTTTATCTACAGCTACAGCTAATTCTTCCTGTGATAACTTGCGTTTAGCCATTCCTTCACGGACAAAATCAATCCAAGTTTTTTTCATTTTTTCATATCCTCTATTTAGCTTTTCTAATTATGACATTTTGTATTATTTTGTAAAATACAAAATGATTTGATTTACATTTATTTTTAATACATAATGTATTTATTATTTAAGTTAGGAGATAAAATGGAAACCAAAATCAAGGAATTTAGAAATAAAGCGAACCTAACACAACAAGAATTTGCGGATAAGCTTTCGCTTACTCAAAGTGGATTAGGTCATTATGAATCGGGTCGCCGTAAAGTGTCGTTAGCAATGGCGAGAAGAATTGTTAGAGCACTTAATGATTACAAAATTAAGTGCGATCTAGACGATGTATTTCCTATGGAAAAATAAAAGCCGCGGTTGCAGCCACGGCTTTAAGCAGAAATTTTTGATTTCAAACAATCAATTACAACCACATGGAGGTGTAAAAGATGGAGAAATTATCACCGAATTTAACTGAAAACACAAGTATTCATACAACAAATCCCGATGAAGTATCGGGTAAAACACAATGCGCAATGGTTTTGAAGGCGTTGCTCAATGGGGAGCGTTTGACGCATTTAGATGCCGAAAAACGCTTTAACTGTTTGCGCTTAGGTGCTCGTATTTATGATTTAAAACAGCGTGGACATAATATTAAAAGAGTGATGATTACCGTGCCAAGCGGTAAACGTGTCGCTCAATATCGATTGGTGGTGTGATATGAGTAATTTATTTGATCTTGTATCCGATTTTAGTGGTCAGAAAAATTCGATAACAATTCCAAGAATTTACATCAAACTTTGTAATGGTGATTTTACTACGGCTGCGGTATTAAGTCAGCTAGTCTTTTGGTCCTCTAAAGGAAAGCGTGCTGATGGTTATTTTTGGAAGAGTTATGACGAAATAGCCAATGAGCTTTGTGAAGATGAAATTACCTCGGAGCAAGTTCGCTATTCAGTTAAAAAGCTCAAGATGTTGTTGTCGAATTGCTTTTTTGTTGAAGTAAAACGCGCCAATAGAATGACGACAAATCATTATCGATTTGATCAAGCAGCCTTTCTTGAAAGACTGCAAAATCTCAAATCGGGAAATTTCCCAAATAGGGCAGAGAGTGAGAATGGGAAAATTCCTAATCAGGAAATTTCCCACTCTAGAATGGGAAATTTCCCAGATACAGTAAATGGGAAAATTCCCACTCCAATAACAGATCCTAACCATATACAAACAACAGATCCTAAAAAAAATACCAAAAAAAGCGAGGATGAAATTTTGCTTGAGCAGTTCGGAATAAGTGGACAACTTGCAAAAGATTTCATCACACATCGAAAAGCGAAAAAAGCCCCAATCACTAAAAGAGTGATGACTTGCATTGACAATAATGCTCGCATAGCTGGAATTGAAACCTCGTTTGCGATTGAAATTATCTTGGCTAGAGGTACTTGGATTACGTTTGATGCGACTTGGAATTGGCAATCTACCGCCTCTTCATTGCGTAATGAAAAAGCTAAAACAGGTAAATTTGATGCTCACAACGGTTTAAGGGATAGAGATCTTGGAAAAACAGAAGTTCCAATTTGGGCTTTAGACGGTAAAGACGGTGAAAGCGAGGTGTAATCATGGATAAAAGAGAATTACAAGAAAAGCTAATCAGTCTTAAATCAGAGTACAAAAACGCAATCAACGGATTGCCAGTGTCCGAAAATCTACTGCCAAGCCAACAGGTTAAGGCGTATTGCCCGAAACATGGTGAATTTACTAAACATGTAAGAAAAGTTGAATTTTTCAATAAAACATTTGAAACAAGATGCCCGCACTGTATCAAAGAAGAAATTGAATTGGTTGAGCAGCAAATTAGAGATTTTGATAGCGAGGAAAGACAAGTAAAAATCAAAGAGCTAAAAGATAAATCAGGCATTCCGCTAAGATTTGCCTCAGCTAATTTTGATAGCTATATCGAAACCGCTCAAAATCGTTTAGCTAAAAAGATTTGCCAACGTTATGCAGATAAATGGTTAGAGCGATTCAAATTAGGCGGTGGATTGGTATTTTGCGGTAAACCTGGAACAGGTAAAAATCATTTAGCTTGCGCCATTGCTAATAGCGTGATCGAAAATTATCAATCCGATGTGTATCTAACCACTGTAATGCGGATCATCCGAAAAGTTAAATCAACATGGGGTAAAGATTCCGATTTAACAGAGGAAGATGCAATTAAATTTTATTGCAGTAAGAGCTTATTAATCATTGATGAATTAGGTGTTCAGTTCGGTACTGAATCAGAAAAAATCATTTTGTTTGAAATAATCAATGAGCGATATGAGCAAATGCGGCCAACAATTCTAATTAGCAATCTTACCGAGGAAGAATTAGGCAAGTACATTGGCGACCGTATTATCGACCGAATGAAAGAGGGTCAAGGTGCAGTGATTAAATTTGATTGGGAGAGTTACAGAAAATGATGGAACAAAAATTTGATAAAGATACCTATCCAACTCCATTATCAATTTTTAATCCACTTGATAATGAGTTCGTCTTTACTTGTGACGGTTGCGCCAGTGCTGAAAATGCAAAAGTGCCTGAATTTTTTATCACAAAAGAACAGGATTTTTTAACTTATCCGTTAAATGATGAAAGCGTATTTGTAAATCCTCCGTATAGCAAACCACTGCCATTTATTGAAAGAGCAGTAAGCCTCTTTGAAAACAATAATTGCCTAGTCGTTATGCTGCTCCCTATCGATATATCTACAAAATGGTTCACTTTGGTTACTCAGAAAGCAACTGAGATCCGTTTTATCGTTGGTGGCCGAGTTAAATTTCTAAATGGTGAAACTGGCAAATATGTTGATGTTTGCCGTGGAAATGTAATTGCAATTTTTAATCCATATCAAAAGGCAATGAATCAAGTTATCCGACACGTTCATATTGATTCATTCAAGGATTTAGAGTGGCGTAAAAAACAGTAAACCCACTAGACGGAACATCAGGAAGATGGGCAAAAGTAAACGTAAGCAAAAAACGGAAATTTTTGCAGTTAAATATGCCAGTGGTTTGGTTGTAGCTGAAACGGATTATGACCGCAATTTACTCAAGGGGTTGCCAGTTGGAAGTGCGGTAAAAATTATACCAATTAGCAACAATCGGAATTATCAACATCATAAGAAATTTTTTGCATTGCTAGATTGTGGATTTGAGTATTGGCAACCTGAATTTAGCGTGCTTACGCAAGCAGAAGAATGGATTGCTCAAGCGATAGCTAAGAAAATTGCAGTCGCAGCGAACAACGAACATTTTTATGAAACTGTTACTAAGCCAATTGCCAATGAGGTATTGGCGGAAGTGCGGTTAAATCGTGAATCAAAATTGGACTATGAGGGAATGAAAAGCCTAGAAGCCTATTTGAATCACGTAATGAAAAAAGCAGGTTTTTACGATATTAAACCGGCCCAAGATGGCGGAACGTTAAAAGAACGTTGGTCAATTTCTTTTGATAATTGCCCGCAAGAAAAATTCAATGAAATTTTCAAAGGCGTATTCGGAGTGATTTGGAACGAAACGCTTTGCAATGTTTATGAAAACGAGTGGGTATTAGAAAACAAGATCAATCAATTAATGGCATTCGGGGGATAGGGAAATGGACTGGATTATTTACTTTTTACTAATGTTAGTTGTATTGAGTTTACCTTTATTGGCACTTCTTCTTGGCTTAATTTCCCCATTCATTGCTAGATTTTTTAACTGGATATTGGTCGTAAGCACATTGGGATATTTTATCTTGATTGCAGTCGGTATTGGTTATGGTGTTGTGAGTTTGATTTAAGGGGAATGCAATGTTTGGTGACGAAGACGATGAATTATACGAAAGGGTACAAGATGAGGATACACATATAGCTAAAACAATTGTCGCGGTGTGGCTCGGTGGATATTTCTTAGTACATTTTTTTGTATGGTATTTAACAAAGTAGGGAATTTTGAATGAAGCGCTTAAACGATGACGAGATTTTAGAGTTAAAAATCGTACTTTGGATAGTGGCAGTTTGGTTAATTTTTCAGATGGTGTTTGGATAATGAGTAATTTGATAAAAGAAGCGAAAGGGAGAGAGTGTCAAGTGCGGTTGCCTGGTATTTGTAATCATAATCCTGAAACGACCGTATTAGCACATTATCGTATGGCAGGATTAAATGGAGTTGGTATGAAGCCCGATGATATTTTTGGTGCTTGGGCATGCTCATCTTGCCACGATGAATGTGACCGTAGAACTAGAAAAATGGATGCTGAAGATGTCCGCCTAGCACATGCTGAAGGTGTGTTACGAACACAGCAAATTTTGCGCAAGGAGGGCAAGTTATGAGTGATTGGCTAGAGATTGCCTTACCTTATCCTCCGTCAGTTAATCATTATTGGCGACATACACGAAATGGACGGCATTATATCAGCGAAGCAGGGAGAAAATTTAAAGACGAAGCATTGCAAATTTTACAACAATTCGATCCATTTATCGGTGCAGTTGCAGTGCATCTTGAAGTTTATTATCCCGATAACCGAAACCGTGATCCCGATAATATAAACAAAGGGCTTTTCGATAGTTTAGTCGCCTCAGGATTAATACAAGACGACAACAACAAAGTGATAAAAGATTTTCGCAGTAAAAATTGCGGAACCAAAAAAGGCGGAATGGTTGTAGTAAAAATTAGAGGGCTTGAAAATGAGTAAATCAATCGAATTGTTGGTGAAATTACATAATCCTAAATGCGTGAGTGTGGAAACTGTGGGCCACGGTGGTGCTGCGTTGCTTTATCAAGATCAAATTATTTGCGCTTTTGCCAAAGCAGAAAGCGAATACATGTTCGGCTATCACTTGCTGATGTGTAAATATCGCCAAGATCCATTCTCGCGTGAATTTGTGAATAGCTATATTGAAAGCTGGTGCGAGGATCGCGGATTCCCTGAACACTCAGCGGAAGCAATGAAATGTGTAGTTGATATGGTTTGCGATCTGCCCTTACCAAGCCAAATTAAACATATCAAAGCGCTTAGAAAACGATACCTCCGATCGCAATATGCTTATCTACCAACGATTGAAAAGGTGAATAAAATTGCCGAAGAAAATGGTTTGTCGATTAATGGTGCGGAAGCTCGTCAATTAAGAGTCCGTGAAATTAATGAATTGCGTAAATCAAATACTTGTCCGCGTTGCCGTGGAACGGGGGTAGTCGGTCGAGTGCAAAAACGTGAATGTCCTGAGTGTCGCGGAAAAGGGCAGTTACGCGCCAATATCTATCACTTGATGAAATCCATTGATTGTACTGAAGCCTATTTCAAACGCTATCTCTTGGCGTTGGTGGTGGATTTTGAACGCCATTGCTATGAGGATATGAGTAGTGCAGAAAGTGTGATTAAGCAGAGATTAAATAAAGAAATTTCTGATTGATTTTTGAATTTGTGAGTAAGATCACAGATGAAAAATAATAAAGCTCTCATAATTGGTAAAAATTGATTATGGGAGTTTTTTTATGAAGAAAACTTTATTAATTAGTTGTGTGTTACTTACTATTACATCTTGTTCTTCTTTTACTTCAACTGATATTCTTATTGGAGAACTGCCTGTTAATGATAAGTCTGTTTCAGATGAGATTTTATGTCTTACCGCGTTTACTTCCGAAGTAAAGATCCCGAAATCCCAGATTCAACAAGATATTATTAAAGAAATAAGTAGAAGAAATATTCGCCTTGAGCAATGTGCTAGTTATGTAGTATCTAACGCTGGTGGGGTTAATTCTTTTTGTTCTGATTTAAACTCTGGTTACGTTAAGGGGGATAGTGTGCGTATGCCAAGTTTTGGTAACTACATTACTTTGCAAGATATGTTTGCGGTACAAAATACTTTAGGTATCGATTGTAATACGAATAGATATATTGAAGAATATAATAAAATTAAGGAATTAAATGCTATCTCGCCACCATCAGATTTTTCTAAAGGCTGGCAAATGTTTCAACCAAAAACAAATACTGTAAATTGTATGTCGGTTGGGTCTTCTACTATGTGCAATGATACCAAAGGAAATCTTTTAAATATTAATAGATGGTAAGCATGAAAAGGTTGTTGGATATATTGTTCTCGAATCGCTATCTTGGTGTTTTGTTATTGATATTTTCAAGTAATGCGGTTGCCAGTCGGTATGACCAAAATGAAAGTTTTTCAATTCTTGATCTATTACTCTTGCCTGTGTCCGGCATTTTACTATATTGGTTCGTATGTGGAATAGATTTTTTAGATGGTCTAATTAATAAGTGGCTGGAGAGTTATAAAAAGGATTCATCAGAAACTATATTTTTGACGCTTGGTGTATTTGGAATCCTGTTTATAATTTATGCTGTTATTAAAACTAATTTCAAGAATGGTTAAAAATTGACTTTGCCGAAAAATTGCACTAAAATTCTCCATAATAGCCGAGGTGTAGTTTATACATCTCGGTTTTTTATTGCTGGTTTATCAGCTTCTATGATGACGCAAGATAACTCGCTAATTGTGGGGTAAGCTGGCATACCGTAACAGTGGGATAACTTCTGATGTTTACCGTGGTACTAAACCGATCAAGTTATCTTCATTCTAAGGGCGTAGTCTAATGGTAAGACAACGGTCTCCAAAACCGCTAATTAAGGTTCGATCCCTTACGCCTTTGCCATATCACAAGCTCACGTTAATACGTGGGCTTTTTTATTGCCTAAAGAACAGGCGGGAGAAAATATATGCCAATCAAAGAGCCAGATGTGTGGGCGTTAATATGGTCTTGGTTACAAATTAATTTGAGTTCTAGTTCCGTGCAGAGCGCTCTTTGGGCGTTATTTATTTCGATACTAAGACTTGGATTTATGCGTAGAAAGCCAAGTTTCCGATATGTGTTCATTGATGCAGCTATGTGCGCCTCAATTGCTGGCGTAGCAGTACCGATCTGCACTCATATTTTTGGGCATAGTGAGTACTCATCGTTTCTTGGCACAATGATTGGTTTTGTTGGTACTGAGAAAATTAGAGAGTTCTTGTTTAAATTCATTAATCGGAGAATTGAAAAAGATGACAATGATGATTTCCGAAGTGACGTTCAATAAGATTTTCCCTCATGCGGTTAAGGGTGTTTATCAAGCCATTTCAGAACAAATAGAAAAAGCGGGTTGTGTAACTAAGATGCAACAAGCTATGTTCTTGGCCCAATGTGGACATGAAAGTGGAGGGTTTACAAGATTTAAAGAAAACTTAAATTATTCTTGGTCTGGGCTGTCTCAAACTTTCCGCAAATATTTTCCCGATCCACTTACAGCCAAGAAATATGAGCGCAAACCTGAGCTAATAGCCAATCGTGTTTATGCTAATCGTTTGGGTAATGGAGATGAGCAAAGCGGAGATGGTTGGAAGTATCGTGGTCGTGGACTGATCCAGATCACAGGTAAGGATAATTATGCCGCGTTTAGAAAATGGTTAGGTAGAGATATTGAGCCAGATGATGTAGCAAGTAATTTAGACTTATCTGTTAAAACTGCCATCTGGTATTGGAAATGCTGTGAATTGGCTGATCTTAATTCTGTAGAGAAAGTAACTCGAAGAATTAATGGTGGATTAAATGGCATTGATGAGCGTTGCAAGCTCTATCGAGCATTAATGGTAACTGATAATGACTAAGTACATTTACATAGCGTTAGGGGCTGTTGTAGTGGTTTTGTTTGGCGCATTGCGTTACCAGTCTGGCGTTATTGAAGACTTGGAATCAACAAAGGCACAACAAGCTGAAACCATCATTCAGCAATCCACTAAAATCACCCAATTAGAATCGGATATTGCTGAAAATCAACGCATCACCTTTGAGTTATCCAAGGCTGAAAGCGAAGCGAGAGAGGAACAAAATGCGATTATCAATTCAATTCCAAACAGCGATAAACAAAGCAATGCGTATAATTCCGTTGCTCCTATTAGCTTGCTTAACTTCTTGCGCAAGTAAACCGCAAATCATCACATATCCAACTATTCCAGCAGCGTATCTTGCTCACTTAGATAAAACATCATTTAGCGGTTCAACCTATGGGGATGTCGCGCAATATGCCGTAATCCTCAAACGCGAACGTGATGTCTGTCTAAATCGGATTGATAAAATCCGTGAATGGCAACGCGAGAAAATGGAAAAATAATTTAATACCTAAACCGTGCGTGCAATAAAGTGCGGTTATTCTTCACCACCTTTGCCCGCTTAATGCGGGCTTTTTTATATCTCGTTTATGGCAAAAAAAGATTGGAACGCACTACAAATCGAATATATCAAGTCTTACGCAAAGACTGGTATATCTGTAATGGAATGGTGCAGGAAGAAAGGACTGAACTTTGCTAGCGCTAAACGGTATATCAAAAAGCCTGAAACAGCCATCTCTAAGTTAGGGGAAATCCAAAAAGGTGATAGCAGGGAGTTAAAAGCTATCAAAAAAATAACTGCGAAACCATCTAATAAAATGGATGAGTTAGAAGTTATTGAATCTAAAGAAGATTTAGAGCAAAACTGCGAAATTGATTGCGAAATTGCGAACAAAACTGCGAAAGTCGAGCAAGAGAATTGCGAAACTGCGAAAGAAATCGCAATAAAAGTAAAGCAGTCCGCAAAAATGATAAAGCATGGCGGTTACGCTAAATACTTTAAGGATAAATCTGTTTTTGATGAGGTGGTTGATTTTACTCTCAAAGACGAAATCGACTTGATGCGCCAACGGGCCATTTCGGCGATTGAAAGCATTGAGAAGTTCACTGCTGATTTAGAGAAATGCACCACGGCAGAAGATAAGGAAATTACATTTAAGCTAATCAAATCTGCCGAAGCTGCACTAGACAGAGCGGTGGGACGCATTGAAAGCCTGAATAGCACAAACAACAATATTGCACTTACTCTTGAAACAATCGAATTAAGAAAAGCGCAAACGAAAGAAACATTACTTAAAGCCGATAAATTGGCGCAAGAGCTTGGTGCAAAAGCAGCAAGTAAACACAAAGTGGAATACACAATGGATTTTACAGGTAGCTATGATGAAGATTAATTACATTACCTCGCCAACCTTTAGTCGGGTGCATAAATCAAACGCATTAGTAAAGGCAATTCGTGGCCCGATTGGTAGTGGTAAATCAGTTGGGTGCGTAATGGAAATGTTCCGTATTTGCTTAAATCAAGAACCTAATTCTGATGGAGTTCGTCGTACTCGTTGGGCTTGTGTGCGAAACACTTATCCTGAATTAAAAGGAACGGTAATTAAGACCTTTCAAGCATGGATTCCTGAAAGTATTTGTCCGATTAAATATGATAGCCCGATTTCTGGAATGATGAAAATTAATCATCCTGATGGTAAGACGACAGTAGAAGCGGAATTTATGTTCTTGTCGATGGATAAACCAAAGGATGTAAAAAAATTAATGTCCTTGGAGCTGACAGGAATTTGGATTAACGAAGCACAATTCTTACCGGTGATGTTGGTAACGGAAGCGGTGACGCGTACTGGTCGTTTTCCTGAAAAGCGAGTTTCGGAAGGATTCGATGGTGCAACGTGGAACGGTATGATTATGGACACCAACTCACCTGATGACGATCACTGGTGGCATACCTTTGAAATGGCACTCGATGAAGAAACAGGGGAAAGTCTTACGCCTAAGAATTGGGAGTTCTTTACGCAACCAGGGGCGTTAATTGATATTACAGGCATTCCGTTTGAATCGTTATCTAATGGAGTTAAAGCTAATATCGAAAACGGCTTATATGTGGACTATCACGGACACCGATTTGTCGCCAATCCTTTAGCAGAAAACGTAGAAAACCATAAAAAAGGCTATGGCTACTGGTTCGATAACCTTCAAGGACAAACATTGAGCTGGATTAAATCTCGTATTTGTAACGAATTTGCGACCGTTCAAACAGGCAAACCCGTCTATATGGATCACTTCAACAAAGATTTACACGTCTCGAAAGACAAATTATTACCTATTAAAGGCTGGCCAACATTTATCGGTCTTGATTTTGGTTTAACGCCAGCTGCAATTATCGGTCAAGTCTCACCTATCGGGCAGTTACGTATTACTGATGAAGTTGTGGCGACAGGGATGGGGATTCAGCGATTCATTCAAGATCAGCTCTCGCCTTTAATTCGCTCCAAATATGCTGGTTGCGAAGTGGAAGTGATTGGTGATCCAGCTGGCGTTCAACGTGCGCAAACAGATGAAAAAACCTGTTTTCAAATTCTGTTAGAAAACGGATTCAATGCACGCCCCGCAGATACGAACAATACAACAGGACGATTAGAAGCGGTGCGTTGGTGGTTATCTCGTTTGGTTGGGAAAGGGCAACCAGCGATGATTATCAGCCCGCATTGTCGAGTTTTGATTAAAGGCTATGAAACAGGTTATGCCTATCGCCAGTTAAATATTAGCGGTGAAGAAAAATATACGGAAATGCCCGATAAAAATCGCTATTCACATCCACACGATGCAAACCAATATTTATGTTTAGGCGCTATGCCTGATTTATTCAAACAACAGATCATCAACGTTAAACCACACCAAGCTATCAGCTCAATCACAGGATATTAAAAATGGCAGAAGAACAATCCGCAATTCTAGAAGCTATCACAACTTTTGGGGCAGATCTAAAGGTCAAGCTATTAGAACATTTAAAGCAACGCCAACCGATCGTACAACGTTGGGTGAAAGATATGTATCAGTATCGCAACCAATATGAAGAAAGTATTAAAACAAATAAATCGAAAGTTTTTGTTGGCTACACTCGTGCGAAAACAGATTCGTGGACGGCGCAAATGACAGATATGCTTTTCCCTAGTGATGATAAAAACTACGGAATTAGCCCAACACCAATGCCAGAAATTGCGAATATTGCAAAACAGCCTGACACTGACGATCCGAATTTGCGCAATCAAATTTCCAACGCTCGCGCCATTATGCAGCAAGCAAAAGAAAGTGCGGAAGCGATGGAAAAGCTGATTGATGATCAGTTATTAGAGTGCGACTATGCGGCAGAAGCTCGCTTATGTTTACATTATGCTGCCGTGCTTGGCACGGGTATTTTACGTGCGCCAGTGGTGGATGTTGTGGAATCTAAAGCATGGAAACAAGACAGTCTAGGAAATTGGGTGGGAGAAATTGTCAATAAGACGATTCCCACTGCGCGTTTAGTTCTTCCGTGGGATTTTGTGCCAGACATGACCGCACCAACGCTCAAAGATTGTCAGTTTGTTTTTGAGCGTAGCCATGTGACCAAAAAACAATTACAGGCGCTTGCGAAAAATCCATACTACTTGAAAGAAAGCGTATTGGAATTGTGTGAGCTTGATGGTGGGGATACGCGTACGGCAAGCAATGATATGGATGGCTATGTCGATACACTCAGAACGCTTTCTGGGCTTGAAACACAAAGTAAGGATAACCGCTATGAGTTGTGGACTTATCACGGTGGGATTCCGTTGAATGTGTTGTCAGGTGCAAATGAATTGTTAGGTGAAGACAACAAGTTAAATATTCCTGATGATGAAGAATCACGTGCTGTCAACTTAGAAATTGAAGGTGTAATTGTGATGGCGGGCAACGGTAAAATCTTGAGTGTAAACCTCAATCCACTTGATACCGCTGAATTCCCTTATTCAGTTTATACCTGTGAACCTGATGTTTGCTGCCTATTTGGTTTTGGTATTCCTTACCTTTGCCGTGATGCACAAGAAATACTCAATACTGCTTGGCGTGGAATGATTGATAACGGTGTTTTAGGAATTGGGCCACAAGCAGTAGTCAATAGCAGTGTGCTAACGCCGGTAGATGGAAGCTGGGAACTTGCACCATACAAATTATGGAAAACTAATGACCGTGCAACCGCTAGTGCTCAATTTGAGGCGCAACGTGCATTTGGCATCTTTGATATTGGTAGTCGTCAGCAAGAATTAGCAAATATTATTCAATTGTCTAAATCTTTTATGGATGAAGAAAGTGGCTTACCAATGATTGCTCAAGGTGAACAAGGACAGGTAACGCCTACGCTTGGCGGTATGTCTATGTTGATGAATGCCGCTAATGCAGTACGTCGCCGTCAAGTAAAAGAATGGGATGATGCTGTCACTAAACCGCTGATTCGTCGATTCTACGAGTACAACATGAATATGAGTGAAGACGCATCTATCAAAGGTGATATGCAAGTTGTAGCACGTGGTACGTCAGCTTTACTTGTGAAAGAAACCCAAACCGCACAAATCATCGACATTTTCCAAAAATTTGGTCAGCATCCGCAATTAATGTATGCGTTTGACTGGTACGATGGTGCGAAAACTCTCATGCAGTCTATGAGTATGGGAACGCAGACTATGCTAATTCCGCGTGAAGAGTACGAACAAAAACTTCAGGAAATGCAAGATGCGCAGGCACAACAACCACAAGATCCTGAAATCCTTAAAGTTCAAATGCAAATGCAGATCGCACAACAAAAACAACAGCACGAAATGCAGTTAGAACAAATGCGCACACAAGCTCAGTTACAGATCGAGCAAATGAAAGTACAGATTCGTGAAAAAGAACTTGAAATTAAAGTCCTAGAAGTCCAAATGCATCAAGAATCGAACCAGGCAAGATTGAATTTAGACAAGGAATTAGGAACAGCGAAACTCACCACCGATATTCAACTCCAAACAGGTAAACAAGCCGCAGACTTGGAAAAATTCAAGACGGAAGTGGCATTGAAAAATGCGCCAGTAGTTAATCCAACTGGTAACTACGGATTAGATCAATAACAGACCGCAACTTAAAAAGTGCGGTCTTTTTTTATCACCAATTTAAGGGCAAATAAAATGAGTAACTTTTACCTCCCGCAGAAAGAATATGACAACATGATCGGCATTATGACCGGCAATCCAAGTGGTAAAAAGAAAAATGATATTACTAGTGATTATGTCGATATGCCGATGGCTGAGCAAAAGCCTGAGCAACAAGGATTGGTTGCAGATACCATTGATGCGGTACAAATGGGGGCTTGGAAAGGGGCGAGCGACATTGCGCATGGTTTAGGTGCTTTAACTGGAATGGATTGGTTGCACGATGTGGGCGATTGGGCGGCAAAAGGTGCGGATGAAAACCTTGCAACCATGTCGGATGAAATGAAAACTGCTCTTAATCAAAATGCATTTGATGGAGAAGATCAAGGTGTGCGTAATATTCGTTGGTGGGCTGGTAATCTTGGCTCATTGATTGGTCAAAATCTTGATACTGTTTTAACACTTGGTGCGGGTAAAGCAGCAACATTCGGTATAAAACAAGCTGGTAAATTGCTCTTGAAGAAAGAAGCGGCTGAACAAGTGGGGAAAACCGCTGTAGAACAAGCCGCTAAACGTGGTATTCCTCAAAAATACTGGAATATGGTTGGCGTGACTGCTGCAATGTCCGCAATGTCGGGTGGCAGTCGTTACGGTCAAAAACGCGATGAAGTGATGGGTATGAGCAATGAACAGCTTGCGCAAATTCCCCAATTTTCTGATGCGTATTATGAGATTGCTGATAGTGAAGAAGGCAAAGGCAAAACAGTTGAGCAAATTTATGATTTAGCTAAATCCTCCTTTGCTGATCAAGTAGGGCGTGCAGCCGCGCTAAATCCAACTGCAATCGCTACTGACTTAGTGACAAATGCCGTAAGTGGTCTTGGTGGTGGTTTTTTAGGGCTAAGTAGTGCAGCAAAAACAATCAAAGGTGGCTTATTGAAAGGTGCAATGGTTGAAGGGGGCACGGAGGCGGTTCAAGGTATTGCAGAACAGTATGCGCTCAATAAAGCTGAACAAGACTATTACAATCCAAATAAAGATTTAACTGAAGGTATGGCTGATAATGCCATAGATGGTGCGGTGCTTGGCGGTGTATTTGGTTCTGCAATGGGCGGTTTAGATGCGCATTCTGAGCGTTCATTTTTCAACAAGCAAAAACGTGTGTTGCTCAATCATATTGACACTGGTAATGAAGCGGTAGATAGTCAGTTAAGAAACTATGTTGATATGCTCAATCAAGGCGCAACTGAATTAAGTGAACTAGTTTCAGCGAGCCGTGTTCAAGCCTTAAATAACGCAGGTATTGCTAATGCACGTGTGCGACAAGCTGAAGAAAATGCGTTGGCACAACAACAAGCGAAAGCAAAATTTGAATCAGATTTCTTTGGAGAAAAAAAACAGCAAACTCAAGATGTAAATTCTGCCTTCCAAGTCGATCCTAAATTAGAACGTGCGCTTGAATTACACTCAATCTTAGGGCAATTCCGCAATAATAATCTTTCTCGTGCGAATGAATTTATGGATACACCAATGGTGTTCGATAATGTTCAAGCGAAAAAAGACTATGTGATCGGTCGTGCGTTTGATGAAGTGCGCAATATTGCACAGGCTTACGGTATCGATCCGCAAGATGGAAAGGCCATGCGACAATGGCTAGAGGATTACGCAGAAAAAGCGAAAGAATACGGTGAAAATCAACCGCACTTTAATGCGCCGACAAGCAACCTACAATCTGAGGCAAATATCGCGCCAATAAGTCGTGAGGGCGTTATTGAGGGCGTGAGCGATGAAATTGATGTGGGCAATGGAAACTATCAGCCTTTCCAATATGAAGTGGTAGACGCGACTACACTTTCCCCTACGCAACAAAAAGATGATAACCAATTCCGCGATCGTGACAGAACAGCAAGCCAATCACAAATTAACAACATTGCACGTAATTTAGATCCGCGTAAATTGGCTGCAAGCCCAACTATGGATATTGGTGCGCCACTGCTTGCTTTAGACGGTAAAACTATCATTGCTGGTAACGGTCGTTCAATGGCTCTTCGCCAAGCCTATCAAGAAGGCGGTGCAGAAGGTTATCGCCAATTCTTAAGAGATAATGCCGATCGTTTTGGTGTTGATTCAGCTCAGCTAGATGCCGTGGAAAACCCTGTGCTTGTTCGCCGCTTAACTTCGCCAGTAGATATTGCACAAGTCGCAATTAATTCCAACGAGCAAGGTGGAATGCGTATGTCTGAATTGGAGCAAGCAAAAGTCGATGCTCGCCGCTTACCAAGTATGGACTCTTTTGTTGCCGATGAACACAGTGAAATTAATTCTACTGATAATCAGCAATTCATTCGTCAATTTATTCAAAATCAGCCAGAAAACCTCCGAAATGAATTATTAGACAGTAAAGGTAATTTGAGCCAAACAGGCGTTCAACGTATTCGTAATGCAATGCTGTATCAAGCCTATGGCGACAGTCAAACATTATCAAGATTGATTGAGAACACTGACCAAGGGGCTAAAAACGTACTTAATGCCTTAACCGCACTGGCACCTAAAGTGGCTCAAACTCAACAAGATATTAATTCAGGCGTGCTTTCTGACGTGAGTATTTCTCACGATATTATCCAAGCAGTAGAAAAATACAATCAGCTCAACGAACAAGGTTACAAAATCAGTGATTATCTTGCGCAGAATGATTTTGTCGGTGATTTGACCCCTGAAGCGCGAGAGATTTTGACTATCTTTGATGAAAATCGTCGCAGTGGGAAACGCATTGCGCAAGTGTTAGGTGCTTACTTTGACCAAGCGCAAATGCAAGGTAATCTATCACAAGCCAGCATGTTCGGCGATGTAGAGTTTGATAAATTAGGCTCGTTGCAGCAAGCGAAAAATGCTGATGAAGCTATTCGATTAAGCCTAAATGAATCCGCTAATTCTGATTTTGCGAAAGCGGTGGATGATGTAGCTAATGGTAAATTTTCATCACAAATTATAGAGGTCGGAACAACGCCTAGTGTATTAAAGATGCTGGGGCTTCCTGATGCTAATGTGGTAATCAGTGGCGCAGTATTAAAAAAAGTAATGTTAGGAAAACATAATGTGACGGCTGAAACATTAAAACAGTTACCAAAACAAATTAACGATCCTGTGGCGGTAATGAAATCCAGTACGCAACAAAATGGTTATGTGGTTTTAACAGAACTAATGGAAAATGTGAACGGCATCAATAAGCCCGTTGTTGCAGCATTGCATTTAAAGCAAACTTCACAAGGAATTGAATTAATTAATATTGCCAGTGTATATGGACGGAATAATTCGCAAATTCAACGCGGATTAGAAAATGACCTACTTTATTGGAATAAGAAAAAAGGAGTTAATTTCTTAGATAATCTTACGCTTCAATTGCGATCACCATTATCAGAAACGAACTCCACAAAAGGTTATCAATTTGCTAGGACTGTTGGGCTTCAATTGCCATCGTCGCTCACTAGCGTAGATAACCTTTCTGTGTCCAATGTTAAAACTGAGGCAGAACTAAGTCAATATCTAAGCGCAAAAAACAATCAAGAAACTCAAATTAATCCAGAAATCCAACGCGCACAAGACATTCTACGGAAAAATCTAGGTAAAGCCGCTGAGCATATTGAAGTTATCGCCTTTGCTAATCCGCCAGAAGATGTGAAGAATCTTATCACTTCTGATGTAGAGGGCTGGTTTAATCCTAAAACAGGCAAGGTTACATTGATCGCAGATAGCATCAATGCAACTAAAACAATGAGCAAAGAAGAACGTTTGCAATTCGTTGCGTGGCATGAAATGGCGCATCGTGGAATCAACGTTGGCTATAAAGGCTCTTATGACAGCTTAATGCAAGAAGTTGGCAAAAACAAAGCGATTAGTCAGATTGCTGATGCTATTCAAACACAACGCAAAAATACAGATGATTTAGCCGCAACCAATCGTGCAGTGGCGATTGAAGAGGCTATTGCAGAAGTGATGGCCGCACACGAAACCGGTAAATGGAATGAGCTTGAAAGCCGTTACGGTGTAGAGATTAAGAAAGGTCAAAGACAATCTACTAAATCATGGTTAGCAATGACCGCACAACGAATTAAAGAATTCTTATCAAAAATCTTTGGTGCCGAACGTGCCGCACAATTCTCCGATGAAGATGTATTGAATTTGGTTGCTAAAATCAAAGAAAGTGCGGTCGGGGAATTAAATGAAAATGGCGATGTTCGCTTTAGTCGAAACGAAGAGCTAACAAAAGAGCACTACAACCAAGCCAAGGGAAATGGCGAAACAGAACTTACTTTTCATCAATGGAAACAAGTTCGCTCTCCTGAATTTAAAGCGTGGTTTGGGGATTGGGAAAACGATCCTGAAAATTCGTCTAAAGTGGTGAATGAACGAACGGGTGAGCCATTGGTTGCGTATCACGGAACAGGTTCGGAATTTAATGTATTTGACAAGAATAAAGCGGGCGCAGGAAATGACAAAGGGTTAAGAGGAAAATGGTTCTACTTTTCTCCAAATAGAACAACCTCAGAATCGTATGGAGAAAAAATTATTGGTGCGTATGTATCATTAAAGAATCCATTTAGACCTAGTGATTTTACTTCTGCTGAGGAAGTTGCTAAGCATTTAACAAATAAACTCTCTGAACAAGGTTACGAAGATTACACTGTTGATCCTTTTATTTTCAATGTAGGAAATTCATTTTCGGTGAGAAGCCAATATGCTGGAACTTTCAGTTCAATACTAAAAGATGCCGGTTATGATGGCATTTTATATCCTAACAGACAAGAAATTGTCGCCTTTAATTCCAACCAAATCAAATCCGCAACCGATAACACAGGTGCATTCTCCAAAGAGAATGATGATATTCGTTTTAGCCGGAAAAACAATTCAGAATATCAACGTGATTTAATTGTGACACACAACATCAGCGCAGACGGCATTATGCACGCTGATAAAATGGGCGGTTTACCACTTGCATCCGTTGCAGTGGCGAAACAAAGTAATCCATTGACCAACTTTGGCGAAGTCACTTTAATTGGCAGTCGCAATTACATCGATCCGAAAGGTGTAAATAAAGCTCAAGTGTTTGGCAGCGATATTTATTCGCCTCGTTATCCTCGAATCAACTATGAGTATTCAGCAAAAGATCGAAAAGCATTATTCAATCGTTTTGAAAAATCAGCAAAAGAGATTAAAGATAGCGCCTTTGATTATAGCTTCACGCAAGGATTGGAAGATACTGGCGCAAAACAAGCTATGATTGATAGTGATGCAGTTAAACATCAATTCTTGAAAGAGCATAATATTCCGTATGAAAAAGCCTATCGAGATATTCCGAAAAGCGTACACGCTGATTATCCATCCATTCAAAAAGCAATTAAAGCCGGCATCAGCGAGGAAGATATTTCATCCATCGAAAGTGCGGATAAATTTGAGGGATTATTCAGAGAATTTATCAAGGATTACATCAAAGATATTGAGGGTAGAGTATCTCCATCGCCATCGCTAAAAAATGTTATTGTTCGTGCAAAACAAGCCTTAGATGGGGATAAATATGCGGTGCGTACATTTGCTGAATCAAGAGTAAAAGAGGGGGTGAAATTACAGGAATCTAAAAAAGTATTAGATCAACCTGAAACCTTATCAAATATACGAAAAGCGGTTAGTGAGCATAATGATGCTTTCCGTGCTTATGTTGATAGTATCGTTGAAACCATGCCAGTTAAAGAGAAAATTTGGAATGGTACAGATGATCACGGTCGCAATAAATACGTTGCGCATACTATTGAAAACGTTGTTAAAAAACTCAAAAAAGATTTACGAGGCGGCGAATCATTTAATTATGGAATGGCTAACGTGCGTGCAGCCGTTACGCCTAAGTTTAAATCTATCGCTGATATTCAAGCCAATAAACATCGAATCGTATCTAAAGAAGAATTTGAAATCGCAAGAGATACTCTTAAAAAAGAGGGGGATTTATTAGCGGACAAATTAGGTGTAAGTACTTTAGATATTTACGATGTGTTATGGAATGCGATTGATGAAAATACTTCAAAAGCATTTGGCTATGCCGGCATTAAAGACACTCAAGAAAATAGAATGGCAGTTGATGCGTTTTTAAATAAACTCAAAGCATTGCCAACTGAATATTTTGAGGGTAAAGCGAAAGATATTACACAATTCAGTAACTTTGCTGGTGCTGTTGTTCCTGATAACCTTGCTAAAAATGCCTATGATGTATTGGAAAAATCAGGGGTGAAAATATTTACCTATGATTCTATTGATCCTAAATCAAGAATTGAAGCAATTAAGCAAGCGACAAATCAATTAGATGAAGAGCGTGGTGGGGATATTTTATTCTCTCGTGCAAATACAATGCAATCCGCTCTTGATTTAGCAATGACAGGCGTGGCAAATAGTGAGCCTAGTGTATGGGATAATTTAAAATCCAAAGACTTTTCAGGATTTAAAGAGCGTTTTAATCAGGTAGTGGGCAAAGTGGATGAATGGTTCGCTGATAGCTTGCGCCCAGTGAATGACTGGATTGATTCAATGCATCTTGAAGATCAAACAGGGAATACGAGCAGTCGAGATCACGAAAAACGCAGATTGAAAGATGCGATGTACACCGCCAAGGGTAAACGTGATGCGCTAAATTCAGAATTAGAACAGGCGTATTTAAAACCTATTCTATCTAAAATTGCCGCTTTATCTAAAGAGACCAAGAAAAGCAAACATCCGATCGATGAATTAACAATGAAACGATTAGTCGGTAACTGGATTTCGGCTAAATATTCCATTGAGAAAAACATTGATTTATTAAATCGTGATGAAAAAGTAATGCGTGATACAAAACGCTTATTGGATAACGCTAAACAAAACGGTACAAGTGTAGAAGTTCGTCGCTTAAATGAGGCTTATCTAAAAGCAAAAGAGCAATACGATAACCGTAAGTCTGATATTTACAACACAGATTATAAAAACAAAGGTAATCGCTTTAAAGTTGGGGTCGCTGGAGGTTGGTCAATTCCAGAAGCTGAATTGATTATGAAGAATACTGAACAACGTATTAGTAAATCTAATTTAGAATCAATTGCTGAGATGGTTTACGATCTTAATCAATCAAGATTAGACATTGATCGTGCAAGCGGTCGATATACTGAATCAGAATATCAAGAATACAAATCAAATCGCCATTATGTTCCTTTAACTGGTGATCCTAATGCTGATGTAGATGTTGATATTATCTCAGGTGCCAGCTCAAATGCGCTTAATATAACTCGAGATAAAGCATTGAAAGGTCGTATAAACTCAGAGGCTGAAGATGCGATTGATGCTGTTTGGAAGTCAATCGGTAAATCCACCACCTATGCCGGCTTTGCTGAATTTAAAGCGAAGATTGACGACTTGTTTGAGACAGAAGTCGCTTTATTGAAAAATAAAGGATATTCAGACTCAAGCGCAAGAGAACAAGCAACCGCAAATTTAGGTATTAGCAAACGTAAAATGCAAGGCTTGACACGCTCAAGCGACAACGTGCTTATCCGTAAAGAGGGCAGTGATTATTATGAGTATGAATTGCCAACTCAAGTGATGGAATCATTGCGTAATGACAACGTTGAACACGCCAACGCTTTCTTGAAAGTTATTTCTAAGCCGACAGGATGGTATGCTCGTGGTGTTACTCAATGGACGGTTACGTTTGCCCCAATGAATATGTTGCGTGACACTTGGGAAAAATCAGAATTTATCCGAGTGCAAAAACTTTACGATAAAAACAATCGTCTAGTCGATAGCAAAACAATGGATAAAATCGGTCGCGATACCATTAAAAACGCACTCACTGACAAAGAAGTGTGGAACGCAACAAAACGATTAGGGTTCGGACAAGAATTACGTGATAGCGTTCCAGTAGAACGTATGCTTAAACAGCTATTAAGAGAAGGAGGAATTTCAAACTATGGCACTTATCTCGATAAATCAGAAGTTGATTTAATTAAGAAATTGCGCAAGGAAAACAATCCTATTGCTAGCAAACTTGAGAAAGCTGGAAAAATCCTAGAGGGTTATAATAAAACGTTTGATACGGTTTCTGCTTTGGCATCATATAAAGCGCTGATAGAAAACGGAATCGATCCTAAACAAGCAGCCGCAACAACGCTAGAATTAACCAACTTCCGCAAAACTGGCTCAAAAATGCGTGGTATTAAAGCATTGTATATGTTCTCGCAACCGACTGTAATGGGAGCGGCCAACTTAATGCGTTATCTATCCACTCGTAAAGGGCAAATCCGCTTTATTGGATATATGGCGGTAATGACTTCACTTTATACTGTATTGCGCTCAATGGATGATGAGGATGAGGGCGGGAATAAAATGGATCAACTTGGAGACATCACTCGATATATCCCGGTTCCACTAGGTGAAGGGAAATATTTTAAAATTCCAGTTGGTTTTGGTATGGCACAAATGGCTTGGAACTTCTCAACAAATATTGTAAAAGGTGCTGTTGGTGATATTTCATTGACTGAAGCCGGTGCAAATATGCTAGTGCATTCATTGAAAACATTTTCTCCAGTATCTCCATCTGAAATTTCAGCAGCAAAATATCCAATGGAAAAAATCGCATTAACCGCAACGCCAACTATTTTGCAACCAATTATGCAAAACGTTGTAAATCGATCTGCTTTTGGTAATAAGATCACAACTAACTATGTGCGTGATGATAAATTAAAAGCAGAACAATCTAAGGCGACAACTGCTCAATTTTGGAAAGATGTGGCGATTAATCTAAACGATACAATGGGTATTGATATGCACCCTGAGCAAATTAAAAACTTGTTTGATGGTTATAGCTCAATGCTTGGTAGTCTTAAAGAGTTGAATACTGTATTTGTGGAAAATCCTAATCGTGAAGAGCTTGGAAGAAAAGCACGTACGCCATTCTTAAATCAATTCATTGGCACAACAAACGAATTTGCTATTCAAAGCCGTTACTATGAAGCAAGCGAAGAGGCTGGAAGTGTTTATAAAGAATACAAATCTCGCAAAGAACGCAATGAGTTAGGTGATTGGTTAGATGCTGACAAGATGAAACTAATTAAATTCCATGAGCAAGAAGAGAGTATTGTTAAGAAAGCAAGAAGTGAAAAAGCTAATCTAACTCGTGCATTGCGCTCAGGAAAAATTAGTGCAATTGCTTATGAGAATGGCATTAAACGTTACAATAAAGATATGAGCAGAGTACAAGCCAAAATGTTACATAAATACCGTATAATGGAAGGGTTGAACACAAATTAATCTATTGACAATAAAAAATTTTGCAGTAGAATTCTCCACAATAGCCGAATTGTAGAAATACAGTTCGGTTTTTTATTGGAGTTTTCATGCAGAAACTAAAATTGCAAAATGAAGCAGATAAAAAATCTCTGATTATTTATCTGAATATTCGAATTATTGAGTATAAACAAGATTTATGCGGTGAAGGTTTAACGCCGCAACAATACAATGTTCTTAGAGGAAGAATCAAAGAACTGCAAGATCTTGTTGGTGAACTCGACCCAACATTACAGGCCCGCTAATTTCAGCGGGCTTTTTTATTAACGCATTATCACAAGCCGCTTTATGCTGCTTAACGAGGTAATACATGGAAAATCAAGACACCGTAGAATTTAATGCTGATGCCGCTTTTGACGAAGCCGCTAATCAACTTGAATCAGGTGGACTAACTGCCGACAACGAGCCGCCTGTTGCAAATGACAACAATCAGCCTGCGCCCGATCAGCGTGGAGAAAAACCTCCTCAAGAAAGCAACCCGCAAGCGCCGGAAGCAAAAGAGGAAGAGCCTGAATGGTTAGCAAATGCCACTGACGAAGTGAAAGAGCATTTCCGCTCAATGAAAGCAGACAAAGAACGCTACGAACACATGGCTAAATCTCATCGTGGTCGTGCTGGTGCGTTCGCAAAGAAATATCAACAAGCACAAGCCGCTCTAGAACAGCTCAAACAAAACCAACCTTCCTTTGATGGAGAATTGGAAAGTTTGCGTGCTGATTATCCTGAAGTTGCAGAGTTATTGTCCCGCATTATTGCCGGACAAAATAAACGCCTTGAAGATGTTTCTGCCCCAATCGCTCAAATGGTGGAAGCCAACGTTCAAGATTTTGCACAGCAACAACTTGATACCTCTATTTCTTTAGTCACTCAAGCCGTTCCTGATGCAGACAATATCTTGCGCGACCCTATGTTCCATCGTTGGGTAGATTCGCAACCAAATGGCGTTAAAGCAATGTTTAGCTCTGACGATCCGCAAGATGCGATTTATTTACTCAACGAGTATAAACGTGCAACATCCTCCATCACTGAGCAACGTAATAAACGCTCTCAACAATTATCCGCCATGTCGCTCCCAACGGGGCGCAGTGCGCCAAAAGGCGGTGATGAAATTGATGAAGATGCGTTATTCGATCAATTAGCTGCTCAATTTGCTAAGCAGCGATAGTTAGTTCATTTGAGGAAAATTATTATGCCTACAACTAAATCTACGGATATTTCCCAACGCACACAAGTGTATGCAGAAGCTAAAATGTTAGCTCATGCTGAACCGGTATTGATTTTGACTAAACTTGGTCAAACCAAACCAATCCCACAAAACAAATCCCAAGTGATTAAATTCCGCCGTCCAAAACCGTTTGCACCGGCTTTAACTCCATTAACTGAAGGTGTTCGCCCTGAATCCCAAAAAATGGTGTATGAAGATGTGGAATGCCGTTTACAACAATTTGGTGCGTGGACTGAAATCACCGATGTGATTCAAGATACTCACGAAGATCCTGTGTTGTCCGACATGACCATGCTTTCTGGTGAGCAAGCAGCAGAAACCACTGAGCTTGCAACGTGGGGGGCAATCAGCGGTGGTACTAACGTGATTTTTGCCAATGGTTCGGCAACTTCACAAGTCAATACAGCTTTGAAATTAGAACACGTACGTGCGGCAGTGCGTAAATTACAACGCAACCGTGCGAAGAAAAAAACTAATATTTTGGATGGTTCAATCAAATACGGTACTAAACCGATTGAAGCAGCCTATATTGCTGTTTGCCACACAGACTTGGAAGCGGATATTCGCAATTTGCCAGGCTTTACCTCAGTTGCTGAATATGGCTCTCGTCAGCCAATCGTTCCACAAGAGTTCGGTACGGTAGAAAATGTGCGTTTTATTACCACGCCATTGCTTATCCCAACAGCAAATGCAGGTGCATCTGCTACTGGTAAAGTATTATCTACAGGTGGTTCAAATGCGGACGTGTACAAAATCGCGATCTTTGGTCAAGAAGCCTATGCAGTTTGCCCATTGAAAGGCAAAGATGCCGCACAAATTTTGGTACGCAATCCTGGTAAAGCTGAAAAAGGCGATGAACTTGGTCAAACTGGTTCCGTTGGTTGGAAAACTTGGTGGGCTGGTAAAATCTTAAATGATGCGTGGTTAGTTCGTTTGGAAGTCGCTGCAACCGCACTTTAATTTGAAACTCAAGCCCTCCTCGTGAGGGCTTTCTTTTTTAATGAGGAAATCTATGTTATATCCATTTATTGATTTGAAAAAAGCCACAAAAGAAGAGTTGGTTGCGCACTTACGTGAACAATGCGGCATTGAAAAAGATGGTAAGAAAGAAGAGCTTGTTCAGGCTATTCTTGATTTTGAAAGCTCTAGTGGTTTGGTTCGCCCTGATACGCCAACAGAAAATGAGTTGAAAGAAACTCCTCCAGTTGATTTGCCTAAACGTGTGCGCATTATCATTGCGCCAAGTGAAGCTGACAACAGTGATGTGTATGTCGGTCTTAATGATTTGGATATATTAATTAAACGCGGAGAAGAAGTTTCCGTACCCGAATCTGTTTATGTTTTACTTTCTAAAGCTGGCGAACATCGCTTTGAACAAAATAAAGACGGTACTTATAGCGAATACTTTGCTCCTCGCTATTCAATTACTGTATTAGGTGATGCCTAATGAATTACTTGCAGCTTGCTCAACGGTTACGCCGTGAAATGAACGATACAGGCGAAGGCCCGCATAATGTTACCAATCAAACTGGTCGTAACCTTGAGTATGTTGATGCTATTCGTGAAGCATGGTTAGATATTCAATCTTTACGCCCGTGGAACAAGCGATTTTGGGAGAGTGGTTTTGATAGTGATAATCTTCAAGAATTAGAAGCGTCCTCTGATACGCCATTTATTCCTAAGCAATTCCACGTGGCGATTGTGTACTACGCTATGCAAAGTAAAGCCCTGTCACAAAATGCGCAAGAGCTAGTTATCCGCGGGCAAAATGAATGGGATAAATATCTCCATTTGCTTTGCGAACGATTCTTACCCACTCCATCATTAGGCAAATAATGTCACAACTTCCACGAATTCAGTCACAATTTATCGCCATCAGCGGCGGCATGGATTTAACTACGCCACCGATTGCAAAGGCGAACAGTGAAGCGATTATCGCGTTAAATGTGCAACCTAATTATGGTGGAGGGTTTTCACGCATTGAAGGTTATGAATGCATTGACGGCGAAATGATTCCTTCTAAGATGGATTATGCAGTATTAGTGGTTAATGAAATTCCTCAAGATAAATCCTTTCTTAATAAAACCTTCAACCATCAAGGAAAACGCTATCAAATTATTGATGTGTTAGCGCAAGAGCTTGTTGTTGCAGCATTACGCCCATTAAATTTAGCTAATGGCAATGTTTTTAGCGTAGAGGGAACATCTTTCACAGCTCACTACGTGCATAGCTCTACAGAAGGAGAGTTAGAAGATGATTTACGCTACCGTGCGACCGCTTTTCAATTGGGCGTAGATCATGTACTTACCGTACCGGGAGAAAATCCAATTCGTGGCGTACTAGAACTCAATAACGAAGTCATCGCCTTTCGAGATAACGGAGAAAAGTGCGGTGGATTTATCAGCTCAAGTCAAGGATGGTCAGCCATACCGAATACCTATTTAGTTAAACTAAAAAACGTGGTAAAACCTGAGAATTTACTGAATGGTGCTGAGTTTATATCCGCTAGCAGTCGTGGGATTATCCATTCAGTCACGCTTGCCCCAGATAATTTATCTGGTTACGTGGTTCTCTCTCAATCGGTTATTGAAAATCAACCTTTACAAATAAAAGAGGAGACTGTTGCGACCATTGAGCACTGCGAGTTAGTCAAATTATCAAAAGGATTGTCTTGGCACTTTATTTATCACAATTTTTATGGCGGTGCAGATACGTTTTATGCTTACGGTTGCAATGGCGAACAAATCATTGAAGTGCGACCAAATGGAGTAATTGTTCCAATTTTGGTGAATAGTAACAATCCGCAATATATCTGTGCACACCGCAATCACTTATTTGCCTCTTTCCCAGGTGGGCAATTAGGACATGCTTTAGTGGGGCGTCCTAACCAATGGTCGGTTTTACTCGGTTCTGAACAATTGGGGTTAGGTGATGAAATCACTGCACTTTCTTCCACTGTTGGTGGGGTATTAATTATTGGTTGCCGCAATAAAATAGCGGGGCTTTATGGTTCAGGGCGTGACGATTGGGTTTTAAAAGAAGTTTCTTCTATCGGCATTGTACCTGAAACATTACAAACAACATTCGTTCCTTTAGCTATTAGTAAAAATGGTATTACACGCATCGATCAAACCGAGCAATTTGGCGATTTTCGATTAAGTGAAGTAGATGCCAATCGTAAACTAGGTTTCGACAAGCAACATTACAACATTGTTTATACTTCCACAAAACCGAAATCAAATCAGATTCGGTTCTATTCCAAAGAAGGTCGTCATATTTGTATGATGTTACAAGCTGATGGCTCAACACGGAGTGCATTTTTTACTTATCCTGAGATTTTACGTGGGGTATGGCAATCACCAGAACAAGTTTACTTGGCTTTTGATGATGGTAAGGTATATCGCCAATCTGATAAATGTTATTCCTTTTCTGGAAAGCCAATTGATTGGATTATTAAAATGGCATTTAACCATTGTGGGTCCCCAACATTGATTAAAAGTTGGCATAGCGCAGAATTACAAGCGACTACAGAGGGAAAATCTAAATTAAGTTATCGTTTCGATCTTGATTACAATTCTAACTACCATGCATCAACATTGAGCAAGGATTTGCAAATCGCTGGTGGCGGCGGGCGTTGGAATGATTCCTTTTGGAATGATTTCCTGTGGTCAGCGGAAGATTATTCTACACCAACATTCTATTTATCTGGCTATAGTCGCAATATTGCACTGTCATTTTCTGGTTCATCTATTTACTCCCCACAATTTGAAATCAGTGGGCTTATTCTCAACTACATAATTCGGAGAAATTATCGTGTCTGATGAAAAAAGAACGTGGTATCAACGCACCCATCAATTTACCCCTTACACCAAGGCAGATGGCACGGCAGTTTCTGATGAATTTGATGCCATTCAAGCGAGCTTTGAACGCATTCCAGCAATGCGTGATGATGGAAAAGGGTTTACAACCAGCCCATTAATTCCAGAGCCTAGCGACCCATATCACCCTGTGCCATTTAAAATGCTAACGGAAACAGAAGCAAGCGTGAATAATGCACGTGATGATGTTACGGAAAAGGCTCAACAAGTCGCGCATAATGCTCAATCCGTTGCGACAAATACTCAAACAACCATTAATCAAGCTAAGTCAGCATCTCAATCCGCAGAATCAGCTTCCGAAAGTAGTCGTTCAGCAAGAGATTCGGAGGAAATGGCACGTAAATGGGCTTCTAATCCTGAAAATGAAGTCGTTTTAGATGAAAAATACTCTGCTTACCATTATGCGCAAAAAGCAGCACAATCCGCCGAAAATTTAGCAAGTGCGGAATCATCTGCAACACAAAGTGCGACTATTGCTACACAAAAAGCAGAGGAAGCGACGCAAGCAGCCAAAGCTGGTAAAGAACTTGCGGAACAAATTTCGCAGTTGCAGCAGAATGTAACAAAAAATTACATCCCTAACGACAAAAAATCCTCTGCCGTAGATAGTAATAGTGAAGAAAACGTCGCAAACAGTGCAGCGGTTAAAACTGCTTATGACCTTGCTAATAGCAAACAATCCCCAGCCACAACCTTAGCTGGCTATGGCATCGGGAACTTTAAAATTGAGCCTTTTGTTGGCAATTTAAACACCTTAAAAACCGATGGTGTTTATGCGATTACGCAAGTAAGCCGCTCTCAAAATCTACCAGTATCGACCAGTTGTCACATTCAAGTGATTGCGGGTGGCGATGGAGATTGGTGTCGTCAAATTGCCTATATTGCTTATAGCACAGATATGTATGAGCGACATCAAACAAGCTATCAGACAGATAGTTGGTCGGCTTGGGCGCGAATTGATGTTAGAGATGAATTTAATGCATTAAAAGATATATTTATTGGTGTCCCAATCCCTTATCCACTCTCTACCGTCCCAATAGGTTGCTTAGCCATGAACGGACAGCGGTTTGATACTCGTCGTTATCCAAAATTGGCACAGAAATATCCGTCAGGGCAACTACCAGACATGCGCGGTGAATTTATTCGTGGTTGGGATAATGGTCGAGATGTGGATACTGGACGTGCGTTGTTATCTGCACAAGGTGATGCAATCCGAAATATTACTGGCGAAATATCTGATTTTATGTATGAAAGTAAATATGTATTTAATAGTACTCATGCATTTAAAGGCGCATTTTACAAAGACTTATCAGTTAAAGATTTAGCAATTACAGTCAACCCGTCAGATACTAATCAATTTGGTGATAGGGTTAAATTTGATGCATCACGAGTAGTTCCTACTGCGTCTGATAACCGTCCACGTAACATCGCATATCACTACATTTGCTTAGCCGCATAAGGAGTACAACATGACCGTAACATTTAATCAAGACAGCTTTGCCGAAACAAGTGGTGAAATCATCGTGTATTGCACTGACAACCAAGGTATTTACAGCCATAGTGCCACCGAATATGTGAGTGAAGGCGGAAGCCTTTCCGCAGGCAGTTATGTAGATGCACCGCCACAACCGAAACAAGGCTTTGTCATTGTGCGAGCAGATAACAGTTGGCAATACCAAGTTGACCATCGAGGAACCTATTACAGCAAGGAAACGGGCGAAAAAGTAGAACATACCGCACTGGGTGAATTACCCGAAAATTTAACCGCACTTGCGCCACTTGCTGAACCATGCAAATGGAACGGTACAGCATGGGTAAAAGATGAAGCAAAAATTGCTGATAATTTTACAAAAAACCAAACTCGCCTTATCGCCAACATTGACGAGCACGCGGCAAAAATCTACAGCACGTGGACTCGCTTTGAAAGCGAGTACCGTGAGAGACAAGCGGCCGCAGAAGCCTTTAAAGCCGCAAATTATGAGGGCGAATGCAGTCGATATATCTCAGACTTTGCACAACGTGCGAGACTGGATAACAAGACCGCCACAAACCTGATTTTGACACAGGCAGCAGGCTTGGAAAAACTGCAAGTTGAGTTGGCTGACCAACGTATGCGCAAATATGAGCTCCAAGCCCCTAATCTCACACTAGAGCAACTGCAATCAATCCATGATGACATCATCAAACAAATGGATCATTTAATGGAGGCTTATAATAATGGCTAATGTTTATTTGGCGCTTTATAAAGGCAAAAAAACAGGGCTTAAACCCACCGCACTTTTGGCGCGTTTTTCAGATTGGCTCACTCGTAAACTGACAAAAGGGCCTTACTCTCACTGCGAGATTGCTGTTGAGCGTATTGAGTACACATCAGGCCATCACTACGAGCATGAGCTTCATTATGACTGTTATTCATCATCTATTCGTGATGGCGGCGTGCGTTGTAAAGAGATTGATCTCACCGAAAGAGATAAGTGGGATTTGGTGTTGCTTGATGGCGTAAGCGAAGCAGAAGTTAAGTTTTATTTCAATGCTACAAAAGGGAGTAAATACGATTGGTGGGGCGCTATTGGTATTGTGTTAGGCATTAAGCAAAAACGCAGTAAATATTTTTGCTCCGAATGGTGTTTCAACGCAATCAAAGGTGGCGACCAAGGATGGCGGTTTAGTCCGAATCAGCTTGCTGTTGTTTTTACCACCGTAAGTAATAATTAAATAAATTTTCAACAAGAGGCCGCGAAATAAGCGGTCTTTTTTTAGGAGAATATATGTCAATTCTAGGTTCTATGACGGATGCGGTGAATAAAACTAAAACACCGCAAGCCCCAACTATTTCCACTCAACCTCCGACAAAAGATACATCACAGACAATGGCAGGCAATGTGTCCAATTTATTAAATAGCAATTCACTTTTAATGAATAGTGCGGCTGCTAAAGGAGAGCGTATGGCTGCTAATCGCGGTTTGCAAAATTCAACCATTGGTGTGGAATCTGCTCAACGTGCAATGCTTGATGCGGCAATGCCAATTGCAAGCCAAGATACGCAAAATGCGTTTGCGGAAAAACAAACTCGCTTACAAGCTGATTTAAATTTCCAAAATCAAAGTAAGCTCAATCAGCAACAAAATCAATTCACCGCGTCACAGGCTGAATTAGATCGCGGTCATCAGCGTGGAATGGCGCAATTACAATCTGACCTAGCTTATAGCAATCAAAGCAGATTGAATCAAGCTCAGAATCAATTCACTGCATCTCAAACTGCACTTGAACGCCAACAACAAAAAGATATGGCGAATTTGAATCATCAAAATGAGATGAAGAACTTAAATGCGCAAGTCGCGGCTAACACTATTGGTAAATCTATTGATTTCACCATGCAAATTACCAGTAACTTCGATGCGCAAATAGCCACGATCTTGAATAACTCGAATATGAAAGCTGAGGATAAAACTAAAGCTATTGAGCAACTGAAAGCAAGTCGAGATTCAGAAATTCAATTTATGAGTAAGTTTATGCAAGGAATTCCGACCACTAGACAAAATTGGTCGTCTTTTCCGAGTTTAGGTGTTCCGTCAATTCAAATTTAGTTAATAGGAGAAAGGTTATGGCGTTTTGGGATGGTGCATGGGATGCAATTAGTGGCGCTGGTAAATGGCTGGGGGAAACAGCTGGAAGTGCAATGGATTGGATGGATAACCATAAAGCAGCAAGTAATATTATCGGTAATGTTATTGCTGGTGCTGGTGGTTACTTTGCACAAAAACAAGCTGGTAAAGATTTGATCAATCAGCAACGTGAGTTATTAAATCTGCAAGATCAGATGAAATCAAAATATTCAGCCGTACCAGATGCGGATTGGTCGTATAAAAGTTTGACAGTGGATGATTCTCCTGGATTGGCAAATGGCGGTATTTTGACTGAAATGAAGAAACGTTCTGAAACTAAAGGGGCTAACAATGGCAGAGTTGCATGATAGTTTTGGTGAGTCAATGGAAAAAGCTGGCTATGAGCGAGCTAGAGATTCTGATTCATCCTTTTCCGGTGGAGGTGGTTGGCGAGAAGATAACAGTAGTGATAGTTATCGTAGTACGTCAGATAGATGGAATGACCACAAATCTAGATACGGAAAAGACAAACTCTATACTGATGCATTTAATGAGCGAAGAAATAACTCTAGTTGGAGTGGTGGTCATAGCGCAATTAGCCGAACAATTAGCTCTAGTTGGAGTGGTGGTCATAGCGCAATTAGCCGAACAATTAGTGAAAAATATCATTCGCTCGCTAACGGTCAAATGAGCACCGCCGCTCCAGAAAAAGATCAGAAAACGCTCACTGGCGGTTTGTTTGGAAAAAGTTACTCCAATGCGCCTTATTCCGCCCGAGAAGATTGGGATAATGTTGGATTCTTTACCTCAGATGAACGATTGAGAGATATTGCGCACCATAATGCGATGGGAGATAAGACAAAAAAATACACTGGTGATACAGTCGGAAATGTTGTTTCAACGCTTATGGGAGCTGCTGGTGAACCAGTATCTAAAGGCGCGGCAATTACACAAGGAATCACTCAACTTGGCGTTTCCAAAACTGGAACAATTGCAGACAAATTCAAAGATAAGGAAAAAATCCTTGAAAAAATGACCCCTTCTCAACGCCAAGCCTATCGCTCAAATTACCACGCGGCCCAGAACTTTTATGATGAAGATATGGATTCATTTGGCTCTCGATTTGCTGGCGGATTGGCGACAGCGGCAGGAGTTATTGGTTACGGTGCCAATCCAGCCCTTGGTAGTTTTGTTGGTACTGGAGCTAAAACAATAGTAGATGGCTTGCGACATAATCATGCCCTTGAACATGCTGCTGAAAAGTTAAACTCTCCAGCTTTAAAAGGAGAAATTGCTAATCGAAAAGATGCGATAGCTCGTGCATCGAAAGAGGATAGAGAGCGAAGAGCAATGGATGGCAGTAATGAGCCGTATAAGCCTGGAATCTTAGGCTCAATGCAACAACGTCTCAATCCAATAAAAACGGAAAATGAGGATTACAACGAAATTCCTCAGCTCATCAACTTATGGAACAATATTTCAATTCGATAGAAGGATAAATTCATGGGTATTTTAGATTCAATGACACAACAATCACAACCACAGACAACAGAACAAAGTGCGGTCGAAAATCCACAGAGTTCACAACAACAGGGAAGTATGGCACAGATGTATCAAATGTTGATGCAAAATTCCATTAATGCTATCGCAAATGTTGCGCAACAGCGTATTCAAGAAAAAGGACCCGAAGAAGGTATTGCCGATTTAGTCGCAAAAGCAATGATTTCAAATCTTCAGGCCGCGCAACAAAATGGAAAAACTATTCCACCGCAAGTGATGATGCAAGTCGCTAAAGATTTAGCTATGCAATTATTACAGCAAGTTGGTGTGCCAGAAGAGCAAATTGATGATGTATTAATTGATATTTTAATGAATGCGCTTGAGCAATTTGGCGAAGCAACGCACGGTGCGTTACCTCAGGAAGAAGAACAGCAATACGTTGATATGATCAATAAAGTATCTGAAATGGAAAGCCAACGCCGTGCACAAGTGCAAAACGGTCAATCAAAACCAATGCAACAAGGGGCATAATTTATGGGATGGAGTGGAATTTTAGGTGCGATGACACAAGGATTGGGAACTGGTATTGTCAAAAATGTTGAGCAAGGGTGGAAAGATGAAGAAACTCAAAAGTTGTTAGATTGGAAAACGGCAGAAGCCGACAAACAACGTGCTTTTGATAGTGAATTGCTTGATAAAAAATACAAGCACGAGTTTGAGCTTGAAGATCATAGAACTCGTAATGAGATTTCAGCGGCGGCTGCAAAAGCTCGAATTTCGGCGCGTTATTCTCATAGCGACGAATCAGAAGCGCAAAAAAATCTTCTCGGCGCAACTCAAACTCTTGGTATTTATGATAGCCAAATACATGCCTTGCAAGAAAAATTGTCTGCAACAGAAGATAAAGAGCAACAAAATGCGATTACTGCAAGAATCAATGCTGTTTCTGCTGAACGCGATAATTATCTGAAACGCCCTGATACAATCTCTGCATTTAAGGGGGCTGGCCAGATGGGGCAAGCGCTTTATATGACCGGCGGTGGTGATATGGATTTGTACAATCCGAAACCAGTGGAGCGCGAAACGGTAGCTGAGGATGTTGAATCTTCTATCGCTCCTCCTGTGCGCAATATGGTTGATGTAAATAATCTCACTCCACAACAAGCGGCAGATATTGCAAGACAGAAAAGTGAAGACGCCGCTCATTTGCAGTTTGCCAAAGCATCAGCCGATGCTAAAGATTGGGCGCAAAAACGCACGCAGTATCAATCATCAACTTTTATTCCACGCACATTCTAAAAGTTCAGTAGTTTTATAAAGCAAAGGCGAGATTTCTCTCGCCTTCTTTATTTAATAATGATGTGCTAATATTTATTGGAGGGAAGCGTAAAGCATAGTAATGCAAATGCTTTTAACCTTTTTAGATTTGTAGGTCATTAAATATAATGGTATTATGAATGGTAATATATAATGATATTGCTTTTACAAATTTTGTTTTAAATCATAGTGTTATTTAATTAAGTCTAATCCAGCTAGTCGCACCATCTAACCCTTTCATAACCCAGCGAAACTAATCGCGGGGTTTTGTTTTGTCCAAGTTTCACAAGGGGTTATAGCACTTTCTCCCCTCATATCTAATCGTCTTTAATCGCTGTTTTTAGTAACAAGTTTAGTAACAAGATGCTAAACTCTAAAAAATCTTGTTACTAAACTAAGGAAAAGTGATGTATCGTGTTACTAAACCTCTCACAAATATTGAAGTTGATAAGGCTAAACCAAAGGCTAAGAAATACAATTTAACTGATGGTAAAGGTCTTTTTTTTACGCATAAAACCAACAGGAGCTAAGGGGCGGATTTTTAACTATTACCACCCAATCAAAAATAAGAGAATATCTTTTACTATTGGTACTTATCCCTCTATAAGGCTTTCATTGCCTCGTTAATAGCATGAAGAATGGCTTTCTTTAATAGCTCAAAAAATCGCTCCTCAAGAACATAAAAAAGAACGAGAGAGAATCGCTCTAGGAGAGAATGAAAATACCTTCTTTAAAGTAGAGTTGCTTTGGAAAGAAAAGGGAATTAGGGAAGTTGAACCTTTAACTATGGAAAAGAACTGGAGAAGATTAGAAAAATATATCTTTTACAGATTAAAATAGTTAGATGATTCTTACGAAAGAAAATATGGTTGAGTTTTAAACAAAATTTTGTGATGAAGATCGCAAAAATAGAAAATTTCTGATTAAAAACTTAAAGAATATATTTTTATTCCATAGAATAAATACAGATTTCATTCCAGAGGAAATAAAAATGAGCGATCAAATTTTCAAAGAAAAAATATTATCTCACTCTCAACATGTAATTAGAGTAGGGCAACACTGTTCAACTGAAGAAACAACAAAGCAAGCTTTAATTCTTCCATTTCTTGATATTTTAGGCTTTTCGGCTTATGACCCCACTAAAGTAAAAGCTGAGTACGCTGCCGATTTTGCTGGAGCAAAGAATGGTGAACGGGTAGATTATGCCTTATTTTGTCATGATGTTCCCGTTATGTTTATTGAGGCTAAATCTTACAATGAAGATCTCTCAAGCCATTCTCCACAATTAGCACGTTATTTCAATGCAACTCCAGAAGTTGCTGTTGCTGCAATTAGCAATGGTCGTGAATGGCGATTTTTCACAGACTTAAAAGATAAAAATATTATGGATGATGCGCCATTTTTGCGTATTAATTTTGAATCACTTGATGAAACCAAAATATCTCAATTATCTCAATTTTGTCATGATAAATTTCAGCCTGAAGCGTTACGAACATTGGCTGAAGAAAGTATCTATCTATCAACATTTACAAAAACAATATCTTCGTCATTAAAAGAGGTTGATTGTGAGTTTGTCCGTTATATAGCTAGCCGTTCCAATATTGGAAGACAGTTAAATCAGCGGTTTATTGAATCTATAACACCAATAGTAAGACAAGCAGTTGAAAAGGCTGTTAGTGATATGGTTGTTTCTGGATTATCAAAAAAACCTATTGATATAGAACCTGTTGAGGTTACTGAGGTGGAATATAATGATGAAAAAGCAGATGTTGTAGATCCTGATAACTGTAAAATTGTCACCACATATACCGAAAGACAAGTTTTAGAGTATGTCACAATGATTATTGGTAGCGATACAGATTTAGTTGCCAAAGATACCGAGAGTTATTTTGGTATTTTATATCAAGGAAAATCTAATAGATGGATTTTACGCTACTATGATAATAAGCAACGCCCTTCAATCGTTATCCCTATTGACTTAACTCCTGAGCATCAAAAAGAAATTATTAGAGCTGGGTTAGAGATTTCAGGCAACCAAATTATTATTGATTGCCCAGAGAATATTTTAAGATTAAGTGGAATAATTAGAGATTGTTTTGAATATTCCACAAATGATGAAAACTTTAGAAAGAAATCTCAATGACAAGTATGAAGCCTGTTTATAAAGTAGGTCTCTTCATTTTATATAAAAACGGCTAAAAACATTTCTATTTTTAGCCGCACTTTTTTAATTTTCTTCTTTATTTTCTTTAAATAAGCCTGATGCGCCCTCAGAATAATCTCTTGGCTGTTCATTTTGAGATTTATCTGTTGCAGTAATTAACTGTTGGGTGAATAAACCTTTGTGATCTTTTTCGCCCTGTAAATTATTCGAGGAGGTTGCGTAGTGGCGATAAAGTTTTTGATAATCGTTAATTAAGGTTTTGAATAATTCAGCACTTTCTGCAAAGTGTTTTTCGATTTGCGCTTTTTGTGTATCAAGTTGGGTTTTGACTGTTTTTAATTCAGCTTCTGTCTTGGCTTGATGTTTTACGGAGCCTTTGGTTAAACGCACAATAATGTAACCAATAAATAATCCAAGAATAAAAGCGATACCAATCGCTAACCAAATTCCATTTGTCCAATTTTCCATAATATTCTCCAGTTTATTTGGCTTAAAAACTAACAAGTTGCAATAATAACAATTTCAACTTTCCAACGAGGATCCGCTAATTTAGCTTCGACTGTCGCTCGACTTGGTGGGCTAACACGATCGACCCATTCATCCCAAGCTTGATTTAATTGTGCATAATCTTGCATGTCTACCAAGAAAATTTGCGCGGTTAAAATGTTGCTTTTATTGGAGCCAATTTCTGCTAACAATTTATCAATTAAACCTAATACTTCTTTGGTTTGTTCATAGGCATTTTGCTCGATGGTTAATTCTGGAACTTGCCCTGCCAAATAGGCGAGGTTGTTATGAATTGAAACTTCACTTAAACGTGTGCTGGGTAAAATGCGTTGAATTGTCATAGGGTTCTCCTTTGGGGTATTTTTTTCTATTCTAAATAGCGTTTACCACTTTGTAAAATCCTCTTTACTAGGCTAGAATACCCGATAATTATTCTCAATTATTTAATCATTATGAAACTGCTTATCTCTAATCAGCATGGCGCTATTGTTATGGCATTGGTGCCTTTTATTTACGGCATGTTACTTGCTAATCCTGTATGGGCGCACGTATTTTTACTATTAGGATGGTTTTCGCTTTATTTGATGACGTATCCTTTTTTGAATTTGTTTAAAGGTAAAAATCTTGAGTTATACAAAAAATGGTCTGTGATTTATTTTGCTTCCGCCGTGATTTTTGCGATTCCGGCGTTAATTTATAATTGGCAAGTGCTGTATTTTATGTTTGCCATGCTGCCGTTTGTCGCGGTGAACATTTATTTCACCAAGAAAAAAGATGAGCGAAATTTATGGAATGACTTGGCGGGGATCTTAATTTTTGCCCTAGCAGGAATGGGATCTTATTATTTTTCTGACCGCACTTTTGATGAAAAAATACTTTGGGTGGCGATTTATCCAACATTATTTTTTATTGGAACAACACTTTATGTGAAATCAATGATGCGTGAGCGAAAAAATCCACGTTATTTTTGGGCATCAGTGATTTTTCACTTATTATGTGTGCTGATTTTTGTAGTTTCGCAACAATTTATTTTAGCATTAGCTTTTGTTCCCGGATTAGTACGAGCTGTTTATCTGCCCACTAAAAAGCTTTCTGTTATGCAAGTTGGATTAACAGAATTTGCGATTACTGCTGTGTTTTTTATTTTACTTTTAATAGCAACTTTATAAATGAAACTGAAGTTATTTTTTCATACAGTATTACTTTCTTGTAGCTTGCCTATTTGTGCAATGAAAACCGTTGATATTACAGCGAGTTCGAAAATGGATGATCAAGCAAGAATGAATTTGGCACAAGAGTTTGCTAATAAACAGCAATGGATGTCTGTTTTTGATATTATGTATCCGATGGCGTTAGAAGGAAATATCACCGCTCAAAGTAATTTAGGTATGTTATATAACCTTGGGCGTGGCACGGTGAGAGACTACGAAAAGGCTTATTGGTGGTTTAGCGAAGCGGCAGAGAAGGGTAGCGTGAAAGGGTTAAATAACCTTGGTGTTATGTATCTGCGTGGCGATTATGTCAAACAAAATACAGAGCAAGCCATTAAGCTTTTTGAACGTACAGCTCGGGCTAAAGATACGGATGGAATGATGATGTTAAGTAATATTTATCGCTCGCAAAACCAACCTGAAAAATCATTGGAATGGCTGAAGAAAGCCGCTGAATTAGGCAATAAGGAAGCAAAACAGCGTTTATCTAGTCAGCCATAATCTAAAATTGCGGTTATTTTAATCGCACAAATTTCACGCCACTATGTTGCAATAGCAATTTCATTGGATCTTTATCATTCGAGACTGTTTTCTCACGTAATTCAATTAATTTCATCCGCAAATGGGCAAGCTCATGAATTCGTGTGGCCACCTCTTTAATATGTTTGTCTAACACACGATTAATTTCTTTTGCTTGTTGTTTTGAAGCATTTTCTAAATTGAGTAGGCTTTTTATTTCACTTAATGAAATATCTAAATTTCGGCAGTTACAAATAAATGATAAACGTTGCAAGTGTTCTTCGTTATATTGCCGAAAATTGCCTGAAGTGCGTTTTGGGGGGGGGATTAAACCTTGTTGTTCATAATAACGGATAGTTTCTACGGTACAGCCTAGGGCTTTAGCAAGTGCTCCAATTTTCATTAATCACCTTAAAAAATAACTTGACTCTAAAGTTACTTCATATTTTATCATGCGTTCAGATTTTCTTAAACAAACAAGGAGCATCCAAAATGGAATTAAAAAAAATCGCAGTGGGATTAACCGCACTTTTAGGTATGTCTGTTGCTAACGCTCACAATGTTTGGCTTGAACCTGCTTCAGCTAAAGGTGAATACGTGGTGAAATTTGGACATGAACAAACTGAAACCTATCCAGAATCTAAACTTAAATCTATCCAAGCCTTAAATGCGCAAGGAAAATTAACCGCAGTTGATTACCAATTCAGAAATGGTGAAGCCTATCTTATGCCTAAATCTGACTTAGTATTCGTTCATTTCGATAATGGTGTATGGTCAAAATTACCAAGCGGTAAATACGTTGAAAAAACAAAACGTGAAGAACCAACAGCAGAATTTAGTACCAATCCTGTTAAATTTGGTAAAGCGATTTTGAAATGGGATGCTGAATCTTTCAAATTTCATCAACAAGCTTATGAATTGATTCCTCAAGAAAAAGCACAAGCGAACAAACCACTTTCTATCCTTGTTTTACATAACGGTAAACCGGTTCAAGGTATTAAAGTGGGGGTGAGTGAAGATGCACCGTTCAATTTAACCAATGAAAAGGGTATCGCTCAATTTACGCCAACTAAAGGCTTCAACAAAGTATGGGCAGAGTTTGAGGAAAAAGTAACAAATAATGCGGATTACGATCGTCGCTCTGTAGAATATATGTTAACTTTTGATGCGCAATAATATGGATTTGGGATGAAGAAAATTATTTTTTTTACCGCACTTTTTGCGGCTTGCTATCTCCCTAATGCTTATGCCCACGCGCTTTATGTGTTTGCCCAATATGATGGGCAAACACTCTCTGGCAAATCCTATTATTCTGATATGACCCCAGCGGCTGAAACTTATTTAGAAGTTTTCCGCTCAGGTGTTTCTGATCCCGTTTTAACTGGAAAAACAGACCGCCAAGGCGCATTTAAGCTTTCTATTGCTGATGTGCCACATACCACCTTAAAAGTTGTGGTGGAAGGCGATGAAGGACACCGTGCGTCAGTTGTTGCTGCTCATACCTCTGCCGAAAATCAAAGCGGTGCAGATTTAATGCTGCTTCGTGAAGATATTGCGCATTTAAAAGATAAAATTTATTTGCATGATATTTTAGGTGGAATCGGTTATATCGTTGGTATTGCTGGACTTATTGCTTTACGTAATGCGCGTAAAATTAAACAAGGACGTATTTAATGCATTTATCTGAAGGCGTGTTACATACGCCTATTTTATTAGCTGGCGTAGTGCTTGCTGTTGTGGGCATTGCCGTGGGGTTGCGTCGTTTAGAATCAGAACGTTTACCGCTCACCGCACTTTTTGCGGCTGCATTTTTTGTGGCTGGAACTATTCATATCCCCGTAGGAATTGGTAGCGTGCATTTAATTTTAAATGGCATGGCTGGTTTATTCCTAGGATGGGCTGTTTTTCCTGCATTCCTCATCGCACTTTTATTGCAAGTTATCTTCTTTTCTTTTGGTGGATTTGCAGTATTAGGCGTCAATCTTTGCGTGATGGCAACGCCAGCGGTGATCGCTCATTATCTTTTCCGTTCTCGTTTACAACCGCACATAGCTTTAAAAGATTGCTTATTCGTCGGTATTGGAGCTGGCGTAATTGGCGTTGGCGGGGCAGGCGCACTTGCTTCTTTTGTGCTGATGCTAGATGGTGGAAAAAGTTATCTGAATCTTGTTTGGCTCTTGCTGGTCTCTCATATTCCGGTATTTATTTTGGATAGTATTATCAGCGTAGGTGTGATTACCTTGCTTGGTAAAATGTATCCTGAAGTCATGAATCGTACCGAGAATGTCTCTTAATGAAAATTCACTGCTTGTTTCAACCGCACTTTAGGTTGATTTATCTGTTTATCTGGGGGCTAATCATCAGTGGATTGAGCGATCTCACTTGGCTTATCCCCCTTAATGTGCTTGCTGTTTCTCTCTTTTTTATTTCACTGCAGTTCAGTCAAAAATCTTTTTTGCCCTATCTTAAACGTTGGTTTGCTTTAATCATTTTTATTGCTTTAATGTGGGCGACATTAAGTTGGAAAATTGGAGAAAATGGCATTGAACTCAATTTTCAAGGCATAGAATTAGCAGAAAAGTTAAGTTTACGGACTCATTTATTGCTGATTTCTCTTTGGCTTTTTTTGTGGAATATTAATGATGCGGTACTTGTTCAAGCCATGGGTAAATTGCCTTTGCCAGAAAAATTAATTCAACTTTTTGTGCTGACCGTACGTTACATTGCACTGCTTGGCGAATTACGTCAAAAAATGGATATTGCTATGCGCGCTCGTGGATTTCGTCCAGGGCTTAATCGCAGAACCCTTTATGTGACGGCTCAAAGTGTCGCTTTATTATTGATTCATGCCCTATTGAAAGCCGAAACGGCGCAAATGGCTTTAAAATGTCGTGGTTTTCAGTTCGGCAAAAAGAGAGAAAAATAACATGTTAGCTGTAAATAATCTTTATATAGAACGCAATGGTAGAGCGATTATTCAAGATTTGAGTTTTACCTTAGAAGGTCAAAAACGTCTTTTCGTACAAGGGGAAATTGGCTCAGGAAAAACCACTTTACTTCTTGCTTTATTGGGATTTGTTCCCGTAACCAAAGGTGAAATTCAATTATTTGGCCAAGTTTGTCGTGAAGAAAAAGATTTTGCACCGTTTCGTGGCACGATTGGTATTTGTTTTCAAAATGCCGATGATCAACTTTTTGGCCCAACAGTATTGGATGATATTGCCTTTGGACCATTAAATCAAAATGTGCCCAGAGAGCAGGCGTATCATATTGCAGAGGAGCAATTAGAACGTCTTGGCATCACACGTTTAAAAGATCGTATGGTACATACCTTATCTGGCGGTGAGAAAAATTTCACCGCACTTGCAGGTGTCTTAGCGATGCAGCCAAAAATCTTATTATTAGATGAACCTACCAATGGATTAGATCGAAAAAATACTGAAAAATTGACCGCACTTTTGCGTGAACTTTCCTTACCCATTTTGATTTCATCCCATCATCATGGATTTATTAACGAATTAGCCACAGAAATTATCAGTTTATGATCTTCATCAAAAAGCCGAATTTTGATTGTGCTATGCTTGTTGCAAATTTGTTGACAAAGCTAAGGGCTTTGAGTGTTTTAAACATTATTTCTGTTGAAAGTCAGTTTGAAAACTCAGCCCAAATAAGCACATTAAAACGGAGGATTTATGTGTACAACCTGTGGCTGCGGACATCCAGAGCAAGTCCGTATTGGTGAATTGCCTCATACTCATGATGATCAAGGAAGTCATCAATCAGGTACGCCAAACTTTTCACATTCAACATTTCATTTCAATAAACCAGTCGATGCAGACGATACTCAAAAACGTTTGTTAAAAATTGAACAAGATGTTCTTGGAAAAAATAATCAATTAGCTGATCACAACCGAGCATTCTTTGCGAAACAACATATTTTAGCCTTAAATCTTGTATCGAGTCCGGGTTCAGGCAAAACCACACTTTTAACGACGACGCTAAATGCCCTCAAAAATGACCGCACTTGTTATGTCATTGAAGGCGATCAACAAACTGAAAATGATGCAGATCGTATTCGTGCGACTGGCGTGCCGGCTATTCAAGTGAATACAGGCAAAGGTTGTCATTTAGATGCACAAATGATTAGCGAAGCTATGGTGAAATTAAGACCACAAGCTGACAGCATTATGTTTATCGAAAATGTGGGCAATCTCGTTTGTCCATCTGAATTTGATCTTGGGGAAAAAGCGAAAGTAGTAATTTTATCTGTGACAGAAGGCGAAGATAAACCGCTTAAATACCCACATATGTTTGCCGCATCAAGTTTGATGATTTTAAATAAAGTGGATTTATTACCTTACTTGAAATTTGATGTAGAACAGTGCATTGCCAATGCGAAACGTGTGAATCCCAATATTGAAGTGATTCAACTTTCCGCTACTACTGAACAAGGTCTTAGTGAGTGGTTAAATTGGCTAGAACAACAACGTAAACAAGGATAATCGATGCGATTTGTTGATGAATTTCGCGATCCTGAACTTGCCCGTAGTTTAGTGGCGCAACTTGAAAAATTGATGGAAAAAATGCCGCACTTTACGGCGCAGAATCCATTATATTTAATGGAAGTATGTGGCGGGCATACCCATACGATTTTTAAATTTGGGTTGGATCGGCTATTGCCAAAAAGTATCGAATTTATTCATGGCCCTGGTTGTCCTGTCTGTGTGCTTCCTATGGGGCGTATTGATGTTTGTATTGAAATTGCGCTGAAACCTGATGTCATTTTTTGTACCTTTGGTGATGCAATGCGAGTGAAAGGTCGCCAAGGTTCACTTTTGGAAGCAAAAGCGAAAGGCGCAGATGTTCGCATTGTGTATTCACCTTTGGATGCATTGAATATTGCACAAAATAATCCGAATAAAAAAGTCGTCTTTTTTTCCTTAGGATTTGAAACGACGATGCCGAGCACAGCAGTGACGCTTCAACAAGCCAAAAAACTAGGAACAAAAAATTTCTGGATTGTTTGTCAAAACATCACGATTATTCCAACGTTACATAGCTTACTGGCACAAGATCAAGTCAAAATTGATGGTTTTCTTGCACCAGGGCATGTGAGTATGGTGATTGGTTCATCGCCTTATCAAGGGATTGTCGATAAATATCACAAACCTTTCGTGATTACTGGTTTTGAACCTTTAGATATTTTGCAGGCAATTGTGATGTTAGTGCAGCAATTTGTTGATGGCCGTTGTGAAATCGAAAATCAATATAAACGCATTGTTGATGATCACGGAAATGCTTTAGCCCAACGTTCAATGCAAGAAGTATTCCAGCTTAAAGCAAGCAGTGAATGGCGTGGCTTGGGGGAAATTGAACAATCTGGCGTGGAATTGACGGATGCTTATCGTGAATTTGATGCCGAAATTTATTTCCAAAGCCAAGCACAACAGGTGGCTGATGATCCTAATTCTCGTTGTGGTGATGTCTTGACTGGGCGTTGTAAACCATCTGATTGCCCATTATTTGGCACAGGTTGTAATCCTGATAATGCTTATGGTGCGTTGATGGTTTCTTCCGAAGGTGCATGTGCAGCCTATTATCAATATCGGAGAGAATAAAATGAGCGAATTTATCACTATGGCACACGGTAATGGCGGTGCTGCCATGCAAAAATTGATTCAAGATTATTTTGTTGAAGCCTTTGCTAATCCTATTTTGGCGCAAGGGGAAGATCAGGCAAGAATTCCATTAACAGAATTAGCAAAGCAAGGCGAAACACTGTCATTTAGTACGGATAGTTTTGTAATTGATCCCATTTTTTTCCCTGGTGGTAACATCGGGAAATTAGCGGTGTGCGGCACGGCAAATGATGTGGCTGTGTGCGGGGCGATACCAAAATATTTATCCTGTGGCTTTATTTTGGAAGAAGGATTGCCTCTTGCGGATCTTAAGGCAATTATTCAATCAATGGCTGAAACCGCAAAAGCGGCAGGTATTCAGGTTGTTACCGGCGATACAAAAGTGGTACAAAAAGGTGCAGTGGATAAGATTTTTATCAATACCAGTGGAATTGGTGTTATTCCTCAAAATTTGGATTGGGGTGTTCATAACATTCAGGCTGGCGATAAAATCATTGTTAGCGGCACTATTGGGGATCATGGCGCAACAATCTTAAATTTACGTGAAAAACTGGGTATCCAAACTGATCTTCATAGTGATTGCGCCGTGCTGTATCCATTGATTGAAAATTTACGCGAAGTAGATGGCGTGAAAGCCGTTCGAGATGCGACCCGTGGGGGAGTTAATGCTGTTTTGCATGAATTTGCACAGGCGCAACAGCTAGGCATGAATATTGATGAACAAGCCTTGCCAATTCGCCAAGAAGTACGTGGAATTTGTGAATTACTTGGTCTTGAAGCATTAAACTTCGCGAATGAAGGGAAATTGGTTATTGTTGCCTCCGCTGAAAAAACACCAGAAATTTTGACCGCACTTCGTCGTCATCCATTAGGTGAAAATGCGGCTGTGATTGGTGAAGTAACAACCGATAAAAAAGTGCGTTTAGTGGGCATATTTGGACAAAGTCGATTGTTAGATTTACCAACAAATGAACCGCTACCGAGAATTTGTTAACGATTAGATAAAATTAAAGCCTTGATAATCAAGGCTTTAGTTTTTTTATTTGGTGGAGCTGGGGGGAGTTGAACCCCCGTCCGAAATTACTCTACCTTCAGTACTACACGTTTAGTCTAGTCTTTAATTTCACTTAAGCATGCGGACAGACACGCTAAACTTAAGCTAGTTTGATTCAATTTAGTGCTTCGATCCTCAAACGGTGGCTTCCACACGATCTCGTTTTGGTTTGACTCCGCGTTATCCCCGTCTTACGAGCGGAAGCTGGGGCGCGAAGGCTAAATGCAGGTTATTAAGCTGCTAAAGCGTATTGTTCGTCGTTTGCGACTATTTTTTTGCGGTTTATTTACGAGGCCTACCGCACCTCGACGTGCACCTTGGGCTTCGCTAATCCCGTCGAATCCAGAATCAGCCCCAAAATTGTGCGTAGTCTAGCAAAAAAAGAAAGGTAGGGAAAGTTGAGATTGATTGAATTGCTGCGTTAAAGGGCATTTATAAAATATTAAATTGCTAGGTTATTAATTTTAATGTATATTTAAACAGTTGTTTGCTTAATTAATATTAGAAAATATTTAACCGCACTTTTTTTATGCTACAAGATAAAAAAATTATTCATATTGATATGGATTGTTTTTACGCATCGATTGAGATTCGTGAAAATCCTAATTTACAGGGGAAACCTGTTGCTGTGGGTGGTTCTTCTCGTCAACGTGGTGTATTGACAACTTGTAATTATGAGGCGAGAAAATTTGGTTTACATAGTGCAATGCCAACGGCTCAAGCCATAAAAAAGTGTCCTAATCTCATTCTTGTGCCCGTGAATATGGTGTTGTATAAACAAGTTTCGGCACAAATTCATCAAATCTTCCAGCGCTATACCGATATTATTGAACCACTTTCTTTAGATGAAGCTTATTTAGATGTCACGCACTGCCAAAAATGTTCTGGCTCTGCGACTTGGATCGCACAAGAAATTCGCCAAGCAATTTTTGATGAATTACATTTAACTGCCTCGGCAGGTGTGGCGCCTTTGAAATTCCTTGCCAAAATTGCCTCGGATATGAATAAACCTAATGGGCAATTTGTGATTAAGCCGAACGAAGTCAGTGAATTTATTAAAACCTTATCTTTAAATAAAATCCCTGGTGTGGGTAAAGTAACATCACAACGATTACTCGATATGGGATTAGAAACTTGTGCTGACATTCAAAGCTTTGATCAAATCGTCTTATTAAATCAATTTGGTAAAGCGGGTAAACGTATTTGGGATTTTAGTCATGGCATTGATGATCGTGAAGTACAAGCCCATCGTGAACGTAAATCAGTCGGCGTAGAACAGACGTTGATTGAGAACATTCACACAGTTGAGCAAGCTTTAGCCTTATTAAATAATCTTTATCAAGAGCTAATTCGTCGCCTTGAACGTGTTAGTCCTAATATACCGTTATCTACATTTCGTAAAATTGGCGTAAAGTTTAAATTTGAAGATTTTCAAGTAACTACTTTAGAGAAAACGGGTTTGCCCCTTTCTTTGGAGAGTTTTCAGCAATTACTTCCTCAAATTTTTATGCGAGCAAAAGGGCGATCGATTCGTTTGATTGGGCTACATGTCAATTTACCCGAAGAAAATAAACAAGAACAAATGAGCCTCTGGTGATATAATCTCGCGGTTTTTTAGGAGTCGATACCATGGAACATAAATTAGAAGATATTATCGCGATTTTTAATCAATGTTTTGAAGAGGAATACAACACTCGCTTAGTCAAAGGTGGTGATGAGCCCATTTATTTACCCGCAAATGATGAAGTGCCTTATAACGCGATTTATTTTGCGCGAGGCTTTTACAGCAGTGCATTGCATGAAATTGCCCATTGGTTAGTGGCAGGCAAAGAACGTCGTAAACTAGAAGATTTTGGTTATTGGTATGAGCCAGATGGACGTTCTGAAGAACGTCAGCGTGATTTTGAAAAAGTTGAAGTTAAACCGCAAGCATTAGAATGGATTTTGGCAACGGCGGCAGGTTTCCGTTATTTTGCCAGTGCGGATAATTTGAATGGCAATCCAGGCGATACACAGCCTTTTAAACAAGCCGTGTATGAGCAAGTGAAAACCTATGCGGAAAAAGGTTTACCAAAACGAGCGGAAATGTTACGCCATGCTCTTGCTATTTTTTATGGCACAGAAGAGCGAATTGATTTAGCGAAATTTGATGTTACTCGCATCTAAAGTGCGGTCATTTTTAGGCAGATTTTGCGTCTGTCAATTTTCCTTAAAATCGGCTAGAATAGACCAATTTTTAATCATTTTACACCTAGTATACGGGTTGTTGTACTCCCTTTACAGAGAGTACAACAAAACATAATGCCAAACAAAAAACATTTGGTTGTTTCAATTGTTGATTAATAAATGGACGATTTCTATGCGATTCACAAAAACACTTCTTACCACCGTACTTTTCGGTGCTTCTGTATTTTCTTTTCAATCTACAGCTTGGGCAATAGAACAAAGCCAAATGATTCAAGTTGAGCAGCTATATAAGCAAAAAGACTTCAAAGCGATGTTGGCAATTCTTCAACCCTTGGCTGAGCAAGGTGATGCGATCGCCCAAGTTCTTTTGGGAAATGAGTATGAAAATGGACTTGGCGTCAAACAAGATTATTTTGAAGCGGTGAAGTGGTATCGCCAAGCGGCGGAGCAGGGAGATGCGGCTGCTCAATTGAAATTGGGCGCGATGTATGAAGATGGACGTGGCGTCAAACAAGATGATGTTGAAGCGGTGAAGTGGTATCGTCAAGCGGCGGAGCAAGGACTTGCACTGGCTCAATTGCAATTGGGCTTGGTGTATAATAAGGGACTCGGCGTAAAACAAGATGATGTTGAAGCGGTGAGGTGGTATCGCCAAGCGGCGGAGCTGGGAGATGCACAGGCTCAATTTATGTTGGGATTCTCATATCTTTTAGGAAAAGGTATTCAAGTAAATAAATCTTTAGCTAAAGAATGGTTTGGTAAGGCTTGCAATAATGGTGAACAACGGGGTTGTGAATATTATGGCAAGTTAAATAGAGGAAAGATGTAATAACACGTTTACAGCTCATATTGGCGAGTAGAAATTGTGTTTTATTTAATTATAAGTTTAATAAGGATGCAAAATAATGAAGAAAAAATTAACCTTAGCTGTTTTATTATTGGCGGTGATTGGTGGCGGAGCGGTGTATTTTACCCAATATTACCCAGAACAGGCAGAAATTCGGAAGTTAGAACGTTTATTAGAGCGTGAACAGCATTATAACGATCAAAAAGCTCGTAATGAATTAAGCCAATTCCCTGCTGAGCGTTTGCGTGTGTTAGCAGAAAAAGGTTATCCAGCTGCACAATTTCAGTTAGCTAAAATCTATGAAAGTAATGATCAAGAAGAATTTGCTAAAAAATGGTATGAGAAAGCGGCAGCACAAAATTATGCGGAAGCTTATCTTCAATTAGCTGTTTTAGATGAGCAAAGAAAAGATGAATATCGTGAAAAAGCTATTCAATTAGGAAGTTATCGTGCGAAATGGGTCCAGGCATCCATCTTGGCTGCTAAAGGAGATAAGTTAAGTGCAATGATGTTATTTACCCAAAATGCTGAAGCAGGATTTCCAGTCTCTCAAGCAAATTTGGGAAGTGCTTATTTTTATGGTGATGCTGTGCAACAAGATTGGCAGAAAGCATTTTATTGGTATAGTGAAGCTTACAAAAATATCAAAATAAATAATACATCGGATTTTCTATATACAGTATTTGGAGGTAGAGGGATTGATATTTACCAAAATTTAGCTACGCTTTATTTATTAGGTTTGGGTACGCCAAAGAATGAAAAAATGGTTGAAGAATTGTTGGATAGATGTAAGGGAAAATTGACTTGCAAAGATAAAAAAATTACGGATATTACCGATTTAAAATTGAATATTCTTAGTCGTGATGATTTGCCAAAACAGCCCGATCTTCAAGAAAAAATCGAAGCGATTAAAGAAGAGTTGGTGTTAAGTAAAGATCCGAAAGTGTTAATTAAGCTAGGTGAGTTGGAAAAAGATAAATCCAAAGCCAAAAAATACTTTGGCGATGCTTGCGATTTACGCAGTCAAGAAGGGTGTGATAAATACAGAGAACTCAATCAAAAAGAAGAAACTAATAAATAGTGAGTAAGTCACTAACAAAGCGTATGAGATTCTTAATTTCCTTTTCGCTGTCAATTTTCCCTAAAATCGGCTAGAATACGCCGATTTTATTTTCGGTGACTTATAAATGATGAAAGATTCCATTATTGCAAAATTAGAAAGTTTAAAAGAACGTTATGAAGAGCTAGAAGCCTTATTGGGCGATGTTTCTGTAATTAGTGATCAGGATAAATTCCGTGCGTATTCTAAAGAATATTCGCAACTTGAAGAAGTGGTGAAATGTTTTAATCGTTGGACGCAATTAAATCAAAATATTGAAGAAGCAGAAATATTGCTCGACGATCCTGAAATGAAAGAAATGGCGCAAATGGAAATCGAAGAATCCAAAGCGGAAATTGAAGAAGTGGAACAACAACTTCAAATTCTTTTACTGCCGAAAGATCCTAATGATGAATATAACTGCTATTTAGAAATCCGTGCGGGAACAGGCGGTGATGAAGCGGGTATTTTTGCGGGTGATTTATTCCGTATGTATAGCCGTTATGCAGAAAGTAAACGCTGGCGTGTAGAAATGCTAAGTGCTAACGAAAGTGAGCAAGGCGGTTATAAAGAGGTGATTGTTAAAGTCACTGGCGAAGGTGTGTATGGTCAGTTAAAGTTTGAGTCTGGCGGTCATCGTGTGCAACGTGTACCAAAAACAGAATCACAAGGGCGTATCCACACGTCTGCTTGTACTGTTGCGGTAATGCCAGAATTGCCAGAGTCTGAAATGCCAGAAATTAATCCTGCAGATTTACGTATTGATACTTATCGCTCATCAGGCGCTGGTGGTCAGCACGTAAATACAACGGATTCTGCGGTGCGTATTACACATATTCCAACAGGTATTGTGGTGGAATGTCAGGATGAGCGTTCACAGCATAAAAATAAAGCGAAAGCAATGTCGGTATTAGCGTCACGTATTGTTCAAGCAGAGCAAGAACGCCAAGCCGCAGAACAAACAGATATGCGCCGTAACTTATTAGGTTCGGGCGATCGTTCTGATAAAATTCGTACATATAATTATCCGCAAGGTCGAGTTACAGATCACCGTATCAATCTCACTATTTATCGTTTGGATGAAGTGATGAATGGTAAAATTGATGAACTGATTCAGCCGATTATTACCGAATATCAAGCGGATCAGTTGGCGGCATTGTCTGAACAGAATTAATGATAGGGGCATCTGATTTCAGATGTCCTTTTTAACTTTACAGGGAAATAAAATGATCATTGAAAATCAAAAAGATGCTGAATTTTCTTCTGCTTTCAAGCCTTCTCAACCCGCTCAAGCGAGCCGTTTTAAACGCTGGCTTGCGAGTATGATTAATGGGCTTGTTCTTTGGGTGATGGTTGGTCTCGGTTTTGCATTGGGGGATTTTGCCGGTGTAGTGGGGACGATTGTATATGCTGGTTTTCAGTTATATTTCATGAAAACTTATGGTCAAACTATGGCAAAACGCTGGTTAGGCTTGCGTGTATTTAATTATCATACCAATCAGCCTGTTGAATTTGGTAAATACATCGGCCGTGAGATTATTGATATTTTGTTAGCATGGACGAGTTTCTTATTGATTATTAGCGGTATTGTTGCACTTGTGCGCGATGATCGCCGTTCTTTAACGGATTTAGTGGCTGGCACAATTGTGTTAAAAGACGAAAAATAATGAATTATAAAGAATGGCTGGCACAAGCGATTGCTGATTTGGCACAAAAAAATCCCACTGAAAATAGTAAAATTGATGCACTTGTGCTTCTTCAACACGCAACGGACAAATCGCGTACGCAAATCCTTGCTTTTGATGATACCGAGATTGATGAAAAAGTGCGGTTAAAATTGACCGCACTTTTAGATCGTCGTCTAAAAGGCGAACCTATCGCTTATATTCTTGGTGAAAAAGAATTTTGGTCGTTGCCATTAAATGTCTCAAAAAGCACTTTGATTCCAAGACCAGACACGGAAATTTTAGTGGAAAAGGCATTACAAATTGCTTTAGACAAATTACAAGAAAATCCACCGCACTTTCGTATTCTTGATCTCGGTACTGGCACAGGTGCTATCGCGTTAGCATTAGCATCGGAGCTTTCCTCTATTTGTCAAAAACGACAAATTTCATTAGAAATAATTGGTGTTGATCTTATGCCCGATGTTGTGGCCTTAGCCCAATCCAATGCAGAAAGAAATAAGCTAAATGTACAATTTTTGCAGAGCCGTTGGTTTGAAAATATAACAGGACAGTTTGATCTTATCGTCAGCAACCCGCCTTATATTGATGAATGGGATGAACATTTACGTCAAGGCGATGTGCGTTTTGAACCTCTTTCTGCATTAGTTGCCAATGATGCGGGTTATGCTGATTTACGTCATATTATTGAATCAGCGCCAAGTTATTTGAATTCTAATGGCGCATTATTGCTTGAACACGGATGGCAACAAGGCGAAAAAGTGCGGTCAATTTTCCTAGAAAATCATTGGGAAATGGTTGAAACCGTGCGTGATTATGGCGACAATGAGCGCGTCACTTTAGGTTTTTGGAAGAAGTAATGAAATATTATCGACGTGCGTTATACGATCAATTTGTGCATTTTTATAATACTATCTCAGATGATGGATCATCAGAAGCGCAAATTCGGGGAAAAATTGGCGGGCTTGTACGTCGAGCACGTAAAGAAATTTCGCCAGATTGGCCGAAAGAAGAGCAAATTCATCAGTTATTACAGCTATTTTATGGTGATTGGGGCTTTCATTGTGATTCAGAAGAGTATTTCTATGCACGCAATTTATATTTGCCTTATGTGTTGGAGCATCGCAAAGGAATGCCAGTGACGCTTGGGGCAATTGTACTTTATTTAGCCGAGGTATTGGATTTGCCGATTTACCCGGTAAATTTCCCAACACAGCTCATTTTACGTGCAGAAGTAAGAGATGAAGTGGCTTTTATTGATCCTTGGGATGGCACTTATATATCGCAAGAAAAATTACAGCAACTTTATGAAGGGGCATTTGGTTTTGGTGTGCAAATTCAACCTGAAGAACTTGATAGAGCCGATCTTTCTTTACTTTATTCTCGTTTTGAGCAATTGGCGAAGAATGCGCTCATCCGCGAAGAACATAACGACATGGCATACCGTTATATTGAGAATTTACTGATTGGCAATGATGAAGATCCTTATCACATCCGTGATCGCGGTTTAGTTTTAGCTCAGATGGGTGCCTATCCTTCAGCATTGAAAGATTTAGAATTTTTTGTGGAACGTTGTCCGGAAGACCCAACTGCGGCTTTAATCCGAACTCAACTTTTAGAACTTAAGGGCGAGATTGATAAAGATTCTTTTGCCCTCCATTGATTTAAGGAAAATTTATGCAAAATAAAATTGTAAAAATTGGCAATATTGATGTTGCAAATGACAAACCTTTCGTGCTTTTTGGTGGAATGAACGTACTTGAAAGTCGTGATATGGCGATGCAAGTCTGTGAAGCTTATGTGAAAGTGACGGAGAAACTTGGCGTGCCTTATGTGTTTAAAGCTTCTTTTGACAAAGCGAATCGTTCATCTATTCATTCTTACCGTGGCCCAGGTATGGAAGAAGGCTTAAAAATTTTCCAAGAATTAAAAGATACGTTCGGTGTAAAAATTATTACCGATGTACATGAAATCTATCAATGTCAGCCTGTTGCTGATGTTGTAGATATTATTCAACTTCCAGCCTTTTTGGCACGTCAAACAGATCTCGTTGAAGCGATGGCAAAAACAGGCGCAGTGATTAATGTTAAAAAACCACAATTTTTAAGCCCGGGTCAAATGGGTAATATTGTGGAAAAAATCGAAGAATGTGGTAATGATAAAATCATTCTTTGTGATCGTGGAACAAACTTTGGATACGATAATTTAATTGTGGATATGCTTGGCTTCAGCGTCATGAAAAAAGCATCTAAGGGCAGCCCAGTTATTTTTGATGTAACCCATTCACTTCAATGCCGTGATCCATTTGGGGCTGCATCAGGTGGCCGTCGCGCACAAGTAACCGAATTAGCGCGCTCAGGTTTAGCAGTAGGCATTGCAGGTTTATTCTTAGAAGCGCATCCAAATCCAAATCAAGCGAAATGTGATGGCCCTTCTGCCTTGCCTCTTTCTGCTCTTGAAGGCTTTGTATCTCAAATGAAAGCGATCGATGATTTAGTAAAATCTTTCCCAGAATTGGATACCTCAATCTAAGAAAATATTTAAGCAAAAGTGCGGTTAATTTTGACCGCACTTTGATCTGCACCCCAAAACCTGGACACCTATTTTGAGGTGCAGATTATGTCCTACTCTTATCAATTTCGTTTGAAAATTATCAAACTCGTTACCGAACAGGATTATGGTATCCGTGAGGTGGCTAAACTTCACCAAATTTCCCATGCTCTCGTCATTTATTAGCTAAAAGCATTTCGGGAAAGAGGGCTTGATGGCGTAAAATCGCCTTATACAAACCTTCAAACACCGAAAATAGTGAAGCCAAAGATGAAAAAGAAAGACATTGAAATTCCAGAAACCACAGACTTTTCCCCTAAAACGTTTAAAAAGCTGCAGCGAGAACTTGCCTTAGCTCGTGCGGAGATTGCTTACCTAAAGGAGTTGGAGGCGCTCGACCGTCAAAAACAACGACAGAAAAAAGAAAAATTATTGAAAGATTGAAGCCAGACCATGCGTTAAATGATTTACTTCATGTGGCTAAAATGCCTCGCTCAAGCTTTTTTGAAAGTTTTTTTGCAATATTAAAATCAGAGTGCTTTTATTCTCGGACTTATCATTCAATTGCTGAATTACAGACTGAAATCGAAGAATATTTAAGTTAACTAACCTGTCCAACTTTTTTTGGGGCAGATCGCTTTTTCCGCTAATTTTTACTTTATCCAACAGCGCTGTATAATGTCACGCATTTGAATATAAACGATATGAGGCGGAAGCTCATGATTAAAATCGATACCTTACCTCAATTTTTGCGTAACAAAGTGGCGGAAAACGATGCCTTTGGTCTCGTAGAGGGCTTGTGCCAATCATTACGTAGCAGCCCCACAGAAAAAATTGCTCCGACCTTGCATTTGTTTAAGTTTATCTTAAAGAACGATAAAGAATTAGGCTATTCTGTTTCGAAATTATTATGTGGTTGGTTATGTAGTTTACGCCTTTACCCCTTGTTTATTAGTAGCGGTATCCTTACACGTGGCGGTTTTGGACAGGAGATGAAAACGCGTATTTATGAGCGTTTTAACCCCTCTTTTAAAGATATTAATGATTTACGTGATATTTTTTATTTATTATTTAGTGATAAAAATGATGCATGCTGGATTGATGCCGTTCCTTTAAAAACGTGGCGAGGCGTATTTGGCGTCTTAACCCGTTGTACAGAACAAAAAGATCGTGAGCGTTTAAAAAATCATATTGAAAGTGAAGGGCTATTTGCCATTGAGATGCTTTCAATTTGGATTGCTGCTGAAGATATGGATCCTGAGCTGATGCGAATGGAGCCTTCTCTGTTGAATGCAGATTCCCCTTTTGTGGCATTGCACCATGAAGTGGTGAATTGGTTACAGGCGCACCGCCAATCAACCGTTTTTGATGATAGCCATTTACAGGTAATGTTTAGCCAATGTAAAAAATTGGTTGAGCGTTTGCAAAAACGTGGAGCAGTGGTGGGCTCTTCTTTAAATACGGCTTATTTATTGGAGCGTCTTTCTCAGACCTTAGAACGATTAGAAATCTTGATGGCGATTTTTGTTTCAAATCGCTATTTACCACGCCGAATATTATTATTAACTGGCTGTTTTGCCCGCACAGCAGCAGAAAAACATAGCATTACCCGATTATGGAAACAAAGCTCTAGATTAATTTCACGTAGCATTACCCAAAATGCGGGCGATCACGGCGAGCATTACATTACTCGAGATAAAAAAGAGTATTGGGCAATGTTTTATTCTGCGGCAGGTGGTGGTGTATTAATTGCACTGATGGCGCTATTTAAAATCTATCTAGGTAGCATTATTGATGACAAAGTCTGGAAAGGGGTTGCCGAAGGCTTAAATTACGGCTTAGGTTTTATGGTGATCTTTATGTTGCATTTTACGGTAGCGACGAAACAGCCTGCCATGACTGCAGCCCGTTTTGCTGAGGCTGTTGAGAAAACGCCTCAAGGTAAAAGCGTCAATATGAAATTAGCTCAATTATTAGTGGATGTATTTCGCTCTCAAAGTATTGCGGTGCTAGGTAATGTCCTCATTGCGATGGGCTTAGCCGCATTGATTGCGTTTGGTTACCAATATAAAACAGGTGAGCCATTGATGAATGCTGATCAAATTGCTTATCAGTTGCATAGCATTGATCCTTTTGCGGGAACCTTATGGTTTGCAGCCATTGCGGGGGTGTGGTTATTCTGCTCAGGGATTATTTCGGGTTATTTTGATAACCGCAGCAATTATTTGAATATGCGTATGCGTTTAACCCAACATCCGTTATTGAAAAAATTAATGTCTGAGAAATCTCGCGTTAAATTTGCTAATTATATGCATGAGAATTATGGCTCGCTTATCGGTAACCTTTGCTTTGGTATGTTGCTTGGGATTACCGGTGTGGTAGGTTACTTAACGCACCTTCCGTTAGATATTCGTCATGTGGCATTTTCATCTGCGAATGTAGGCTATATTGCAGTGAGCGGACAATTCACCTATTTATTGCTTTTACAATGCATTGGTTTTGTATTGTTGATTGGTTTAGTGAATTTAGTTGTCAGTTTTTCATTAACGCTTTGGGTTGCACTGCGTTCTTTGAATGCGGAAATTGAGAGCTGGTGGCCAATTTGGTATGAAGTTTGTCAAATTGTGAAAAAACGTCCATTAAGTTTATTTCTTCCTGTTCAATTAGATAAATAATCGGCTTAAGTGATCTGCTCCCCACTCTCGGACTTATTACTCAATCGCTGAATTGCAGGCTGAAATTGAAGAATATTTAGTGTATTACAACCAAAAACGAATTAAACTTGCTTTCAAAGGATTGAGCCCAGTGCAATACCGAGCTTAATATTTAAGTTAACTAACCTGTCCAACTTTTGGGGGGCAGATCACTTTGTATATAAAAGTAGAAATGATGAATATCGTCTTTTTAGATAGTACGGCTATCCCTAAACATATCTCTATTCCTCGTCCAAGTTTTGCGCATACTTGGATTGAATATGAGCATACATCTTCTGCCGAAACGATTGAACGAGCGAAAGATGCTGATATTGTTATTACGAGCAAAGTCATTTTTGATCGAGAAACGTTAAAACAATTACCTAAGTTAAAGTTGATTGCAATTACTGCAACCGGTACCAATAATGTTGATCTTGTGGCTGCAAAAGAAATGGGCATCGCCGTGCGTAATGTGACAGGTTATTCCAGCACAACCGTACCAGAACACGTAATCGGTCTGATTTTTTCTTTAAAACATAGTTTGGCAGGTTGGTTACGCGATCAAACGGAAGCAAAATGGGTGGAAAGTAAACAATTTTGTTATTTTAATTACCCAATTACAGATGTGCGCGGTTCGACGTTGGGCGTATTTGGTAAAGGTTGCTTAGGGACAGAAGTGGGACGTTTGGCTAATGCCGTGGGAATGAAGGTGCTTTATGCAGAACATAAAGACGCCACTGTTTGCCGTGAAGGTTATACACCCTTTGAGGAAGTATTAAAACAAGCGGATATTGTGACGTTGCATTGCCCATTAACTGAAACAACAAAGAATTTAATTAATGCAGAAACTTTATCCAAAATGAAAAAAGGTGCATTTTTGATTAATACAGGACGTGGGCCTTTGATTAATGAACTTGCCTTAGTTGATGCGTTAAAAACGGGGCATTTAGGCGGAGCAGCTTTGGATGTAATGATAAAAGAGCCGCCAGAAAAAGATAATCCGTTAATGTTAGCTGCAAAAACTATGCCTAATTTAATTATCACCCCACATATTGCTTGGGCGAGCGATAGTGCAGTGACCACATTAGTTGGCAAAGTAATGCAAAACATCGAAGAATTTGTACAACAATTCAATCAAAAATAATGAATTTTCCTATTTCTCTTTATATTGCGCTACGTTATTGGCGTGCGAAAAGTGCGGATCGTTTTGGGCGATTAGTGACTAATCTTGCAAGCCTGGGGATTGTGCTAGGTGTGATGGCATTGATCATCGTGCTTTCTGTGATGAATGGATTAGAAGGTTATCAAAAACAACAGGTGCTATCTTCCATTCCTCACGCGATTGTGAGTGAAGAACAGCCTATTTCTACAGAAAAAACATTAGAAAATTTACCGTACTTTGTCCAAAAAGCGGTGCCGATCAATACAACAAATGTGATTTACCAAACGACAAAAGGCGTAAGTGCAGGACAAATCATTGGTATTCAATCATTTTCTGATGATCCTTTGGTTGATTCTTTTGATCAGGCTAAATTTAATGAAATTTTGCCTAGTGGGGAATTTAAACTGGTAATTGGCGATCAACTGGCGCAAAAATTGGGCGTGAATGTTGGAGATAAAATCCGTTTGATGATTACGGAAAATAGCCAATATACACCATTCGGTCGCGTGCCAATGCAGCGTTTATTTACGGTTAGCGATATTTATTATGACTATGGCGAAGCATCGGGTTATGAAGCCTTTGCTAATATTACAGATATTGGTCGCTTAATGCGTATTCAACCTCAGCAAGCGCAGGGCTATCGTTTATTTCTGAATGATCCGTTCCAAATTACAGAACTCCCACAACATTTCCCAACACAAAAAATCACGGATTGGCGCGTACAAAAAGGTGAGTTTTTCCAAGCGGTGAGAATGGAAAAAAATATGATGGGATTGCTGATTAGTTTGATCATTGTCGTGGCGATTTCTAATATTGTCACCTCTTTAAGTTTAATGGTGGTGGATAAACAAGGTGAAATTGCGATCTTGCAAACTCAGGGCTTAACAAAATCCCAAGTGCGTTCAGTGTTTATTTATCAAGGATTACTGGTGGGATTTGTTGGCACATTGCTCGGTGGTATTTTAGGTGTTTTAGTCACCTTGAACTTAACGGAGATTGTAAGTGCGGTAAATCCACAAGGTGTTTTTTTACCGACAGAATTGTCTTTTATTCAAATGATTTTTGTCATTGGATTTTCCTTGTTGCTTTCTTTACTTTCTACTCTTTACCCTGCGTATCGAGCTGCGAAAGTAGAACCTGCCGCAGCCTTGCGATACGAATAAGTTTTTAATGGTAAATGAATGATGGATGAACAATCACTTTTAGCTTTTGATACACAACATATTTGGCATCCTTATTCTTCAGTTTCTTCTGATATGCCGATTTATGCGGTAGAACGTACAGATGGCGTGATAATAATCTTAAAAGATGGTCGTCGTTTGATTGATGGTATGTCTTCTTGGTGGGCGGCATTGCATGGTTATAATCACCCTCGTTTAAATGCAGCGGCACAGAATCAGTTGGCAAAAATGAGCCATATTATGTTTGGCGGTTTTACCCATGAACCCGCGGTGGAATTAGCTCAACTATTGGTACAAATTTTGCCAAATGGATTAGATAAGATCTTTTTTGCTGATAGTGGTTCTGTTGCTGTAGAAGTGGCGATGAAAATGGCTATTCAATATCAGCACGCTCAAGGGGAAGTAAAACGGCAAAAATTCGCTACCATCCGTTCTGGTTACCATGGCGATACTTGGAATGCGATGTCAGTGTGTGATCCAACCACAGGGATGCATCATTTATTTCATCATAGTCTGCCCGTACAATATTTTCTTCCTCAACCCAATATTCCATTTAATGAATCTTGGAATGATGGTGTGATTGAACCTTTAGCTGATTTACTTAAGAAAAAAGGTAGCGAAATCGCCGCACTTATTTTAGAGCCTGTTGTGCAAGGTGCGGGTGGTATGTATTTTTATTCGCCAACTTATTTAGTGAAAGCGCAAGCGCTTTGTAAACAATATGGTGTATTGCTAATTTTTGATGAAATTGCCACAGGTTTTGGCCGCACCGGGAAATTATTTGCAGCCGAGCATGCTGGGATTTCGCCAGATATTATGTGTATTGGTAAAGCCTTAACAGGTGGTTATTTGACTTTATCGGCAACCATTACGACCACTGAAATTGCACAAACTATTTGTCGCGGTGAGGCTAAATGCTTTATGCACGGCCCCACTTTTATGGCAAATCCATTGGCTTGTGCGATAGCGGCAGAATCTATCCGTTTATTATTGGAAAGTCCTTGGCAGAAAAATATTAAGAGAATTGAATCTTCCTTGAAACAACAGCTTTCGCTTTTAGCTGAAAAAGATTATGTCAAAGAAGTTCGTGTATTAGGGGCGATTGGGGTGGTTGAAATGAAAAGTGCGGTAAATATGAAAACTTTAGTCCCACGTTTTGTGGAACAAGGTGTTTGGATTCGACCTTTCGGAAAATTGGTTTATGTGATGCCACCATTTGTGATTAAAGATGATGAACTTCAGAAATTAACAGAAGGCATGATTCTGGCTTTAACTCAGGAATATGAACATTAGGATAAAAAATGGATGCTTTCAAACAGCAACTGGAACAGCTTAGCACACAAAATCAATATCGTTCAATTCCAGACTTAGTTCATCAAGGACGATATATTACGCGAGAAAATCGCAAAATGTTGAATATGTCATCTAATGATTATTTAGGTTTGGCATCAAATGAAAATTTGCGCCAGTCTTTTTTACAGCAATATGGCGATAATTTCCCTTCTTTTACCAGTTCTTCGTCTCGTTTATTAACAGGAAATTTTCCTATTTATACCGATCTCGAACAGCTTATTGCTCAACGTTTCCAACGAGAAAGTGCTTTATTATTTAATAGTGGTTATCATGCTAATCTCGGCATCTTACCAGCATTGACTACAACAAAAAGTTTAATTTTGGCAGATAAATTAGTGCATGCCAGTATGATTGATGGCATCCGTTTAAGCCAATGTGAGTTCTTTCGTTATCGTCATAATGATTATGAACATCTAAAGAGTCTGCTCGAAAAAAATGCTGGAAAATTTGACCGCACTTTTATTGTGACGGAATCGGTTTTTAGTATGGATGGCGATGTAGCTGATTTGAACTATCTTGTTCAATTAAAAAAACAGTTTCCAAATACTTATCTTTATGTGGATGAAGCCCATGCAATAGGCGTTTATGGTAAAAACGGATTAGGTATTGCTGAGCGAGCTAATGTGATAGCTGATATAGATTTATTGGTTGGCACTTTTGGCAAAGCCTTAGCTTCAATGGGGGCTTATGTCGTCTGTGATAAAATATTAAAAGAGTGTTTGATTAATCAAATGCGTCCATTGATTTTTTCAACCGCACTTCCGCCGTTTAATGTGGCGTGGACTCATTTTATTTTTGAACGATTGCCACAATTTTCAAAAGAAAGAACGCATCTTGAGCAGTTAAGTGCATTTTTACGCCAAGAAGTGGAGCATAGAACGCAAATAATGCTAAGCCAAACTTGCATCGTTCCTTATATTTTAGGCGAGAATGAAGCAACCCTTGCTAAGGCGAAAGCTCTGCAAGAGCAAGGTTATTATTGCTTGCCGATTAGACCACCGACAGTACCAAAAGGTACATCCAGAATACGATTATCTTTGACGGCAGATATGACAATGGATGAAGTAAAACAGTTTGTGGCATGCTTATAAGGAAATAATGTGAAAACGAAATTTTATGATCATCAAGGTGAGCATTTAATAGTTTATTTTGCTGGTTGGGGGACACCTCTTGATTCTGTAGCTCATTTGATTTTGCCAACAAATCACAATTTATTAATTTGCTACGATTATCAAGATTTGAAGTTAGATTTTGATTTTTCTGCCTATCAGCAAATTCGTGTAGTGGCATGGTCGATGGGTGTTTGGGTGGCTGAGCGAGTATTACAAGGAATCACCTTACAATCAGCAACAGCAGTGAATGGCACAGGTTTACCTTGTGATGATAGCTTTGGTATTCCCTATGCTATTTTTAAAGGTACGTTAGATAATCTCACAGAAAATACTCGTTCAAAGTTTGAACGTAGAATCTGTGGTGACAAAGTATCTTTTGAACGTTATCAACAATTTTCTGCACGACCATTTAATGAAATTCATCAAGAACTCACCGCACTTTTTGCGATGATTCAGCAGGATAAACGCACAGATCTTATTCACTGGACAAATGCATGGGTTAGTTCTCGCGATAAAATTTTTATGCCGGCTAATCAGCACCAATATTGGGCATCGCGTTGTGCGGTTCAGGAAATAGAGGGAGAGCACTATGTGTTTTCAAGATTTACCCACTGGTCGGCATTATGGAATCATTAACTTCCGTAAATAAATCACGTATTCAACAATCCTTCCAAAAAGCCTTAAATAGTTATGATGAACATGCATTAATTCAACAAAAAATGAATATTAAGTTAATGATGCATTTACAAGACTATTTACCAAATGGGTCATTAGATAGTGTATTGGAGCTAGGTTGCGGTTCCGGTATGTTGAGTACCTTGTTGCAGAAACAGATTTCAGCCAATTATTGGTTATTTAATGATTTGTGTGATGTGCGCTCTCTACTCGCTGAAAAGCTGATTCAACCCTTTGATTTTTATTGTGGTGATGCAGAGATCTTTCCTTTTCAACAACAATTTGATTTGATTGCAAGTGCATCAGCTGTACAGTGGTTCCATCATCCTGACAATTTTATTTCTCATTGTAAAACAGGATTGAAACCTAATGGTTTATTAGCGATAACGACCTTTGGTGAAGATAATTTAAAGGAGATTCGCCAAATGACGAATGTGGGGTTAAGTTATCCGAATTTATCTCAATGGAAAAATTGGTTAGCTAATGATTTTGAGCTTTTATGGCATGACGATGTTAATGTAATACTAGAGTTTGATACGCCATTAGATGTACTCAAACATCTGAAATATACCGGTGTAACAGCGACTAACCAGAAAAATTGGACAAGAAAAAATCTCAACAAATTTATTGATGATTACTTACAGGCTTTTAGGTTGCCATCGGGTAAAGTGCGGTTAACTTATCATCCATTATTTTTTATTGCACGTTATTCTCGTGCTGGAAATTAGTAAGGCGTATTTATGGGCAAGGTTATTTTTGTATCGGGCATTGATACCGATGTAGGTAAAACAGTTGCAACAGGCATTTATGCTAAAAAGTTGATGGAACAAGGCTTTTCCGTTATTACACAAAAAATGATTCAAACAGGCTGTAAAAATATCGCTGATGATTTGCTTGTACATCGAAAGATTCAAGGGATTGATTTGACGGAAGAAGATTTACAAGGCGACACCTGTCCTTATCTTTTTGAATACCCTTGTTCTCCTCATTTAGCAGCAAAGCTCGAAGGGCGAGAAATTAATGAAAAAATTATTGAAAAATCTACTGCACTTTTAGCAGAAAAATATGATTATGTGTTGCTGGAGGGGGCGGGTGGGTTAATGGTTCCTTATTGTGAAGAGGCGACTACATTAGATTATATCCAGTCAAATAATTATCCTTTGATTTTAGTGACATCGGGAAAATTAGGTAGTATCAACCACACATTATTAAGTTTAGAGGCTTGTCGTTCTCATGGTGTGTCAGTGCTAAGCGTAATGTATAACGGTTATCCCGAATACGATCCTATCATTAGTCAAGAGACGCAAGGCTATTTAAAAGGTTATCTTAAAAGATATTTTCCTGAAACGGGATTTGAATGCTTTGGCCGCATTGAAATTTAAGCTCAGGGAAAAGTGTGATAGACTCGCGCAAGTTTTTAATGAGATGATTTGCTGCTAAGGTGCGGTTAAAACGAGTAAAAAATGAATAACTATTTATTAAAATGCGAAAACATCAATAAATTTTATCAAGAAGGTGAAAATCAAACGCAAGTATTAAAAGGCGTTTCTTTTTCTATGGAACCCGCAGAGTTGGTTGCGATTGTGGGAAGCTCTGGTTCAGGGAAAAGTACTTTATTGCATACTTTGGGTGGCTTAGATCAGCCAAATAGTGGGGAAGTGTTTATTAATGGACAATCCTTGCAAAAAGTATCGACTAATGAATTAGCTGCTTTGCGCAATCGCTATTTAGGATTCGTGTATCAATTCCATCATTTAATGGCGGACTTTACCGCACTTGAAAATGTGATGATGCCGATGTTGATTGGTTATCAAAATAAAACAGAAGCGAAAGATCGTGCCGAAAAAATGCTAAGTGCGGTGGGATTAAGTCATAGAATTACGCATCGTCCATCAGCGCTTTCTGGTGGGGAACGTCAGCGCGTGGCGATTGCACGTGCTTTAGTGAATAATCCATCGTTAGTTTTAGCGGATGAGCCCACAGGGAATCTTGATCACAAGACCACAGAAAGCATTTTTGAACTTATTCAACAACTTAACCAAGAGCAAAATATTGCCTTTTTATTAGTCACTCACGATATGGGGCTTGCTGAAAAACTATCACGCCGTTTAGTTATGCAAGATGGTATTTTGAAGGAAGGTGTATGATGAATACGCCGTTTTTTATTAGTTGGCGTTATCAACGTGGCAAGCAGAAAAATCCTTTAGTTGCGTTAATTGCAAAATTTTCAGCTATCGGTATTGCGCTGGGTGTTGCAGTTTTAATTGTTGGTTTAAGTGCTATGAATGGTTTTGAGCGTGAGCTTAACCAAAGAATTCTTGCAGTGGTTCCCCATGCAGAGATCTTATCAGCGCCCAATACGACGGATCCAGCCATTCACCATTGGCAAAATTTGGAAAAACGTTTACAACAAAATGCCCAAATTAAAGGTATTTCCCCTTTTGTTAGTTTTACTGCATTGGTAGAAAATGGCTCAAAACTGAAAGTGGTTCAGGTGAAGGGTGTTGAAAAACAAGCAGAAGATCGCGTGAGCTCCCTTGGTAATTTCGTACAAGCTCAAGGCTGGGATAAATTTGGTAAAGAAGGTGGATTAGTCTTGGGATCGGGTATTGCTAGAGAACTCGATGTAAAAGCGGGTGATTGGGTTACCTTACTTATTTCTCAGCAAAACGGCGATGAACAACTTGCTCAACCCACTCGTGAACGTGTGCAAGTCACTGCAATTTTGCGTCTAGATGGACAACTTGATTATAGTTATGCCTTATTGCCGCTTGCTCAAGCACAAGAATTTTTAACTTATAAATCTGATCAAATAACAGGGGTTGAATTAAAATTAGATGATCCTTTTTCTGTGAAAAATCTGGATTTATCTATGCTTAATGATTATCCACAGATGCTTTATATTCAAAACTGGATTGGTAAATTTGGTTATATGTATCGCGATATTCAACTTATTCGAACAGTGATGTACATCGCGATGGTGCTCGTGATTGGGGTTGCATGTTTTAATATCGTTTCTACTCTGATTATGGCGGTAAAAGATAAGCAAGGCGATATAGCCATTATGCGCACGCTTGGGGCAAATAATGCTTTCATTAAACGTATTTTTATTTGGTATGGCTTACAGGCAGGAATGAAAGGTTGCTTAATTGGTATCGTGTTAGGCATTATACTTGCATTAAATTTGACAACCTTTATTCAAGGCATTGAGTGGATTCTCGGTAAGAAATTATTATCAGGCGATGTGTATTTTGTTGATTTCTTGCCCAGTGAGTTACATTGGTTGGATGTTTTGATGGTTTTAGTTGCAGCGCTTGCATTGAGTTTAATTGCTAGTCTTTATCCAGCAAGTAGGGCCGCTAAATTACAACCAGCCCAAGTATTAAGTAGCCATTAATTTTGTGAATACCGCATGAAAGTGCGGTATTTTTTATCTTTTATTCACTTAATATTTCACTTTATTCGGCTTGCAAGCATACGTTAAAGATAGTTTAATAACGAACTTGTAGGTTTTATTCTTAAAAAATACAACGAACTAGTTTACTAGTACAAAAAATAGGTGTAGATTACCTACATAATTAAAACACAATATTTGAAAGTTTGAGAGTGATATATGGCTAAAGAGAAAATTGAGATTGTCGTGGCAAACGACGATACGCGAATTGAAAAAGTCGATCAGGTGTTACCACCCATTGCCTTATTAGAAAAATACCCTGCTAGTGAACATGCTGCGGCATTAGTGAAGCAAACTCGTTATGAGGCACATAATATTATTCATGGTAAAGATGATCGTTTATTAGTGATTATTGGTCCTTGCTCTATTCATGATCCGAAAGCTGCGATTGAGTATGCAAACCGTTTAAAACCATTACGTGAAAAATATAGAGATAGCCTTGAAATTATTATGCGTGTGTATTTTGAGAAACCACGCACAACTGTGGGCTGGAAAGGTTTAATTAACGATCCGTATTTAAATGATACTTATCGTTTAAATGATGGTTTACGCATTGCACGAAAATTACTTTCTGATATTAATGATTTAGGTGTGCCATCTGCTGGTGAATTTTTAGATATGATCACACCACAATATGTTGCAGATTTTATGAGCTGGGGCGCAATTGGTGCTCGCACGACTGAATCACAAGTTCACCGTGAGTTAGCTTCTGGTTTGTCTTGTGCGGTTGGTTTTAAAAATGCAACCAATGGTGGCGTGAAAGTCGCCTTAGATGCAATTGGCGCAGCCGAAGCCCCTCATTATTTCTTATCTGTAACCAAATTTGGTCATTCAGCGATTGTTTCTACAAAAGGGAATGAAGATTGTCATATTATTTTACGTGGCGGAGATAAAGGGCCAAACTTCAATGCTGAAGATGTGGCAAAAGTTTGTGCGGATATTGAGAAATCTGGCCGAATCCCTCATGTAATGATTGATTTTAGCCATGCAAATAGCTGTAAACAATACAAGAAACAAATGGATGTTTGCCAAGATGTATGTAATCAGATTGCATCTGGTTCTAAACAAATCTTTGGCGTAATGGTGGAAAGCCATTTAGTGGAAGGTCGTCAAGATTTAGTTGATGGCAAAGCACAGACTTATGGACAAAGTATTACGGATGCGTGCATTGGATGGGAAGATTCTGAAAGATTATTGCAACAACTTTCTGATGCAGTTATTGCTAGACGTAAAGTGACGAGTAATTAATTGAAATATAATCTAGATACTAGATAGAAGTGCGGTTGATTTTCACCGCACTTTTTTATTTTGCCTTTAACTACGCAGCCCATTTCATTTTATCGCGACGTTTCATTTGATGAATCGTATTGGTTACTGTGCCGACAATAGGTAAATTCGACCAATCTTTTGTATTTATATTTGGTGTAGTGGAATCCAATGCCATGAAAAGGTAATTGCCGCTATGCGCAATAAATTCATAGACATGAAATTCGTTATTTTCTTCTAGTACAACAAGATCACCTGAATAAAGATCGTCATTTTTTTCAACGACTAGCATATCTCCACTTTCAATTCCCCAAGCTAGCATGTTTGGGTTGGTTACATGAATAAAACAGGTTTGCTTTGGACGTTTGATACAATAAAGATTCAAGTCTAGTTTTTTATTGAATTTAAGGCTGTCATCCATATCACTGAAAAAAGGGAGTGGATTATAAGAAAAATCCATTTCATATTGCGCAGTCAAAGTTTGGTTGTTCATTCTCTTATCTCCTGTTAAATAATATGGATAAATAACCTTTTACCTTGTTTTTTTGTACAGTTAAATTTTACTGGTGTTTCATACAGGGTGTCAATAGGTTAAATAAAAAATTTTTTTATAAGTATGTTTTTAGAAAATATCTAACAAATTTAGAAAAAAGTTCACTTATTGGATAAAAAATAACAAAAAATATTTTCTTTCGATAAGAATTTACGCTATCTTTAATTCCCTTGTAGGTGGATTGGTAACAATCTGAAGTTAAATTTATTAAAAAGAAAGATAAAAGTATGAACACATCTCGTTTATTTCGTCTGTTATTCCAGGGCAATTTAGTAAAAAGAATTGCAACTGGTTTAGTTCTAGGGATCATTATTGCGCTTGTTGGACCTGCACTTGAAGGTGCTTTAGGTTTTAATATTGCGGAAAAAGTAGGCGTTTTAGGTAGCATCTTTGTTAAAGCATTGCGTGCTGTTGCCCCAATTTTGATTTTCTTCCTTGTTATGGCTGCGCTTGCAAACCGTAAGATTGGTACGAAAAGCAATATGAAAGAAATCATCGTGCTTTACCTTTTAGGCACCTTCTTAGCTGCGATTGTCGCAGTTATTGTAGGGTTCGTATTCCCAACGGAAGTAGTTCTTGCAACCAAAGAAGATGCAAGTTCAGCGCCGCAAGCAGTTGGCCAAGTTTTATTTACCCTTATTTTAAATGTGGTAGATAATCCATTAAATGCGATTTTCAAAGCAAACTTTATTGGTGTGTTAGCATGGTCTATCGGTTTAGGTTTAGCGTTACGTCATGCATCTGATGCAACTAAAAATGTATTATCTGATTTTGCAGAAGGTGTATCAAAAATTGTTCACGTCATTATTTCTTTTGCACCATTTGGTGTATTCGGTTTAGTGGCTGAAACCTTATCTGATAAAGGATTAGTTGCATTAGGCGGTTATGTGCAATTACTTGCTGTATTAATCGGTACAATGTTATTCACTGCTTTTGTTATTAACCCAGCATTAGTTTATTGGAAAATTCGCCGTAATCCGTACCCATTAGTATGGACTTGTGTACGCGAAAGTGGTGTAACTGCATTCTTCACACGTAGTTCTGCGGCAAATATCCCAGTGAATATTGAATTAGCAAAACGTTTAAACCTTGATGAAGAAACTTATTCTGTTTCTATTCCATTGGGTGCGAACATCAATATGGCGGGGGCTGCAATCACGATCACAATTTTAACGTTAGCAGCAGTACACACATTAGGTGTGGAAGTATCTTTTGTTAGTGCGATTTTATTAAGTATCGTGGCTTCTCTTTGTGCTTGCGGTGCATCTGGTGTGGCAGGTGGTTCATTATTATTAATCCCATTAGCATGTAGCTTATTTGGTATTTCTGATGATGTGGCAGCACAAATGATCGGTGTTGGTTTCATTATCGGTATTTTACAAGACTCAACTGAAACGGCATTAAACTCATCAACTGACGTATTATTTACTGCGGCAGTATGCATGGAAGAAGAACGTAAAAACGCAGCATAATGATGATGCAAATAAGAGAGCGGGCTATGCCCGCTTTTTTTATGTGATTTTATATGCAAAGTGCGGTCTATTTTGATAGACTTCTGCCACCTTTTATTTCCTTACAAATAGATAAGAAAAATGAACCACTTAATTATTTTTGCTCATCCTAATTCAGCGCGTAGTTTTGGGCGAGCGATTGCCAATCGTATTGAGCAAATTAGTGAAGAAAATGGTGTAAATGTATTTTTTCGAGATCTTTATGAAATGAATTTCAATCCAATTTTATCTCATGAAGAATTGCAGAATACTAACAAAGGTATTATTCCAGAAGATATTCAGCAAGAGCATGATTTTATTCTTCAAGCTGATTTAATTACGTTGGTTTATCCCCTTTGGTGGATGGGATTCCCATCAATTTTGAAAGGCTATTTGGATCGCGTATTAAGCCATGGCTTTGCCTATAAAACGGAAAACGGCGAATCAGTAGGTTTGCTCAAAAATAAGCAAATGCAGCAATTTATTACGATTGGCAGTAATGTTGATAAATATAAAGAATTTGGTGTGGATAAATCTCTCAATCATTGTTTAATTAATGGATTATTTAATTACTGTGGCATTGAAAATGTTGAGTTTGAATTATTCGGTGATATTCATTTAATTGATGATGAGGCGCGTAAAGCAATGATTGAACTTGCCACTCAAAAAACAAAAGAAAAATTGGCCGCACTTTTAAAGGAAAATGCGTAATGTCTGAAAAACAAATTAATAATTTTTCATTAATTAGTCGATTATTCGGTAATCTTTTTTATCGTTCTCCTACCGATGAAGTGCTAGCAGGCGCGTTTGCTTGGTTACAACAAAAAGGTTTGAGTCAAGTTTGGGCGTTAGATACTGATAAAGAAAGTGAATTAGCGCTGAATAGCCTACAAGCTAAAATTGATCTCGATTTATTGAACCAAGAGTATCAAAAATTATTTGGTACCAATGGTAAAGTCATGACCTCTATTTCAGCTTACGAGATTGATGTTGAAGAATTTATGAATTTCCGCCTTGTACGCAATATGCCAGAGGTGGAAAGTGCGGATCATTTTGCTTTATTATTGCTCACAGCCTCTTGGCTTGAAGATAATTCGGATTCTTTAGTGGCTCAACAAGAATTCTTTGAAACTTTTTTATTACCTTGTGCGGCGAAGTTTTTAACTCAAGTAGAAAATCAAGCAACTTTGCCTTTTTATCGTGAATTAGCCCTTCTTACACGAGAAATATTGGCAGCGATGGCGGATGAATTGGAAGAAGAATAGCGCAGTATTTTGCTTTCCTCTAAGTCTTGAGGAAAGCAAGCAATATTTTATAGATAGGTTACAAAATCTTTTGTATCGATAACTCGGCATTCACGTTCGGCTTTTTCCATGCCAGTACCAATCATGACTAACGCAATCACACGATCTTGTTCACGACATCCGAAAGCTTCTCGTAATGCAGTGCCATTAACCCATTTCCCCGAAATCCACACATTATCAAATCCTTGTGCTTGCGCAGCTAGTTGTAATCCATAAGTTGCACAACCTGCACTCAACATTTGTTCCCATCCAGGTACTTTAGCGATAGTTGGATCTATCCTTGCTACGACACCAATAACTATTGGTGCTCGATGTGCTAAATTTTCAGCTTTCTTTAATTTTTCTTCACCCAAATCAAATTCCACAACGGCTGCTTTGAGTAGCATTTCCAATTTATTTAATCCATCATTTTCTATTACAACAAAATGATAAGGATGTAATTTCCCATGATCTGGTGCGTGCATTGCTGCTTGGAGAATAAGTTCAAGCTGTTCAGCATTAGGTGCAGGTGCGGTCAATTTTTTGTTTGATTTTCTTGTTGTTAAAAGAGTTAACGCATCCATTTTATTATCCCCTATAAGTAAAAGTGCGGTGGATTATAACATAGTTTTTGACAAGGCTTTGTGATACGCTAGCGCAAATTTTTTAAAGGTAATTTGTATGTTTCGAGTATTAAAATTATGTTGGAAAGCGCTATGTTTTCTTCGTGATCTTGTGATGAATGTTGTGTTTTTAGGTTTTGTACTATTGCTAGTGGCGATTATTAGCTTTTCAAGCGGTGGAAAAAAATCTGCAACATTAACGGGGGAAGGCGCATTATTACTTAATTTAGATGGCTATCTAGCCGATAACCGCGATGAAACACTTCGTTGGCAAGATGCATTAAGCGAATTGAATGGCGAGCACGTCCCTAGAAAAATTTCGACATTTGATGTGGTATTTGCCATTAAACAAGCGGAAGATGATCCTAAAATTAAAGGATTAGTGCTCGATCTTAATTATTTTGAGGGGGCAGATTTACCCGCATTAGATTTTATTGGTGGCGCTATCAGTCATTTTAAAGATGCAGGAAAACCAGTGATTGCTTATGCGGATAATTATTCTCAAGGACAATATTATTTAGCCAGCTTTGCTGATGAAATTTATTTAAATTCAATTGGGAGTGTGGATATTCACGGTTTATCGCAAGAGAATTTATATTTCAAAGAGATGCTCGACAAATTAGCCGTTACACCACATATTTTCCGCGTAGGGACTTATAAATCAGCAGTTGAGCCATTTTTACGCAACGATATGTCTGCTGAGGCAAAAGCAAATATGCAGCGTTGGTTAGGTGAAATGTGGAATAATTATGTTTTATCTGTCAGCGAAAATCGCAAGATTAAGAAAGATAATGTTTTGCCGAATGCGAAACAATATTTATCGGATCTTAAAGCATTAAAAGGCAATAATACGGCATATGCACAACAACGTGGATTAGTAACCGATGTTGTAACTCGTTTGGATTTAGATAAAAAACTCACCGCACTTTTTGGTAAAGGGAGTGACGGGAAAGCGAATCTCATTGAACTTGATGATTATTTGACTCAACTGCCTGATCGTTTAGAACATTACAATGTACCGAATAAAATTGTAGTCGTGAATGTTGAGGGAACGATTATTGATGGTGAAAGTGATGAAGAAAATGCAGGTGGTGATACCATTGCACGAATTCTCCGTAAAGCTTATGATGATAATTCAGTAAAAGCCGTTGTTTTACGAGTCAACTCACCGGGCGGTAGTGCTTTTGCTTCTGAAATTATTCGTCAAGAAACAGAAAACTTACAGAAAATCGGTAAGCCTGTCATCGTATCTATGGGAGCAATGGCTGCGTCTGGCGGTTATTGGATCTCATCCACTGCGGATTATATTATTGCCGATGCAAATACAATTACTGGTTCTATCGGTATTTTTGCGATGTTTCCGACTTTTGAAAATAGCATTAAGAAAATTGGGGTGAATGCTGATGGTATTTCAACCACTGAATTAGCTAATACATCAGCCTTTTCTCCATTAGCAAAATCTGTGCAAGATATTTATCAAACAGAAATTGAGCATGGTTATGATAGATTTTTAGAAATTGTTAGCAAAGGTCGCCAGCTTTCTAAAACACAAGTAGATAAACTTGCTCAAGGTCAGGTTTGGTTAGGCAGTGATGCATTCCAAAATGGTTTAGTGGATGAGATCGGTTCTTTTAATGAAGCGGTTAATAAAGCAGAACAATTAGTGAATCAACGCCAAGATACTGCTGTACAAGATTTTAGCGTGGAATGGTTTACAGATGATAACGTTAGTTTAATTAGCACTTTATTGCGCGATACTAAAAAAGGTACGCAAGAGCAGTTAGTTAAATGGCTTGGTCTGCCCGCTCCAATTCAAAAATTACAAAAAGAATTGAATGTATTAACCAAATTTAATGATCCTAAAGGTCAATATTTGTATTGTTTGAATTGTGGAAAGGTTAAGTAATTTATCTTGATGATCTTTTTATTATTTCAAATTTATAACGCACGCTTTATAGCGTGCGTTTCAATTTTCAGAAAGTGTTTATTAGGAAAACAGGTAATAGCATTAAGAATAAAAAATTATTCAACTTTCGAACCTTTCAACCATTTTCTCACCCAAGCTCGATTAGCTGAAAGATTATGTAATATAGCTTCGCTTATAGGTAATGACTCGCCATAAATGATTGAAGCTAAGGTTTCACCTAAGAGTGGGGCGGAGGTAAGCCCGCGAGAACCTAAGGCTGCGATTAAGAAAAGATTCTGAAAATTGGCCGCACTTTGAATAGGTTGTTTACGGCGGCGGAGGTTGAATAAATTGTAATAATCCGCTTGTTGCTGTTCAAAATTAGGTACGTTTCCCACCATTGGGGCAAGATCTCTTACAGAACAACGAATACCGACACGCGCTAAATTACCTGATGTATCCACATCTTGCGTCCAAGGTTGGGCGATATTTTGTTGGAGTTTTTGTTGATTTTCTTGTTGTTCTTGTTCGCTAAAGTGGCGATCAACATTATCTCGAATATGGCTTGCGCCGATGCAATGTGAGGTTTTTAATTGATCGGCTGGGGTGAGATAGCCATCATAACAAAGTACAGATTTCAGTTTGAGTAAGTTTTCTGATGTTGGAATTTGGCTAACTTGCCCGCGGATAGGGTAGAGTGGTAGCTTTTCTGTTTGAATAAAATCAGTAATTTTATATCCGTTCGCAAGAATGACGACTTCATGGCTGTATTTTTGACCTTGCATATTTTTTAGTTCCCAACCTTTTTCTAGCTGAGAAAGTGCGGTAATTTTTTGTGAGGTTTTAATGACGACACCCTGCTTTTCAAGAAATGAAAAGGCATTTTGAACAAATTGTCTTGGTGCAAGCCAAGCCCCTTGTTTAATCCAACCGCCTTCGCAATTAAGTGGTAATCCCACTTTTTCACTGAGTTGTTCAGCATTCAGCATTTGGAAGATTTCGTTCGGTAAACCAAGTTGAGAAATCTTTGTTAATTTAACCGCACTTTTTTCGTTGTAAGCACATAGTGCCACGCCACAAAATTCGTGTTCAAACTCGATGTTTTGTGCGATTGCCCAATCAAGTAATTGGAGACCGTAACTGAAAGCGTGCAGGTAAAAATCAACGGTGAGTGCATTATCATCGCTAAGTTGCGGATAAAATGCACCTTGTTTATTGCCTGAGGCATTGAGTGCGAGCGCTTCATCCTCACAATAAATGGTGACTTTTGCCCCGCGTTTTATTAAGGAAATGGCAGCACAAAGGGAAGCAACACCTCCGCCGATAATAGCGACATCTTGTTTTTCCATTTTCGCAGGCTGAGCAAGATACCAAGGTGTGGAAAGTGCGGTAGATTTTGATTGTATTTTTAGCCCACTTAAACATTCTCGTTTCTTACCGAAGCCTTTACGTTTTGTCACATTAAAGCCAGCAGATTCAAGCCCTTTTCTGACCGCACTTGCTGCCGTGAAGGTGGCAAAAGAGCCATTGGGTTTTGTGAAACGAAACATCAGGTTATAGAGATCATCATTCCACATTTCAGGATTTTTACTTGGCGCAAAGCCATCTAAAAACCAAGCATCAATACGTTCATTCATATAATCGCCAAGTTGTGGCAAGTTTTTTGATACATCACCAAGCCATAAATCTAACGTGGTCTCTTCAAAATGAATACGATGACAACCTAGAATCAATGAAGGCCAATAACGTTGCAAATGAGCGCTTAAATCTTCAAACTGCGGATAGGCAAAATGAGCTTGCGAAAGTGCGGTGATTTTTAGCGGATATTTTTCAAAGGAAATAAAATTTAGGCGTTTTAAAGGATGATTCTCGTATTGCTGGCGAAATTCACGGAACAATTTGGTTGCCGCAAAGAAATTTAATCCTGTACCAAATCCTGTTTCTGCAATGACAAAATTAGCATCGTTGTGGTTTATCCAACGTTCCCAAAGTTGATTACCTTGTAGAAAAAGATAATCTGTTTCTGCCAATCCATTTTCGTTAGAAAAATAGATATCATCGAATTGATCAGAGATGGGAATATGGTTTTGATTGAAGTGAATCTCAGCATGTTGGACGCTAAAAGTCATTTTTTATTCCTTCCTTGCCTAATGAAATTTGCATATAATAACGCGATTTTCTAAACTGGTCGAACAAATGAATTATTGCTTGAAATATTTTTATTTCGTAGTAATTTTGAGCCGTTATTTTTACATATAAAACAATAAGGAAGAAGCAATGAGAAGAGCTGTAATTACAGGCTTTGGGATTATTTCAAGTATCGGTAACAACAAAGAAGAAGTATTGGCTTCATTAAAAGCAGGGAAATCAGGTATTGAAGTTGTGCCTGAGTTTGTAGAAATGAATATGCGTAGCCATGTTGCCGGAACAATCAAATTAAACCCAAGCGAGCACATTGATCGTAAAGTGTTCCGTTTTATGGGTGATGCAGCGGCTTATGCTTATCTTTCTATGCGTGAAGCGATTGAAGATGCAGGTTTAACAGAAGATCAGGTTTCTAATGATCGTACTGGTTTAGTGATTGGTGCTGGTACGGGTTCTGCACATAATCAATTAGTGGCTTGTGATGCGGTACGTGGCCCTCGCGGTGTAAAAGCAATTGGCCCTTATGCTGTAACGAAAACCATGGCATCGAGTGTTTCAGCTTGTTTAGCTACACCTTATAAAATTCGTGGTGTGAACTATTCAATTAGTTCTGCTTGTGCAACCTCTGCACATTGTATTGGTCATGCGGTTGAGTTAATTCAATTAGGCAAACAAGATGTGGTTTTTGCTGGTGGTGCAGAAGAATTATCTTGGGAATGTGCTACTGAGTTTGATGCAATGGGTGCAGTTTCAACTAAATATAATGAAACGCCAGAAAAAGCATCTCGTGCTTATGACGCAAACCGTGACGGTTTCGTTATTGCAGGTGGTGGTGCAGTTGTGGTTGTGGAAGAATTAGAACATGCACTTGCTCGCGGTGCAAAAATCTACGCTGAAATCGTAGGTTATGGCGCAACTTCTGATGGTTACGATATGGTGGCACCAAGTGGTGAAGGCGCAGAGCGTTGTATGAAACAAGCGATGGCAACTGTCGATACCCCAATTGATTACATCAACGTACACGGTACATCTACACCAGTAGGTGACGTGAAAGAATTAGGTGCAATCAAAAATGTATTTGGCGATAAAATCCCAGCGATTTCTTCAACCAAATCAATGACAGGTCACTCTTTAGGTGCGGCGGGTGCACACGAAGCAATTTACACGTTATTAATGTTAGATAATGATTTTATTGCACCAAGTATTAATATCGAAACCTTAGATGAGGCCGCTAAAGGTTGCAATATCGTTACTGAGACGAAAGAAAATGCTGGATTGCAAACTGTCATGTCAAACAGCTTTGGTTTTGGTGGTACAAATGCGACATTAATTTTTAAACGTTATAACGGTTAAAAATCTTCTATGAAAAAAGCCACTTCCGATTGAAAGTGGCTTTTTTGTAAATTAAAAGAAAAATTAAGCAACGATACCAAATTGTTCTTTCATTAATGCTTCAAAGTCAGTGCAACCACCGATTGGTTTTTCATCAATAAATATTTGTGGTACGGTTTCTACTGGTTTACCAACAGATTTTGATAAATCTTCTTTAGTAATGCCTTCTGCGTGAATATCCACATAACGATAGTCAAAATCAGCAACTTCGCCTTTTAATTTTTCAGCAAGGTTTTTTGCACGCACACAGTAAGGACAGCCAGGACGACCAAAAATAACAACGAACATAAGATTTCCTTTTTTGAGTTAAAAATTCTGGGCAATTCTACCTGATTTTTATCGTCTACATAAAGTGTTTTTATTCGTGTAATATACGGAACATCGTAGACAATGAGTTAAATATTATGAAATTACTAATGCTTTGCCGCGAACCTCGTCTTTATAGTTGCCAACGCTTAAAAGAAGCTGCGAAACACCAAGGGCATGAGATGGATATTTTAGATCCGAATCGCTGTCTCTTAAAACTCTCACAAAATCCACCGCACTTTCAGATTTTTTATCAAGAAAACTCCGAGTCGAAACCTTATTTATTGCCTGATTATGATGCTGTTTTGCCTCGATTTGGCACAACAAGTACACAAATGGGATGTTCTGTCTTACAGCATTTTGAAGGCAAGTGGACTTTTTGTTTAAATTCATCTCAGGCATTTTTAAATGCTCGTGATAAATGGAAAAGTTTGCAACTTTTGTTGAAGGCTGTTGTTCCTGTTCCCAATTCACTTTTAAGTGGCGGTGAAGTGCAAGCTCAGGCGACGGTACCTCATATCAGTTCGCCGACAATTTTAAAAACGCTAAATGGTTCTCAAGGAATTGGGGTGATTTTGGCTGAAAAACCACAAAGTGCGGTGAGCATTATGGAAGCTTTTAAACAAACCAATATATCTATGCTGCAGCAAGATTTTATCGAAGAAGCGGGCAATGCGGATATTCGTTGTTTTGTAATTGGTGATCAAGTTGTGGCAACGATGCAGAGAATTGGGCAAGATGGTGAGTTTCGAGCGAATTGTCATCGTGGCGGAAAAACCGAAAAAATTACCTTAAGCGATGACGAGAAGCTGATAGCCATTCGAGCTACAAAAGCTATCGGTTTAGATGTGGCTGGGGTGGATTTAATTCGTTCAAAAAATGGATTATTGGTTTTAGAAGTGAATGCAAGTCCAGGCTTAGAAATGATTGAAAAAACAAGCGGGGTTGATATTGCGTTACAGATGATAAATTATGTTGAAAAGCAGATTCATTTGAATAAGAAAAATAAATAGAATTTGATATTTGTAAAGCCTTATTATTCATACCAATTTTTATACACATCTTCTAATGACCCCACTATCAAAAGTGCGGTCATTTTTCTTTGAGTTTTCTCAGAATATTAAAAAATTATCTAAAACCTGTTTTATATCAAAAAATCCACAGAATTTATAAGCCTATGTTCTTTATTTAGGCGTATTATATTACTCAGAATGAGTAATTCATTCTGGTTATCTAAAATAAGGACATTACTATGGCAATTAAAAAAGTGATTACTGTCTGTCCGTATTGCGCTTCAGGTTGTAAGATCAATCTATTGGTTGAGAACAACAAAATTGTGGGTGCTGAAGGTGCAAACGGTAAAACAAACGAACGGGAGCTTTGCCTGAAAGGATATTATGGCTGGGATTTCGTGCATGACACAAAAATCCTCACTCCTCGCCTAACTCAACCGATGATTCGCTACAAACGTGGTGAGCCGTTCACGCCAGTGAGCTGGGAAGAGGCTATTTCCTATTCTGCAAAACGTTTACAAGAAATTAGAGAAAAATATGGCAACGAGTCAATTATGGTAACGGGTTCTTCTCGTGGACCGGGTAACGAAGTGAATTTCGTTATGCAAAAATTTGCTCGTGCGGTATTAGGCAATAACAACATTGACTGTTGTGCACGTGTCTGACATGGCCCATCTGTAGCAGGTCTGCTCAAATCAGTGGGTAATGGCGCGATGTCCAACTCAATCGTTGAGATTGAAGACACTAAATGCGTATTTATCTTTGGCTATAATGCCTCAACATCTCACCCTATTGTGGCGCGTCGTATTAACCACGCAAAAGCAAAAGGGGCGAAGATTATTGTTTGTGACCCTCGTAAAATTGAAACCGCTCGTATTGCTGATATTTATGCGCCACTTGCTAATGGTAGTAACGTCGCATTTTTGAATGCAATGATGAACGTGATTCTTGAAGAAGGATTACAAGATCAAAAATTCATCGATGAACATACCGAAAATTTCGATGTGTTCTATGAAACTGTAAAAGCTTATACACCTGAATCAACTCAACATATCACTGGCGTTGAGCCTGAAATGTTAAGAGAAATTGCCCGCACTTATGCGAAAGCTGAAACTGCGACAATTCTGTGGGGTATGGGAGTATGTCAGTTCCGTCAAGGTGTGGAAACTGTACGTGCATTAGCAAGCTTGGCAATGCTTACTGGTAACTTAGGTAAACCAAATGTTGGTGTAAACCCTGTGCGTGGGCAAAACAACGTACAAGGCGCATGTGACATGGGGGCTTTATATAATACTTTACCAGGTTATCAAAGCTATGCGGATCCTGAAATCAACGCCAAATTTGCGAAAGCATGGGGCGTACCATCTATTCCAACCAAACCAGGTGTACCATTGAGTGAAGTGCCACATGCAGTGGCAGAAGGTAAACTCAAAGCATTCTACATTATGGGTGAAGATACTTTACAAACTGAACCTGATTTGAATGCAATGAAACAAACCTTTAAAGATCTTGAGTTCATTATTGTTCAAGATATCTTTATGACTCAAACGGCAGCGGAAGCAGATGTGATTTTACCAGCAACATCTTGTGCAGAACACGAAGGTGTTTATAGTGCGGCTGACCGTGGTTTCCAACGTTTCTATAAAGCGGTGGATCCTGTGGGTGATGTGAAAGACGACTGGGAAATCATCAGTCTTATGGCACAAGCTTTGGGTTATCCAATGCATTACAACAACACCAAAGAAATTTGGGATGAGTTGCGTGAGCTTTGCCCAATTTATAAAGGTGCAACTTACGAGAAAATGGAAGGCTTGGGTTATATTCAATGGCCATGTACAGATGAAGGCCCTGAAGATCAAGGCACTACATACTTGTATGAAGGTCAAATCTTCGACCGTCCAAATGGTAAAGCTGAATTCTTTGCTTGCGACTGGGAACCACCAATGGAAGAAGTCTCTGAAGAATATCCATTAGTGCTTTCTACCGTGCGTGAAGTTGGTCACTATTCTTGCCGTTCAATGACGGGTAACTGCCGTGCACTTGCTGCGTTGGCTGATGAACCAGGATTTGTTCAAATGAACGATCAAGATGCGAAAGCTTTAGGTATTAAGAATAATGAGCTTGTTTGGATTTCTTCATCTCGTGGTAAAGTTATATCTCGTGCTGATGTAAGTTCTCGTACTAACAAAGGTGCGTGTTATATGACTTACCAATGGTGGATCGGAAAATGTAACGAACTCACGGCTGAACATTTAAATCCGGGATCTCGTACTCCGGAATATAAATACAGCGCAGTGCGTATCGAGAAAATTGAAGATCAACGTTGGGCTGAGCACTATGTTGTAACTGAATATACTAAGCTCAAATCACGCTTAAAAGAAACCGCACTTGTGGCTTAATTATCATATTTATCATGATGAGGACAGGCTTTATGCCTGTCCTTTTTTATGCTTAATGAAATATGATATAGGTAAGAATATTGGAAATGCTAAAAAAGAGCGGTCTATTCAAAGGCAATTTCTTTAATACGTAATTCATCACCGCTTTGTCGTTGCAAGTGTATGCTGCCACAATTTGGACAAGAATCATGATGGGCTTGTATCTCAACTAATTTTTGACACTGCCAACACCAGGCTTGCGCTGGAATAGGAATTAGATGAAGTTTACAGCCTTCAGCAGCGGTACCTTGAAAGGTTATATCAAAACAAAATTCTAATGCGTCAGGTTCTACACAAGAGAGGGCACCAATTTCTAGCCAAAGATCCGTAACTTTTTTTATATCGTGACTTTTACATTGTTGTTCTACTATTTCCAGCATATTTTGACAAAGAGATAATTCGTGCATAGTTTTTCCTTTTGTTTTTCTTCCTTAAAATAAATGCCTTTATCAATTCAAGATAAAGGCATTTCTCTAAAAGATTGTCAATTTTAACCGCACTTTACGCGAGCATATTTACAACTGCAAATGAGACTTTCAATAGCGCGGCATTGATTAAATCGATAAAGAATGCACCGACCATTGGAACGATTAAAAATGCTTTGTGTGATGGCCCAAAACGGCTGGTAATGGCTTGCATATTTGCAACGGCTGTTGGTGTTGCACCTAAACCGAAGCCACAGTGACCAGAGCTTAATACAACCGCATCATAATCTTTACCCATTGCGCGATAAGTAACATAGATTGCAAATACCGCCATAAAGACAACTTGTACTGCAAGGATGATTAATACATCTACCGCTAAGCCTGCAAGTTCCCAAAGTTTTAATGACATTAGGGCGATAGCTAAGAAGATAGATAAACCCACGCTACCCAATACATCAATAGCAGATTCAGCCACTTGGAAACGGAAGATGTTGGTTAAAATATTGCGGATAATTACACCGGTAAATAAACACCATACGAATGTTGGTAATTGGAATGCGGTGCCTTTTGTTTGAGCATCTAAATATTGGCCGATAAGCAAACAGATAGACATCATTGCAATAGTTTCAATTAACGAACGTGAAGTAATTTTACGTTTGTAAGTTGGATGTTCAAAAGCCTCTTGAATATCATCTACTTCATCATTTTCAGGATTTTCACCTTGTTTTTGACGATTTAATAAGAAACGTGCAACAGGACCACCGATGATACCACCAAAGACTAAACCAAAGGTTGCACATGCCATAGCAATTTCAGTAGCGCCTTGTAAATTGAATTGATGAACGAATGTATCAGCCCACGCTGCGCCAGTGCCATGACCGCCAGTTAATGTGACAGAACCCGCTAATAAACCGTATGCTGGATGGATACCTAATGCTAATGAACCTATGACACCAATAACATTTTGGCAAATAATTAGCAAACCAGCGACGAACAAAAATACGATAAGTGGTTTTCCGCCTTTAATTAAACGGGAAAAGTTTGCGCTTAAACCAATGGAAGTGAAGAACACTAACATCATGGTAGTTTGCAAATTTTTATCGAAGTTAAAGGATGTCCCGTCAACTTTATTCCAAATTAAAAGACCAATGGCAACAATAAAACCACCAACAACTGGCTCAGGAATGTTGAAGGTTTTTAAGATGCTGATTCGTTTAACGAGAAAATAACCCAAGAGCAAGACTAAGCTTGCTAGTGCAAGGGTTTCATACGTGCTAAATGTATGACTCATAAATTGGATCTCCCTATGTTGTGTTTAAGTTATGTGTTGTGTTGCGGTTCGATTACCACTATTTCAACATTGGTATGTAATCCACGTGGTAATGTCGAACCTTTTCTGCCTCGTTCAGCACGGAACTTCTGCAGATCTTCCGGTTTTAATACAATTTTTCGTTTTCCGGAATGAAATTCAAGACTTGCTTGATCTGAAATGAGCAATAATTTCACTAACAATTCACTGCGCTCTTTTGCATTTACGGCAGGAATTGTCACAATTTTATTGCCTTTGCCTTTTGATAATGCCGGTAAATCTTTTGCCGGGAAAATCAACATTCTGCCAGCGGATGTCATAGCGACAACCAGTACGGTGGCATTCGTCAGCGTCTTAGGCTCTATCACTTTGGCATTTTCCGGTAAAGAAATCAAGGCTTTTCCTGCTTTATTGCGTGCAATTAAATCTTCAAATTTACAAATAAAACCATAACCCGCATCAGAAGCCATCAATAACTCTTGCTGTTCGCTGGCCATTACGACATATTCAATGGTCGCACCAGCTGGTAAATTTAGTTTACCTGTGAGAGGTTCACCTTGCGAACGCGCGGAAGGTAATGAAAGCGGATCGAGTGCATAACTCCGCCCTGTACTATCAATGAATACAACGGCTTGATTACTCTTGCCACAAGCATGAGCTCGATAATTATCACCCGCTTTGTAGCTTAATGATTTAGGATCGATATCGTGTCCTTTTGCACAACGTACCCAGCCCATTTCGGATAAGATGACAGTAACTGGTTCTGCTGGTGTCATGTCACTTTCAGAGATCATTTTGGCTTCTTCACGTTCGACCAGTTGAGACATACGTGGACTGGCATATTTTTTCGCATCTTCTTGAATTTCTTTTTTGATAAGCGTATTCAAACGGCGTTCTGATCCTAAAATTGCTTCTAAATTTAACCGCTCTTTTTCAAGTTCATCTTGTTCAGCTTTGAGTTGGTTTTCTTCTAATTTCGCTAAATGACGTAAGCGTAAATTTAAAATTGCATCGGCTTGTTCATCGCTTAAATTAAAGCGTGTCATAAGCTCTGCTTTTGGATCATCTTCATGACGTATAATGTCGATAACCTCATCAATATTTAAAAAGGCTATCATCAAACCTTCTAAAATATGTAAGCGAGAGAGTACTTTATCTAAGCGATATTGAAGGCGACGAGTTACGGTTGTTCGGCGGAAAGTAAGCCATTCATTTAAGATTTCTAATAAGCCTTTTACCGCAGGTTTATGATCAAGCCCGATCATATTCATATTTACACGGTAGCTTTTTTCAAGATCTGTGGTAGCAAATAAATGTGCCATTAACGCATCGGTATCGACGCGATTTGAGCGAGGAACTAGTACAATGCGAATTGGATTTTCATGATCGGCTTCATCCCGAATATCCTCTAGCATTGGCAGTTTTTTTGCCGTCATTTGTTCGGCTATTTGTGCAATAACTTTGGATGGCGAAGATTGATGCGGAAGTGCTGAGATAATAATTTCGCCCTCTTCTTTTTTCCAAGTTGCACGCATTTTTATTGAGCCACGGCCTTGTTCATAAATTTTACGAATTTCTGATTTTGGCGAAATAATTTCCGCTTCTGTTGGAAAATCTGGACCTTGAACAATTTCAAGTACATCATCTAATCCCGCTTTCGGATTATCTAGCAACATTACTGCCGCATCAGCAATTTCGTTAATATTGTGTGGTGGAATATCTGTCGCCATACCCACCGCAATACCTGTTGTGCCGTTCAATAAAATATGAGGTAAACGAGCAGGTAAATATTGTGGTTCGGCCAAGGTTCCATCAAAGTTTGGTTGATAATCTACCGTTCCTTGTCCGAGTTCACTCAACAAGATTTCAGAGATTTTAGATAGGCGCGATTCCGTATAACGCATAGCCGCGAAGGATTTTGGATCATCTGGTGCCCCCCAGTTACCTTGACCATCTACGAGCGGATAACGATAAGAGAATGGTTGTGCCATTAACACCATCGCTTCATAACAAGCACTGTCACCATGTGGATGGAATTTACCGAGTACATCACCGACGGTACGGGCAGATTTTTTGTATTTTGCCGTAGCATTTAAGCCAAGTTCAGACATCGCATATACAATACGGCGTTGAACAGGTTTTAAACCATCGCCGATAAAAGGCAGCGCACGATCCATGATGACATACATGGAATAGTTGAGATAAGCCCTTTCAGTGAAGGTACGTAGAGGCATTTGCTCAATGCCTTCATAATTGATATTTGTCATTTTGGTTTCTGTTAATTGAATAGATTCTTAATTTATTAAAATTCGGATTTGCAGAGATTAATTTAGTCTAAACAGACAAATCAACTTGATCGCCTTTCGCTTGTAACCAATTTTTACGGTCTTCGGAACGTTTTTTCGCTAATAACATATCCATGAGTTCTAATGTATCCGCGCCTTGGTCTTCCTCTAAATCATAAGTTAATTGAACAAGGCGACGCGTATTAGGATCCATTGTTGTTTCACGTAATTGTGATGGGTTCATTTCACCTAAACCTTTAAAACGTTGAACATTAGGTTTGCCTTTTTTATTTTTCAACCGATCTAAAATCGCTTCTTTTTCACTTTCATCTAATGCGTAGAAGACTTCTTTATTTAAGTCAATGCGATAAAGTGGTGGCATAGCCACATAAACGTGACCGTCTTGTACCAATTTTGGAAAATGACGTAAGAACAGGGCGCAGAGTAGAGTGGCAATATGCAGGCCATCAGAGTCAGCATCCGCGAGAATACAGACTTTACCATAGCGAAGTTGTGATAAATCATTGCTGTCAGGATCGATCCCTAGGGCCACGGCGATATCGTGAATTTCTGTTGAACCTAATACTTGATCCGGTGAAACTTCCCATGTATTTAAGATTTTTCCACGTAACGGCAAAATCGCTTGATATTCGCGATCACGTGCTTGTTTTGCTGAGCCGCCCGCAGAGTCGCCCTCTACTAAAAATAATTCCGTTTTTTCTAAATCTTGTGAGCCACAATCAGCTAATTTCCCTGGTAATGCAGGGCCACTAACAAGTTTTTTTCGTACAACTTTTTTGGCTGCTCGTAATCGGCGTTGTGCAGAACTGATCGCTATTTCTGCTAATTTTTCAGCATCTTGTACATTTTGGTTTAGCCATAGACTGAACGCATCTTTTAAAACACCGCTGACAAACACCGCACTTTGGCGTGATGATAAGCGTTCCTTAGTTTGCCCCGCAAATTGCGCATCCTGCATTTTAAGGGAAAGAATGTAAGAACAACGATCCCAAATATCATCAGCGGTAAGTTTGACCCCGCGTGGTAATAGATTTCTAAATTCGCAAAATTCTCGAATGGCATCTAATAAACCTTGGCGTAGGCCATTAACATGTGTTCCGCCTTGAATTGTTGGAATTAAGTTTACATAGCTTTCGCCAATCAGCTCGCCACCTTCTGGCAACCAAAGTAATGCCCAGCTAACCGCTTCATTTGTTCCTTTAAATTCACCAACGAATGGTTTTTCAGGAAGCGTTTCAAAGCCGTTAACTGCTTCGATAAGGTAATCGGAAAGCCCATCTTCATATAACCAAATATCTTGAGTATTGTTTACTTTATCAATGAATTTGATTTCAAGCCCTGAGCAGAGGACGGCTTTCGCTCTTAATAAATGTCGTAGACGGCTAACGGAAAATTTTGCGCTGTCAAAATATTTTGGATTCGGTTTGAAGTGAACGGTTGTTCCAGTGGCGCGTCTGCCACAAGTCCCAATAACTTCCAATTCTTCTACTTTATTGCCGTTTTCAAAGGCAATTTTATACACTTCACCATTACGTTTGACTTGAATATCCACTCGTTCAGAAAGTGCATTCACCACAGAAATCCCCACACCGTGTAAACCACCGGCAAATTCATAATTTTTATTGGAGAATTTACCACCCGCATGTAGTTTAGTCAGGATCACTTCTACTCCAGAAACACCTTCCGTAGGATGAATATCCACAGGCATACCGCGACCATTGTCTGTGACTTCAATAGATTGATCTGGATGCAAAATTACTTCAATTTTTGTGGCAAAACCCGCAAGGGCTTCATCCACGCTGTTATCAATAACTTCTTGTGCGAGGTGATTCGGGCGAGTGGTGTCTGTATACATACCAGGGCGAATTTGCACCGGCTCGAGATCTTTAAGAACAGTAATTTCTTGAGCTGAATAATTGGTTGTCATGGTGAGATTATTCGTTAATTTTTAAATTTGAGAAAATTCTATCAAAAAGTGCGGTGATATTCGACCGCACTTTTAATTGTATAAACTAGGCGTATTTTCATCTGGACGTGTTTTAAAACGGCGATGTAGCCACATGTATAGAGTTATATCCTTCATTATTTCCTTTTCAACGATTTGATTCATTCGCGCAGCAATCGCCGTTTCATCTTGTAAATCCGTAAAATCAATAGGCGCTGAAATACTCACAGTATAGCCTGAGCCATCTTTATTGCGTAATGGCGCAAATGGAATCACTTTGCTATTTGGTGAGGATTTCAATAAATAATAACTACCAGTGGTTGTGCAAGCATCAGGAACCGCAAAAAAGGGAACAAAAACGGCATTTTTTCTGCCGTAATCGTGATCAGGCGCATACCAAATGGTTTCTTCGTGACGTAAAGCTTTGATCATTCCGCGTAAATCTTTACGATCAAGCATATCTTTATTAGAGCGTAAACGGCCTTGTGTTTGGAGCCAATCAAGCAAAGGATTATCATTTGGACGATAAACGCCAATGCCGGGATGATGCAAACCAAGAATGCGTGCGCCAAGTTCTAGCGTTAAGAAATGAACACCGACGAGAACAATTCCATCTTTTTGATTTTCTTTTAGATAATGTAAGCCTTCAACTTTCGACCATTTTTTGATACGTGAATCCGACCAAAACCAAGCCATACCTGTTTCGATAATTGCCATGCCTACTGAACGAAGATTTTCTTGCAAAATCGCCTCACGCTCGTTTTCAGGCATATCAGGGAAACAAAGTTCAAGATTACGGCGTGCAATAGCAGCTCGACGCTTACCCACTTTTAAATGTGAAAACAGCCAACCGAGACCATTACCAATATGGCGCAAAATAGGATAGGGAAGACATAAAATACTTCGCCAAATTGCCACGCCTAGCCAAAACAGCCAGTATTTTGGGGCTAAAAAGTGCGGTTGAAATTGAGGGAGTTTTTCGTTTTTCATTGTTCTTTCCACGTAAGTTAGGGGCGTAGTTTATCGTAAATTTGAGTTGTGGTAAAATCGCCACAATTTTGGTTATTCAAATAGAGAGATTTAAAAATGGCTCAATATTCAGCAGAATTTAAGCAAGCAAAAGTACTTGTATTAGGCGATGTGATGCTTGATCGTTATTGGTTCGGGGCAACCAACCGTATTTCACCAGAAGCTCCGGTGCCAGTAGTTCGTGTACAAGAAAATGAAGAGCGTGCGGGTGGTGCCGCAAATGTGGCGATGAATATTGCGTCACTCAATGTACCCGTTCAGTTAATGGGATTGATTGGACAAGATGAAACTGGTTCTGCGCTTTCCCACTTATTAGAAAAACAAAAAATCGATTGTAATTTTGTTGCATTAGAGACTCATCCAACCATTACTAAATTACGTATTTTATCCCGTCATCAACAGCTGCTCCGCCTTGATTTTGAAGAAGATTTCAATAATGTAGATTGCAAGGATTTATTAGCGAAGTTAGAAAGTGCGGTGAAAAATTACGGTGCTTTTATTCTTTCTGATTACGGCAAAGGCACGCTTAAAGATGTTCAGAAAATGATTCAAATTGCACGCAAAGCGAATGTTCCTGTGTTAATCGATCCAAAGGGAACTGATTTTGAACGTTATTGTGGTGCAACATTATTAACACCAAATATGTCTGAATTTGAAGCCGTTGTGGGCAAATGCGATACAGAAGAAGAGATCATTGAGAAAGGTTTAAAATTAATTTCTGATATTGAATTAACCGCACTTTTGGTGACGCGTTCTGAAAAAGGAATGACATTGTTACGTCCAAATCAAGAACCCTATCATTTGCCAACTGTTGCAAAAGAAGTGTTTGATGTGACGGGAGCCGGTGACACTGTCATTAGTGTATTAGCAACTGCATTAGCAGATGGACGTTCTTTCGAAGAATCTTGTTACCTAGCTAATGTCGCCGCTGGAATTGTGGTGGGTAAATTGGGGACTTCAACGGTTTCGACTGTGGAACTTGAAAATGCGATTCATGCTCGCCCTGAAACGGGATTTGGCATTATGAGCGAAGCAGAGTTAAAAGATGCTGTCGCACAAGCTAAAGCACGCGGTGAAAAAATTGTGATGACTAATGGCTGTTTCGATATTTTGCATCCAGGGCATGTTTCTTATTTAGAAAATGCACGTAAATTGGGCGATCGTTTAATTGTCGCAGTAAACAGTGATGATTCCGTTAAACGCTTAAAAGGTGATAGTCGCCCAATTAACAACCTTGAAACTCGAATGGCGGTACTGGCTGGTTTGGCATCAGTGGACTGGTTGGTACCATTCACTGAAGATACACCACAACGTTTAATCGGTGAAATTCTACCAGATCTTTTAGTCAAAGGCGGAGATTACAAACCCGAAGAGATTGCTGGAGCAAAAGAAGTTTGGGCAAATGGCGGTGATGTTAAAGTGCTAAACTTTGAAAATGGTTGTTCAACAACAAATGTGATTGAAAAAATTAAATTATTGAAAGATTAGGTGAAAGGTTGGGGAGTCCCAACCTTTTTTGTTGCTTTAATATTTACATGAAATTATCACAGAAAGCACTGTTTTTAAGTAACAGGTTTATTTATATCAAGGACAACTAATTTAAGGAGTAGCGATGATTTATTTTTCAGATAAAGAATTGGATGATTTATTACTTGAGGATATTTATCGTGGCGATTTAACCACTCATGCCCTTGGTATTGAAAATACTCCGGCAAAAATTCTTTTTAAGCGTAAAAATGCAGGTATTGTGGCGGGTGTTTCTGTTGTGGAAAAATTATTAAAAAGACTGGATATTCAATCGCACTTATATGCAAAAGAAGGTGAGTTGGTTGAATCAGGTGCTTTGCTGATAAGTGCGGAAGGAATGTCTGAACAATTACATCAAGCTTGGAAAGTGGTGCAATTGGTACTTGAATGGTCATGTGGGGTTGCTCAATATACGGCAGAAATGATAGCCAATGCCAAAGCGATTAACCCAAATGCTGTTGTGGCTTGCACGCGTAAAAGTATTCCTAATACGCGTAAACTTGCGACAAATGCTGTATTAGCTGCTGGTGGACATATTCATCGACAAGGCCTCAGCGAAACTCTTTTGGTTTTTACTAATCATCGAAACTTACTTTCTGATCCAAATGATTGGGTGAAAATTGTGGATGGATTACGTCAAGAAGCACCTGAAAATAAAATTACTTTAGAAGCAGATAATTATGCTCAATTTGAGCAAATGTATGTAGCAGAGCCCGATATTATTCAACTTGATAAATGGTCATTAGATGATGTGAAAAAGGCTTTAGCGCTACTTCAATCAAAACAGAAAGATATTCTACTTTCTGTTGCTGGAGGGGTAA